>NZ_SRRZ01000032.1 GCF_013179805.1 Microcoleus asticus IPMA8 | reverse complement strand
CTTATGCCCCTCTCCCGCCCTCTGCCGCCCCAACAGCCCCGCCGCCTCCGAAAACTCCATCCCCAACATTCAGAGCCCCCTCCCAGCCAACACCCACTTTCGTCCCGCCAGTACCTCCCAGCGGTTTGATTTTCCCGCCCTTGCCCGGTAATTTCGATCGCAATATCCCGCCGCCACCATCTTTGACAGAAGTGCCCCAGCTTCCCGGCAGCGCCTCGGAAGATGAAGCAGAGACGCTCAAAAAGATCATAGCCAGTAGAGGCGGACTCCCACTATTTCCAGACGGAGCTCCAGTCTTTACCCCAGAATTCCCAATTGCTGGCAGGAATGTGGGACCCGATGGAGTACCAAAGTTGACTCAAAAAGATCCCAATAAAAGGAATCTCATCGCAGAAACTCCCGAAGAAAGAATCAAGAGGCAACAATTTGAAGAGGGACAGCGACAGCTAGGACAGTCCGGCCAACCGAGTTCAAACTTACCCACCGACAGAGAGACACAGCTTGCGGCTGCAAATACCTATGTTGCTTTGTTTGAGAGATTCAAAAAGGCTTATCCTGACTTGGAAATGACGGGGCCGACTCCTGTTAATGTCCCTTATCCCCTAGCAGCTTGCTCGCAAAAACTCGAAGGAGTAGCAGTTTTCGGAGCAGTTGTCAGCCCTCAAGGTTTGCTCAAGGCCGAGCCTCAAGCGATCGTCCCGACGGGTTACGGCATTCTCGACAATGCTGCTAAAACTGCGATTATTAACCCTTCTCTAACATTTTCTGCTGCCAGCACGCACAAGCTTTACCAAGTAGCTATCCCGTTTAAATACGACGAAAAAGTTTGCAGCGGCATTCCTGTCACCCCATCCACCGCCCCAACCAGGCCCAACCCAGCAGGCCAGCAGCGGCCAACAGTAACCCCGACAGGGCCCAAACCCACAAACCAGCAGCCCTCCCCAGCGCCTGCTGAAGTGAAACCGCAGTTTGAGAAGCCGCCGGCCCCGTCAAACAAACCGAAGCCTGGGGCTCAAACCTCGCCGCCGGTACAAAAGCCCGCGGCCCAACCCTCGCCCTCACCTCAACCGAAACCAGCCGCCGAACAGTCACCTTCTCCTCAACCGCAGCCCGCCGAAGTGTCCCCGCCGGAAGCTGCGCCATCTCCTGCCCCCGAAGTGTCGCCGTCGCCGGAAGCTGCGCCATCTCCTGCCCCCGAAGTGTCACCGTCGCCGTCGCCGGAAGCTACGCCCTCTCCCGCCGCTACCGAAAATTAATGGCTAATGGTTAATTGGGAATCGGTAATTGGTAATATCCAATCTGCTTGCTTCACTATTGTGAGTTAGTAGTTAGTAGGGTGCGTCAGCTTCGATATTTGTTAGTTCTCAAACAAATTTCTACTTGCTGACGCACCCTACTTTCTTAACTGATAATCAAATTGTTTGTCGTCTGCCAGACCCGGACTTTTGACGGCGGTCGTCCTGACTGCAAACCTAATTACCTATTACCTTAACCTCTCAAATGTATTGAACTTTATACATTTGAAATAAGTCGCCACTTTGCTTTTTTACTACCTTAGCGCCAGCAGCTTTCATCATTTTTTCCCAATCTTCTATTGTCTCTAAAAATACTTCTCCGGCTCGATAAGTCTCCAAAATAGCCCAATCTTCTGCTAGAGGAGAATTGGGATTGAGGACATCAAAAACAAAATGGCCGCCCGGTTTTAGTACCCGCTTTACTTCTCCCATAACAATATTCCAATAGTCTATGGGATAGTAACAGCTAAAGCCTGTAGCGAGGCATAAATCGAACTGAGCCTCTTCGTAATTTAACTGGTGAGCGGGGGCCCATTCTACGCCTTTGAACAGCTTAGAATTGAGCTGAGGGCCGCGAGCGTTTAAAGCGTCTCGCGCTGCGCTGCTGATTTCTTGACCGTAAAAATATGCTTCCCAATCCCGCCAAGGGTAGATGAGAAAGCTGACTCCGCAGCCAATGTCTAAACAGCGCTGATTTTTTTGAGGTTTGGCAATTTTCCAGAAGGGAGAAACTGTTTTTGCTTGGAGAGTTCCTGCGACTGATTCCAAGAAAATCGGCATTGATTCGACTTCTTCGGGTAAAGCGAAAGCTTCTCCTCGGTATTCGCGATCGAACCGAGAGGCCACTTGCGACAGTAAAACTTGCCAGCTATCTGATTTTCCTTTAGCAAACCAAGTCTGCTCCTGACCCGCCACTGGGCGATCCGACTTTTTAGACATTCTTGAATTACCTTTTAGAAGCTTTGAGAGCTTTTGTAAAGTTTTGGCGGTAAGGCTTATTAAAAATTAACGCGGGCCAGAGCAGGGACAGCTTCAGGCGATTTGTAAAACTTCTGTCGAAGTTAGTGCGATCGAAACCATTCCAAAATTTCCAAATACCGCCGCCGTAAGCGACTAGCAATGCCAAGCTAATTAACGTACTCATTTAAAAAACCCCTAAGCAATGGATAGGATTTTGGGTCAGCTAGTCAAAGCGCTACTCTTAATCTATCATTTATCAGACGCCAAGCCGCACCGATACCTGTAGCAATTCCACCTTCAGAAAGAGACTTCAAAATCCCCGCCGGTCACAAACTTAAAAATAACACCCCCAAAATAGCTTTCACCGAGCAAGCAGAAGAAGGGACTTCTGCCAAAAGTCGATGATTCTGAGGACGTATACCATTTTAGATTGAAGAATTGAAGAATTAAAGAATTGGGAATGACTGATGAGATAAGGGTTTGGAGCTGACCTACAGTTGCATTCTTTTTTTAAACTGGTATTACCCAACATCCCCTACAAATCCGAACTCGACCGGGGGATTGGTGCGGCGCCGCAAGTTCTAATGCGGTTGAAATCGGTTGCTGTTGGGAGACGGCCTGGTCGATCGGGATTTCCCAGAGGTGTAACTACTCGAAGATATTTAACTAAGAACTGATAGCCGGCGGCCCGCGAATTACAGCAGGCAAACTTTTTCTAGCGGACAATGACGGTAGAGAGCTTTCTAAGCAAGGAGGATTTTATGCGTGCAGTGCTGATGGCTGGGGGGTCGGGAACGAGGCTCAGACCCCTGACGTGCGATTTGCCCAAACCGATGGTGCCGATTCTCAATCGCCCGATCGCAGAACACATTATCAATTTGCTAAAAAGGCATCAGATTACGGAAATTATTGCTACGCTGCACTACCTTCCCGATGTCATGCGCGAATATTTTACTGACGGGGCAGAGTTTGGCGTTCAAATGACTTACGCTGTGGAGGAAGACCAACCGCTGGGTACGGCTGGTTGCGTCAAAAATATTGCTGAATTGCTCGATCGAACTTTTCTGGTCATCAGTGGTGACAGCATCACAGACTTCGACTTAACGGAAGCGATCGAATTTCACCGCAGCAAGCAATCAAAAGCCACGTTAATTTTAACTCGCGTTCCCAATCCGATGGAATTCGGGGTCGTGATTACCGAGGAAAATTACCGCATCAACCGCTTTCTGGAAAAGCCTTCTAGCAGTGAAATTTTTTCCGATACCGTCAATACCGGCACCTACATTTTAGAACCGGAAGTATTGGACTACCTGCCTGCAAATAAAGAGTGCGACTTCTCGAAAGACTTGTTTCCCTTGCTGCTGGAAAAAAACGAGCCGATGTACGGTTACATCGCCGAGGGTTACTGGTGCGATGTCGGCCAGCTTGATGTTTACCGGGAAGCTCAGTACGACGCGCTGCGGGGAAAGGTCAAACTGGATTTGACTTACTACAACCAAGTTCGAGCGGGAGTTTGGGTCGGTCAGAATACTTTTATTGACGATAGCGCGATCGTCGAAGCACCGGCGATGATCGGCAGCAATTGTCGGATTGGAGCCCGAGTTAAAATCGATGCCGGTACGGTGATCGGAGATAACGTGACAGTCGGCGCCGATGCAAACCTCAAACGTCCCATCGTCTGGAACGGAGCAATTGTCGGCGAAGACGCTCACCTTAGGGCCTGCGTGATTTGCCGGAGCACCCGCGTAGACAGGCGCGCTCATGTATTGGAAGGTGCGATCGTCGGTTCTATGTCGATTGTGGGAGAAGAAGCGCAAGTGGGGCCAAGCGTGCGCATCTGGCCGAGCAAAAATATTGAATCCGGCGCTCTGTTAAATCAAAATTTAATTTGGGGAGAACAAGCTAAGCGGAATTTGTTCGGTCAGCGCGGCGTTCAAGGGCTGGCAAATGTGGATATTACCCCGGAATTCGCGGTGAAATTGGGCGCAGCTTACGGCTCGACTTTGAAACCCGGGACTTCGGTATCGGTATCTCGCGACCAGCGGAGCATTTCGCGGATGGTTTCGAGGTCTTTGATCGCAGGTTTGATGTCGGTAGGAATTAATGTGGTCAATTTGGAATCGACGGCAATTCCGATCGCGCGCACGGTTTCGTCTACGCTATCGGTTGCTGGCGGCATTCACGTTCGCATTTCGCCCGATCGATCCGACCACATTTTAATTGAATTCTTCGATATCAAAGGCATCAATATTACTAAAGCTGCTGAGAAAAAAATCGAGGGCGCTTATTTTAAGGAAGATTTGCGGCGGGCTCTAATTCCCGAAATTGGAGAGATGTCGTACTTTAACCAAGCTCTCGACGTTTACAACCGCATTTTTGAGCGGCAGATGAATGTTGAGGCAATACGCTACAGCAATACTAAGGTGGTAATCGATTACGTTTACGCAGTTTCCGGAGCAATTCTGCCGCAAATGCTTGCTAAGTTCGGCTGCGATGCGGTGGTGCTCAATGCGAGTCTCAAGCAGACTTCTCTGAGCAACGGCGAACGGGAATATTTGCTCGACCAACTCGGCCGGGTGGTGAAAGCACTCAGCGCTAATTTTGGAGTGCAGGTGTCGGCTAACGGCGAACAGCTCATTTTGGTAGATGAGTCTGGGATAGCCATTCGCGGGGAAATGCTGACGGCGTTGATGGTAAATTTGATGCTGACTTCTGAACCCAAAGGTACAGTAGTAGTGCCGGTGAATGCCTCTTCTGCGGTGGAGGCGATCGCCCGCCGCTATCAAAGCAAGGTAATCCGCACGAAGGCGAACCCAACTGCTTTGATGGAAGCCGCTAACAGGAACCCGAATGTGGTTTTGGGCGGCAGCGGTCTTATGGGTTTTATTTTCCCGCAATTGCATCCCGGATTTGACGGAATGTTCTGCATTGCTAAAGTGATAGAAATGATGACGATTCAGGAGCGATCGCTCGGACAGATCAAGGCCGAACTTCCCCGCGTCACCCACCGCAGTTACAGCGTCCGCTGTCCTTGGACGGTCAAGGGTTCGCTGATGCGGCATTTAGTAGAAACTCATTCGCCCGATCGTTTAGAATTAGTAGATGGAGTGAAGATTTTTAACTACAGCGACGACAATTGGGTATTAGTTTTGCCCGATGCTAGTGAACCGACCGTTCATATCTTCGCCAACAGCGAGGATCGAGATTGGGTATCTGAAACTTTGAAGGAGTACCGCGCCCTCGTTCACGATTTTGTCAGTCAAGCTGAGGCGGCGGTTCGCCAAGATAAATTTGGTAACGGATAATTGGTATTTGCAAATCGGTAATCGGTAATCGGTGACAACTAATAGCGAAGAGCGCCAAAAAATCAGTAATTACCAATTTGCAATTACCAATTTGCAACTACCACAAGCAAGACACGCAAGTCATCGGTACACGAATAGCTATTTCTTCCTTCTTCTTTCTCCCTTCTTCTCTCTTCCTTCTTTATCCAATTCCCAATTACGCACAGATAACAGATGAATAGCTGCATTTTGATGGCGGAAATAATTCAACAACCGCAACTCCGTTATACTCCTGACAATCAACTTCAAATCGCTGAGATGCTGGTGCAGTTTCCAGGCCCAAAACCGGAAGATCCGCCAGAACATTTGAAAGTGATAGGATGGGGAAATTTTGCTCAAGAAATTCACGAGAAATACCACGAGGGCGATCGCGTGATTATTGAGGGACGGCTGAGCATGAATACGATCGAAAGAGACGGTATTAAAGAAAAGCGCGCTGAACTGACAGCTCAAAGGATTTACAGTGTCGGCGCCGATGCAATGACTGCTGCTCCCCCAAGTAGAACCGCCCCCGAACCGGCTCAAATTCGCGACAGCGCGCCTGCTAATGTGCCGAGCAACGTAGTTCCTATGAGTTCGCGAGGCCGCAGTCCTAACAGCGCTCCAGGTGGCGCTAACCGCACGTCTAGTTCGGATTGGAACTCGCATCAGCCGTCAAATTCTGAGTCCGATCGCCAGTCGGGTTCGTCTAACGAAGCTGACAATCCCGACTACGATCCGATTCCGTTTTAAAAATTAGGGTGCATCACTTTACAACTGGACTGTTAGATCGAAAGTGACGCACCTTAATTTAAGAGCGATCGCACTTGAGGAAAAAAAAGGGCGATCCTCTTCGAGGGCTGCGCTAACGAATTTGGCTCAACTACGAGCTAAATTGCAAATTTTACAGCTCGATCGTCACAATTTTTTTCTTGCTTTTTTCGTCGCGCAGCACGACTGTATTGTAGGGTGATGTATCCGTCCCCAGCGGAATTGGCAGCTTAAAGCTGCTGCTCTTATGCTTAAGTTCGCCTAAATCAATGCTTTTCGTTATATTGCCATCTGTTGCCAGATAAGCGGTAAGTTCGCCTTTATAATCTTCAATCAAAAAGTCTCTGAAGAAAAGGACTTCCCCAGCACCCTCGACATCGATAGCAAGGATGACCGTACCGCTAAACGTTGCGCCTTTTTCTTCTTCATCAACCGTCGCCATTTTAATTTCCGAGGGGTCTTGACCGGACATATCTGACATAAATTTTTTCTCTTGAGCGGAGCGCAATGATTAACAAGAATCGTACCTGACGCTAGGGGCGATCGCAAAACTCTGAGGACGTATTTCTGCATCTGTCTTGCTTCTCTCTAAGGTTAGAGAAGCCCGCAACCGCGAATTATACCACCAATTCTCTCAATTCTTGAGTCAGTAAGTACAGACCGTTAAAATTATCTCTATAATACCCCCAAGTCTCGCAAACACGGCCGCGTTAATTCGATTCGATATTTAGCATCCTTAGTCTGGAGTTTTTAAGTGATTGGGTGGAGAATTAAGGCTGATGTTTTTGATAATTTCAGGGCGATCGCACTTCACTCAAGAAAGGGCGATCGCCCTGAAAAATTATTATTTCCAGTAACGGGTTAAAATCCGCATTACTTCACCTGCGATGGGGAACGCACACTACACATTCGATCGCACTATTTCCACTCCAAAAACTTCTGCAAATTCAGCCGCCACGATCGCCCTAACTCGATCGACCTCAATTCCGGGGATAAACTGCTCTAAACTCCCAACTGGTCGATCGGGAATCCCGCAAGGTACAATTTGCCCAAAACCGGCGAGATCCGGACAAACATTTAAAGCAAAACCGTGCATCGTAATCCAGCGGCTGACTTTAATGCCGATCGCCCCTACTTTGCACCCATCGACCCAAACTCCAGTCATACCGGGAACCCGCGAACCCTTCAACCCGCAAACTTCCAGCACCCTCAGCAGCACTTCCTCCAACTGCCGCAAATACCAGTGCAAATCTTGTTGGTGACGGCGCAAATTTAAAATCGGATACCCCACCAATTGACCCGGACAGTGGTAAGTCACCTCGCCGCCCCGCTCAACTCGGTGCAGTTCCGGCCCAGTTTGACTTGGGTCAAATTTCAGAAATTCCAGCTTGGCTCCCAGTCCCAAAGTGTAAACCGGCGGATGTTCCAGCAAAATCAGGACATCTGGCAAATCTGGTTTGTCGCGGCGTTCTTGCACGAGTTTTTGCTGGATTTCCCAAGCTTGGGAGTAGGGTACTTGTCCCCAATTTAGGAGCAAGCAGGGTTGTGCATTTAACTGTTGAGGGATGAGAGGAGAAATCATGCAAAAAATCAATAGTGTTTTTACGGAATATTGGCGCAGTTTAAATCAAGAATTGTCAACATATAAAAAAAGATTTGGAAGATAAGTGTTTTCTAGAATACATAGTGCTATTGTATAAACTATACCCACGTTACAGAAGGGAGGGAGCTCTATGAAGCTTGTTATCCAGGGTAAGAATATAGAAATCACCGATGCGATTCGCGAGTACGTCAATCAAAAGGTTGAAAAGGCAGTTAGCCATTTTCAAACTTTGACTACTGAAGTGGACATACATCTATCGGTGGCTCGTAACCCCAGGATCAATCCTAAGCAGACTGCTGAGGTAACTATTTATGCTAACGGCAGCGTGATTCGGGCTGAGGAAAGCACGGAAAGCCTGTATGCCAGCATCGATTTGGTTGCCGACAAGATAGCTCGTCAACTGCGGAAATTTAAGGAAAAACGCCACGACAATAAGACCCAGAGTAGTCCCAAAACGGTTACGGTAGTTGATGAACATCCTGTAGTAGCGGATCTGATTGGCGATCGAACTCCCGAACTTCCTGCTGAGGTGGTGCGGACTAAGTATTTTGCTATGCCTCCAATGACTGTGCAAGAAGCTTTGGAACAATTGCAGATTATCGATCACGATTTCTATATGTTCCGTAATGCGGAAACAGGCGAAATTAACGTACTCTACGAACGAAAGAGTCACGGTGGCTATGGAGTTATCCAACCGCGCCACAGCAACGGTAACGGTAATAGCAAAAATGGCAAAACTGCCGAAAGCGCTACATCTGAAAAATCGAGTGTTGCGAAAAGCTAGATAATTGCTGAGTGCTAATTGTTAATGGCTGCAACCCGTTAGCAAAAAAGGACTAAAGCCCGCACTACAAACTCCTGGTTCGTAGTAAGGACTTTAGTCCTTTCTTAGTTTTTTTAGATAATGGTTCGTAGTAAGGACGTTGCTGATATTTCCTAGAGAAAATGGATGAACAATTATGCTATTGGAGTTAAGACAATTGAAGATTCAACCGGGTCAGCAATTACTGGTTGAAGATGTGAACTGGCAACAATTTGAAAGTATTTTGGCGGAATTAGGAGAACGTCGTGCTTCCCGACTTTCCTATAGTAACGGACGGTTAGAAATTATGGTTCCTCTGCCCGAACATGAAAAAGCCAAGGAAATTATTGGCGACATGGTAAAAATTTTGTTGGAAGTACGACAAATAGCATTTGAGTCGTTGGGTTCGACAACGTTGAAAAATGAACGCATGAGTCAGGCTGTCGAACCGGATACCTGTTTTTACATTCAAAATCAAGCAGCCGTTATCGGTAAAAATCGCCTCGATATGAGTATCGATCCGCCCCCAGATTTAGCTATAGAAATTGATCTCACCTCTCGCACGCAGTTGGATAATTATCAAATTCTACGAGTACCGGAACTTTGGCGATACGCACGGCGAGGGCTAAAAATCAACGTCTTGCAAGCCGAACAATATATTGAGTCTGATATGAGTCCCACTTTCCCCAATATCCCGATTGTCGAACTGGTGAATCAGTACACCCAGCAGAGTCAAGTTTCTGGCAGAACCCGCGCTATTCAAGCTTTTAAAAATTGGGTACGGGAAAATCTATAGTCTAAGAGCTCCCGTTTTCACTACAAACCGTTACTTCGCAGTCACGAATTTAGTTTTTTCTTGGTTGTTTAGACAATGAGGACTTTCGTCCTCACTACAAACAATATATTTAAGCAAATCCATCTAACTTTTGATGGTTTCTAAAGTTTTGAGTGCTTCTGCAACGTGTGCTTTGAAGTCTAACATCGAGTCAAAAATATGCTTGACAACGCCTTCTTGGTCAATGACATAAGTTACTCTACCCGGCATAATCCACAGTGTAGCTGGAACTCCGTATAATTGCCGCACTTTGTTGCCACTATCGCTCAGCAGTGTAAATGGTAGCCGATATTTGGTGGCAAATTCCTGGTGCGATTGTGGCGAATCTTCGCTAATTCCTATTACTTCTGCACCTGCGTCTTTGAAGACTTCGTAACTATCTCGAAAAGCGCAAGCTTGGGTTGTGCATCCGGGTGAGTTGTCTTTGGGGTAAAAGTAGACTATGACGTTTTTTTTACCTTTAAAATCTTTGAGGCTGACTGATGTGCCAGTTTGAGATGGTAAGGTAAAATCGGGGGCGGTGTCTCCTACTTTAACTGTCATGTTTTTTTAACTTAGTAGATCTGTTTGCGTGAAAATTTAACTTTTGTTATTGTACAGTTTTTTTGAGCAATAGTTCGCAGTTGCGATCGCCCGATTCGGTATCATCCCATTCTTGCTTTCTGGCACTCCTAAAAAAAACCCTTTTTACAAAATCGAGATGGTGTCGCCGCTTCGCAGTTACGCGGATTAATTCGAGAGGCTTTTTTGAACCGCACATCCACGGAGATTAACGAAGATTCTTATTAACAATGGGAGGGGCGGCGCTGAAGCGTTACTACAAACTTACTTGCTATCGGCCTTTGGTTAAATTTTTTAATTCTCGCCATATTGGAGGAATTTGGCCGGAGTGTGTGCGCGGCTGGGTGAGGATTCCTTGAGTGGGACTGAACAGCAATGATAGCACAAATAATCCCGATGCAACTAAAACGATTGCGGGCCCAGATGGTAAGTTATAAAAGTAGCTGAGATACATTCCGCTAATGCTGGAAATAACTCCGATTATTGCGCCTAAAATCATTACTTGGTGCAGGCGAGTGACTAGGAGATATGCGGTACTTGCGGGTGTAATTAATAGGGACAAAACTAGCACTACGCCAACAGCTTTGAGGCTGGCAACTATTGTGAGGGCGATGAGTACCATCAGTCCGAAGTTGAGCAGGTTTACTGGCAAACCTGTTGCTTGTGCTCCTAATGGATCGAATGTGTAAAATAGCAGTTCTTTGTAAAACAATACTACAACTACTAAGACTACGGCGACAATGACGGCTGTGTCGATCGCATCTTCGGCAGTAACTCCCAGGATGTTGCCGAAAAGAAAGTGGTTGAGGTCGATTTTGTTATCTTTTTGGACGATCGTAATTAGGGTGATGCCGAGGGCGAAGAATGCGGAAAATACGATGCCCATTGCCGCGTCTTCTTTGATTGTCGATCGAGCTTTGATCCAAGCTATGATTACTGTACTCAACACTCCGGCAATGAAGGCGCCGATAAAGATATTTGCTCCGAGGATAAATGCGATCGCCAATCCGGGCAAAACCGAGTGGCTGATGGCGTCTCCGAGCAAAGCCAACCGCTGTACCATTAGGTAGCTGCCGACGATCGCGCAGACGATGCCGACAAGAATGGCAATTACGAGCGATCGCTGCATGAATCCGTACTGCAACGGCTCAATTAAGGTTTGGATCATAAAATTATCAAATCACAGTTAACTAATGACTAACAACCAAAGCAACCCGGTTCGATCTGAGATGTTGCACCATTCTCAATAAGCTTTTTATGAACAGGCAAGATGCCTGTTCCACAAAGAGTGAATTTCCTTGTGGAACAGGCATCTTGCCTATTCTTGAGAATGGTGCAAGATGTGAGTTTGAGCCGAGATTTATCGTTGCCCAACCCAAGATTATCAAATAAACCGCGTTCAACAGTGTAACTCCTAGATTAATGACCAAGAATTTCTTGATGGTACCCGCCACGTGATTTATCCGTCGAATCAATCCAAAATCGAAAATCGAAAATCCTCAAGCCCCCGCATCTATCCGTGGGGCCAATCTAAAATCTAAAATCTAAAATCTAAAATCGATTGACTGCTGGCTAATTAAGCTGCTTGTCCGGCAAAGAACATTACTTGTCCGCCGTAGGCGCGGTAAAGGTTTTCTTGTGTTAGCACTTCTTGGCGGGAACCAGCGGCAATCAGTTCTGTATTTAGCAAAATTAAATCGTCAAAATTGGTGATTGATTCGCCTAAGTCGTGGTTGACTACTAAGACAATTTTCCCGGCATTTGCTAGCTGGTGGAAGATGTCGAAAATGATATTTTGAGTTTTTTGGTCAACGCCGACAAACGGCTCGTCAAAGCAGAAAATAGCGGCTTCTTGGGCTAATGCTCTAGCTAGAAATACTCGCTGTTGCTGTCCGCCGGAAAGTTGTCCGATCGGTCTGTCTTTGTAAGCACTCATGCCTACTCTTTCTAAGGCATCGGCAGCGGTGCGGCGGCTAGCTGCCGAGAAGCGGCGAAACCATCCGGCTTTTCTGACTCTTCCCATCATCACGACATCCCAAACGGTGGCGGGATAGTTCCAGTCAATTTGCGATCGCTGGGGGACGTAGGCTACTGTTTCGAGTCGATCGGCGATCGCTTCTTCGCCCCAGGTAACAGTGCCGCGAACTGCGGGAATTAAGCCCAACATTGCTTTGATCAGCGTGCTTTTGCCGGCACCGTTGGGGCCAATAATACCCGTCAGCCTTCCCGGTTTGACAGAAAGATTGATATCTCTGAGTGCTTCTACCGTGCGGTAGTTTACTGCTAAGTGCTTAACAGTGATAATTTCAGTGTCGGTAGCGCTGTCTTTGAGGTGGCAAACCATTTGAGACCAAGGAGTCTCGTTGGGGAAGGCGGCGGTATTCATGGCGGTGAGTCTATCTCCTTTTTATTAAGTTTACTGTAAAAATGAAAAGAATATGAAATCATCGGTAAATAGGAATAATCTGGAACGCAGGAGAGGTAGATAATGCGGCAGTGCAAGCTCGAAACCCCTCAAACCATAGGTTTGGCGGCGAAAATCTCAAGTAGGTTAAAACTGATATCCACCATTTTCAATAACAGGCAAGATGCCTGTGAAGCGAAGAGTGAGTTTTCTAGTGGGGTGGGCATCCTGCCCGCCCAGAGAAGGGTTGTTGAGAATGGTGCAAGATGTGAGTTAAAACCGACGGCAATTGTGAAGCAACTTTATAAAGGAGAGTTTAGCCGTGAGTCGGGGATTGAAACCGCCGGCCCTGGATCGGACAAGTCCAAGGTATTTTTGATCGGAACTATTGCTTGTGGCATTTTGACTGTGGGTTTATTTAGTTGCGCTCAAACCCAGGGCGATCGCCTCTCTCCAGAGGCAGATGCTAAACCCAAGGTAGTTGCTACCAGCACAATTATTGAGGATTTGACCGATCGAGTAGCGGGAGGCGAAATTCAGCTAACAGGAATTTTGCAGCCGGGAACAGATCCTCACGTTTACGAACCGGTGCCAAAAGATTCTCAAGCTTTAGAACAAGCTAACTTAATTTTGTATAACGGTTACAATTTGGAACCGGGATTAATTAGGATGATGAATGCCGCCGGAATTAAGGCGCGGAAATTAGCAGTGGGGGAAGTTGTCAAGCCTTTGCTACTGAATAAAGAAGGCAATACCGTACCCGATCCGCACGTTTGGGGAAATGTGGAAAATGTAGTTCAAATGGTGGAAGCGATTCGGGATGCGCTAATCGACCTGTCGCCGGAAGATCGGGAGAAGTTTACGCAGAATGCTGTGAAACTTACTGAAGAGTTAAAACGTTTGGATAGTTGGATCGAACAAGAGATTAAAACTATCCCCGAAAATAAGCGCGAATTAGTAACAACTCACGATGCTTTTCAATATTACAGCCGCGCCTACGGATTGGGAAGTGCGGGCAGTTTGATCGGGATTAGTACGGAGGAACAGCCGAGCGCTCAAACGGTGCAAAAGTTAGTAGAATCGGTGAAAGCTGCGGGAGTTCCTGCTATTTTTGCCGAGACTACAATTAACCCGCAACTGATTAGAACAGTGGCGGAGGAAGCGGGGGTGAAATTGGCGGCGCAACAACTTTATTCGGATTCGATAGGGGCGGCCGGAAGCGAGGGCGATTCTTATGTGAAAATGATGTCGGCTAATACTCGCGCCATCGTCGAAGCTTTGGGGGGAAAATACACGCCGTTTGAAGTTAGCAAGTAGCAAGTAGGGTGCCCCGGAAGAGTTTTATTTTCTCTGCGGGGTGACAGCTAGCTGACGCAGCCTACAAGTTTCAGTAGGCTTGCATTGCATAAGTCTTTGATTGATACAGAAACCGCAGATGCAAGGCAGATTAACACAGATAAACGCAGATTATTGAAGGAATTGAAAGCTTGGCAATGCAAGAGGTCTAGTTTACCTGCTTCGACAAAATTAAATTGAGTACGTTCAACTCGTTGGAACTTAAAAGATATTTATCTGTAAAAATTTTTTCTCGACTTTGCTCTAAACTGTAGCTTCTAAACACGATAAATGGAAAGTCTTGATACTTGTGCCCGATCGGCATTACACTATCTACAGGGTAGATCGATCGCACATAAGCCGACAAAATATCCCGAAACCGCCTGTCTTCCGGTTCTTCCAGCCTGCTGTCAGCAAAATACTCTTTCATTTCCTCAGCGCTGACAAAAGCAAACAGTGGTATGGCATAATAGCGATCGAACTGCTGACTCTGCTCTTCAAAATACTGAGTTTTCTCCACATCGCTGTTGATAAATTGCAATAACTCGATCGCACCTCCTCTTATAGCCGATCGTACATTCTCCGGGTACGACTCGCTATCCCTGATCCGATACATTTTTTGCAGCAACTGATTATCTACACATTTCTTGATTTCCTGATGCAGCCGCATCTGGTAGTTTTCCAGCAAATTTTGCTTAGCTAGAGGTACTACCAACAAACTACCACAAACATGACCAATCTCTAGATTATCATAACTTAGCAAACCATCCAGCGGATTACACTTCTCCAAAAACTTACGATTAAAATCCTCCCGCATTTCCAGATAGGAGTCGCCCTTTTGACGAGACTTATCATAATTTGTCAAAACAAACTCCCCGCGACCCAAAAGCTGTTCCAGACTCGTATAAACCTCCTGTAACAACCTATTTCCTCGCTGGCTCTCGCTCTTTAATGTCTTAATTAGAGCAGCCATTTTGCTGCTAAATGTATCCCCGACTGCGGAAACCGACTTTCCGCCAATCGGAATCATCAAAAACTTTTCCCTACCTAAATAACCGTATCCCGAAATTCGCGTCATCACCGCCGTCTTCAGAATTAGCAGTAAATTCAACAAACTCAACTTGCTTTCTTGCAGAGAAAGTTCCGCATCATCAGCGTAATAAACTGCGGTATCAGATAGGTAAAAAACCAATTCTTTGTCTTCACCATCAAGGGTTTTACCTGACTCATCTTCCCCGCGTCCCCGATAAATCACCTGTATGACTTCCATCAGGTTTTTTTCAATCTGGAAGCGCGGAATATCAACTAAAATGTGCTTAGTTTTCGGGAAAGATAACCCGCGACTGCCCGATGCAGTCATAAAGATTACCTTAGCTGTATCTTTGCACTCCTGTATTTTTGCTTTCTCCTCTTCCGAGATATTCGCATGAATTTCTAGATAATCTTCAAACTGATTAAATTCTCGTTCTTTTTGAATTTTATCAATCAATTCTGCCAATCTTCGCTTATTTTGAATATAGACTATAATTTGTTCGACACCAGGTTCCACCAATCGCTGATTGATATCCTGAATTATTTCAGACTGTACCCGTTTTACTAAATCATTATCCTCCTTTAAAGACGCATTTTCATTGTATTTAACAGTTTCTACAAATACCTTGTAAGTTATCTCTAAACTGCGGGCAGGGTAGGAATTGGCATTGATTATCGTTGCAGGTAGCCGTTTAAATTCAAAAGGAGTGACTTGTAAAGGTTCAATAAGATCCGAATTTTTAGCTACTTTTTTGAAATAGATTTTATCCGGTTCTTGAGATGTGTTTTCAAGGTGTTGTTTAACCACATCCGAGTCAACAATCGAAGCATCTGCTACAATAATTTTAGTATTAAAACCGTGCTGTGGCTTGTGCAATTCATGATTTTTAACCATGTTGGCAATTCCGGCTAAAAACAGAACACCACCGTCATCTCCGGTGATTTCATCGATCATAATGAAGATATGTTTGATGCGGCTGGATATTTCTTGCATCTTGGTGGAGATGACTTGTTTATCCCGTTTGTTATAAGTATCTTGAAATATCTGTTCTAAATAATCTAGGGTACTTTGTCGATTTTCTTTCATTCTCAAAGATTGGATGGAAACCGTAGCTACAATATTATTAGAAGCTTGACAGTTGATCAGGCTATAAATTCCATTGCAAATGCTATTTAGCACTCCCATAGTTTTGAGGCTAGCTGGTTCAATTACGGTTTCATTTTTTCTGGCAATTTGTCGCTGGTGGTATTCTTTTGCCTGATTTTCTGGATTGTCTTTGAGAAAATTAACCGTTTTTTGTGCAAAGTTTTCCTTGCGGCTATTCGAGCTATACTTGACTGTACGCTTTCCCGAATAGCTGGCGATAACATCGGAGTTTGTGTTAATACAGAATAGACGATCGTCGCACAGCAAACCAGTATTTTTATCTTGGAATTTTTCGATAATATCCAAGTTTACTTGCTTGCGGGGACTGACGTATAAGAATAAGAAACCGTCATTAATATGGGTTTTCAGAAAATTGGCGATCGCAGTTGTTTTCCCAATTCCCGGATTCCCCGTCAAAAAGATATAAGTTTCATCAGATTGAAGCGCTTTCACAATCAATTCAGCGTGAGCATTCCTCAAATGCAAACCGCGAGCAATTTGCAATTCATCTGCCAGTTTATCTGATATAATATCGATTGAATTAACAAAATTCTCGATTTTCTCTGTATGACATACAGGTTCAGTGGCATTTTTCCCAATTCCTAACAGAGAATCGACAAATTTTCTGCCTTCTTTGAAACTGCGAGCCGCGTTGAGTTGAATCACATCCAAAACTTCGCTGCGAGCATCGCTGATTTCTTGCTTCCTAGATTCATTTTTGTAAATTTCAGAACAAGTTGCTAACAGCTTAAGTTTGTCCGTGCGTAGGGAAATTGTGCTAATATTGCGATCGCCATAACCAACCACATTAAACAAAACCTCAGCATCACTTGAAATTATACCCGTTTGTTGTAGAAATCCATAGAAACTGTGAGCATAGCTACCAGCCTGAATTAACTTAGTGCTTTCCTTATCCTTATACTTAAAAGCTGTAAAAAATCGTTTTAAATCCTCCGAGAAATCCACGCCTAAAGTGCTGGTATCCATCCGCAGATTAGAAAACACACTTTTCGATCGCAAATAGCTAATTTCTCTCATCAAATATTTCCGTATCACCTCTATTTCATTGAGATCCTCCGGTGTGGAAGCTAGCGTCGGAGAAAACACAGACAAATCAACGCAGAGAATTCTAAAATCATTCCCCTGTTGTAAAAAGATGAGCGTATCAGCCTGCAAAAACTCGCCTTTTTTCGAGTAGCGGCGGATGTACAAGTTAATCTCATCATCTGATAAACTAGGTTTGGCAGTTTTTAACTGAGACAATAGCTCTTTAAATGCTTCTCGATCACCCTTGTTATAGGTTCTGATACTGTTAGCATCACTCAAACTGCACTGACAGTACAAAATTTTTAATCGCTGCAAATTCCAGCCAGTAGATTTGACGTAATCCCGGAAAAAATTTAACCCACCAAAAAAGCCTTTTTGGACAAAAAAAAGGCTCCATTTTTCAGCTATTTTAGCATCTAAACTACTCAGTAGACTAGCTTCTCTGATTATTTCCGCCATCATCTTTGGCAATTTGAGATGCTGCAAATCCCGACTGTAAGAATTACCAAAATTGTGAGCTAGCTTTTCCTTTTTAATATATGCCAGAATGCCGATATTGAATCCAACCTCAAACAGCCGTCCAAAATCTTCACTTATCATTATTTTGTACCTCCCTCAGTTACGCTCAATACTTCTCTTACCTTATTCAAAAAAGCCAGCGAGTTAAACTCGGCACTCCCGCCTCCATGACTAAACACAGATAGAGTACCAACTGAATCATCGCCGATAATATGAGCGTAGGGATCGAGTTTCAAACTAATTTGTTGACGGGCTTCATACCTAGAAAAGTGGAAGATGGTTAAATAGTGCAGTAAAGTATCTTTAATTTCACCATCGTACATCAGACCTTGGCGAATATCTTGGTCATCCAGAATGCCGTCGTATATATTCAACAGTGTCGAGTAAGAAATCACACCGTTGTAAAAGTTCTTTTCCCCTTGCTCTACTTTGATACCATTAAACAAATTAAAAAACATCACAGCTTGTTGACTGGGATCTTTTGATAAACTTTCCAGTTCCGTTGTATCCTGAATGTAGAAAGATTCTCCCTTGTGTTGTTTAGGACTGCGGACGTAATATTTATCAAAAAATACCGGATAAATCCTGATATCTTCTCGCTCTCCTTTCAACGTTTTGATTAAGCTTTTCGACATGAAAAACAATTCCTCATCTTCATCCGTCTGGGTAATATGCAGCGTGCTCGTATAAGGTGCTTGTGCAATATATAGGAAATTGCAATATCCATATTTATATAGCTGGTTGACAGTATCTTCGAGGATTGACGGCTGACTGTAAAGGTGTTGAACGCTGTAGTTTTCTGACAAAGTTTTCAGCATTCCGACTTGAATTGTATCCTCTGATAGGCGTTTAATTCCCGCAACTTCGCCTAATAAACAGGTTTTTCTCTGAAAGCGATCGCTATTACCTTTTCTTGCATCGCTTTCGCAACTTGATACGACAATAATTGCTAAATTGTCCAACTCTGGAGATAGTGAAACATTCCGAAATTTAAACTTTTTAGGCAATATTGAGTACAGGGAACTCAAACCGTTGCGAATACTGTAACCATTCGGTTTTTGCTTGACGCGAAAGCCTTGAGAAGTCGAGCGGTATTTTTCACTAAACAGATGAGACAATGTTTTAGAAACGTTAGCCATAAACTTTTCCGACGGCGAAGGGTTATTCTGGTCGCCTTCGTGAAGTCTCACCATCGGAATAAACAAATTCTTTTTCTGATTGTGTAACAAGATTTGCAGGCAAATATAAGACAGCAGCGAAACACAAAATTTGTAAACAAATGCTGCATCTGGTTTCAAACCGTCCTTGCTGTCTAAACGTTTATTGTTATAACGAAACAACAGCAATTTATACTCCTTGGAAAAACTGCTGTTATATACATTCATCAGACTTTCAGGAACCCAAAGTACAGGCAAAGTATCGATGTCCTTAATGTTATATTCTATGCTGAAATTCTGGAATTCATCAGTAGGGAAGTAGCGGACATCTTCGATTGTGATATTGACTGGTAGCTGACAGATAGCTGTTTCGTTGATGCTCGATTGTTCGACGGCGATATACTGGAGTGATTGTTTGGGATTTTGTTGCAGAACATCAGTGAAAAATCGACCAGTCGTTAAAGCGTTATCGATGTCTTCGAGGATGCCTCTTTTGATGCTGATATGTCGCGGTTCTGTGCGAGTTGGCAAAATTGTTTGCCTATCTATAAAGTCTTTCAAGAATTGCTTGAGACTGTTGATTTTAAATTCTATATTATATTCAGTTAGCCCTCTTTTGATTCCTCTAAATATCGCCTTTTTCTTTTCTTCATCAGAACCTCTGAGTACAGAAATTACTGATTCAAAGCTTTGTCTAGGATCGTAAGTTAATTCAGATTCAGGGTTGTAATCCGGCGCTAAAGGATTGCTCAGAGAAGCAAATACAAAATAGTACAATAATGCTATTTTTAATACCTTGCGAATAAAGGTTTCGCTAGTGTAACTATCGGCTAATTCGGCTTTGTGTTCCTCACTTTCAGGATTGAGCAAATTCAGGTTATAATCAAATACAGGTTCACCGCCGCGGGCTTGAACTTCATTGCCAAATTTCAGTTTTAAACCAAAAATATATTTACGTTCGTTCAAATGGCTGTCTGTGGTTTCTCCTAAATAACCTGCTACAATCGGAATGATGGGAAGTGCATCTAAGACTTCCGCTCTGGAAAACATATCTCTGTAGTTAACAGTGACACCAGCATAATTGACATTATAATAGCCGTCATCTTTTGTGCGATCGCCAATGTATGCTTCGAGCAACCTAATCCGCCGGACTAAGTCTTCTAAATAGACGATTCCCACACTATCTGTGCTACTATTGCGAATGTTTTCTAGCAGATACTCCAAATAGGTAATCTTAGCTTCTTTATTCAGCTTACCGAGAGTTTCTTTGTCTACCAGTTTGAGCAACTTATGGAAATCAGAATTTTTATTTTGCACCATCTCATCAAGCAGATGATGCAGTTCTTTCTTATCGCTTTCTGTATCAGCCTTTTCATCAATGTAATTCTCTAAACCCTCCTTCAGTTGTTGTTGAAAGATGTCTGAATCTCGCACAGTAATCGTCAATTTATGCAGCTTCAAAATTGCCGATGTCCCAACAGTATTTGGGCGCTGCAAAGTTAGCTTCTTTTTTGCTGAGGTAGGAGAAGATTTGGCAAAATCGTATTTAAAACCTAATTCTTTACCGTTTCCCTGAAAACACTGTGATTCTAATGGCTCAATTAAGCTAGATACGAAATTTTCAATAGCATCATTCCCACCCACAACAGAGGCTAAATGTTGTCGCACATATTGTCGGATTTGTCTAATTAGATTGCCAAATTTAGTTTCCACTTCCGCCGGAAAATTAACAGTAGCAGAACGTGCGAGGCGTTCAAAAGAACCCAAAGTCGGTGGCGCATTCAAACTCGATATTTGAGTAGCTACCGCGTCAATATCTATTAGTAAACGACGCCGATCGCCCGAAACGCTAAACGGATTGTTTCCCTGCAAAACTTCTAAAATCTTGTCCAGCAAATCGCCATAGTCTACTGGAACTAAATCGTTGTCATCCAATCTTAAGATGTTCACCCTGCTAACCCCTTCAAAAAGCTTGAATCCACTCTTTCACGTCGTACTCAGTCCAAACCCCATTTACCCAATAAGGATCGGCTTCCACCAATTGTCGCACGGCCGCCTCATCTTCCGCTTCGTAAATTGCAAAAACTTTAGTTAAATCTTTCGTGGGCCCGATCGTACTTAACACACCCGATTCCTTCTGCTTAGCCAATCCGGCTAAATGAGCGTCTCGAAACGGAGCGCGTTTTTCGATAACGTCTTCGCAGTAACTTCCCCACATCACATATTTGGTCACGATTTTGAGCCTCAGATAAATTTGTTTAAAAGTTATTGTACAATAAGAGTAAGAGGATTTAACGAAAATTTTAAGAATAAGATTAATGAGCCGCAGAGGTCGCAGAGGGCGCAGAGGAAGAGGGTAAACAGAGATGATTCTTAGATAGGAGAAGATTGCTATGACTTTATTAGACCTTCGTTTGTTGACGGTTCAAGAGTATCACCGCATGGCAGAAGTTGGTATTTTTGAGGAAGATGAACGAGTAGAATTATTGGCAGGACAAATAGTAAAAATGGCAGCAAAAGGAACAGCACATGGTGCAGCGGTGAAACGCACAGAGAAGTTACTGGAAAATCGTTTGGGAAATCGAGTTTTGGCGCGGCTGCAAGATCCTGTTCGGTTAAATGATTACTCGGAACCTGAACCTGATATTGCTGTAGTTGTACCCGATCCACTTTACTATGAAGACCATCATCCAACTCCTTCTGAAGTTTATCTGATTATTGAAGTAGCCGATACTACGCTGAGAACAGATTTGGGGATTAAAGCGACTATTTATGCTCAATCTGGAATTGCTGATTATTGGGTTTTGGATGTTAATAATCGGCAACTTCACGTATTTCGAGAGCCGAATCAAGATGGTTATCAAAGTATAGTAGTTCTTGGGGATGATGCGAGCATTTCTCCTTTGCAGTTTCCCGATATTTCCTTTATGGTTCGGGATATGTTGCGGCCATTGGTGACAATTTAATTAACGTTAAAAATTTAGTCCGGCAGGGGTTGAAATCCCCGCCTCAAAGCTGAAGTCCTCTCAAGAGGACTGAAGAGTTCATTAGTTAGCAATTATGCACTTGAGACGGTTTTACTGCAACAATTTGAGATTCTTCGCTTTGCTAAAAATGGCAAATTTACCTTGTAATCCGTAAGTCTTGTTAGTCCTCTTGAGAGGACTTTAGCTTTGAGCCAGGGAATTCATTCCCTGGCGGTTTCCATTAGTGAGTAGCGGCCTCTTTAGCTTCTCAAACTAACGCCGAATTTCTCTACTAAAACATCGCGAACTTTTTGTTGTGCTGGTTCGACATCAGTTTCGCTCAAAGTTCGATCGCCCGCGCGGTAAACTAACCGAAAAGCCAAACTCCGCTGGCCCGCCGGTACGTTGTCGCCCCGATATTCGTCGAACAGTTCCACCGAATCCAGCAAACTACCCGCCGCCTTTTTCATCGCACTTTGCATCTCAACAACCGCAACCTCTACAGGCGCGAAAAACGCAATATCTCTGTCAGAAGCGGGGAAACTCGAATAACCCGCAAACTTGCGAGTCGAAATGCTCGATCGCCCTAATTCACCCAACAGCACCGCTAAATCTAATTGAAACACGTAAACCTGCTCAGGCAAATCCTTTTCTTGCTGCAATTGCGGGTGCAACTGTCCAAAAACTCCTAAATGTTTCCCGTTTAACGATAACGCAGCGGTGCGACCCGGATGCAAGCGTGTATTCGAGGAATCGCTTTGATATTCCACCGACAAACCCAACTCTTGAAATGCGCTTTCCAAAATACCTTTTGCCTCAAACCAACTCAAAGGTCGATCGCGCCCTCCCTGCTGCCATTTCCACACAGTCGGATCGCCGCCGATAATCCCCGCTACTGCATCAGCTTCCTTCATTGCATCCCCATCTTTCCAGAAAATGCGGCCGACCTCAAAACCGTTTAGCGCCCCATTTCCCTGTTCCAAATTGTACCCGAAAGCATCAATCAAACCCGACAGCATTTCTGTCCGCAAAGCCGAATACTCCACAAACAGGGGATTCGCCAGCACCACCTGATTGTCTCCCTCAGTTTTCACCAAAGAATAGTGCATCAGTTCCGTCAAACCTGCCGCCCGAAAAGCCGATCGCACATTCCGAATTGCCGCATATTCTGGTGACAGATAACCGGGTTCCGTTTTGCTAGGCAAAGTATCGCAGAAATTGTCATAACCGTGGAGTCTGGCAACTTCTTCAATTAAGTCAATTTCCCTTTCTAAATCGCGGTAACGGTAAGGAGGAACGGCGATCGCAAACACCCGTTCTTTTTCCGTCGGCACAACTTCGCAGCCCAAAGCTGTGAGAATGTTTTTTACCTCTTCCGGTTCCAGATATTTAGAACCGCCCGTTTGTCCTCTTTTCAACTGTCCCAAAACCAGATTTACTCGGTCTAAACGCAATTCGAGCGATCGCGAAAAACTCAAATCATCGCCGGAAGTCGCAGTTTTCTGAACCGTTGCAGCGCCTCCAGCCAACTCCAAAATTAAAGCTACAGCGCGGTTGCAAGCAGTCGTCAAAGCCGCCTGATTCACCCCCCGTTCGTAGCGGATCGATGCCTCGCTCCGCAAGCCTTGAGCGCGCGCAGAACGGCGAATCGTTGCCTGGTCAAAAATCGCTGCTTCCAAAACTAAATTTTGCGTTCCTTCGTGAACTTCCGTATCTTCGCCGCCCATTACCCCAGCTAAGGCAACAGGTTTGTCGCTAGCAGTAATTAACAGATTTTGAGCTTGCAAATTGCGGTTTTGTCCGTCCAAAGTTTTGAAGGATTCCCCTGTTTTAGCAAAGCGGACGCCAATGCTGATATCTTGAGTACCCGTGAAAGATTGCAGGCGATCGCGATCGAAAGCGTGCAGCGGCTGACCCCATTCCAGCAAAATGTAATTAGTCACGTCAACCACATTATTAATCGGCCGCACTCCCGCCGCCTGCAACCGCTGCTGCAACCAAGCTGGAGAAGCAGCAATTTTCACACCTTCAATTGCCGTGCCGATGTAAATCGGGCATCCTTGCGGTTCCGATATTTCTACTGCCAAAGCAGGACTTTCTTTGCCCTGAATCGCCACACCATTCGCTTCGGGAATTCTCAAACTCGCCCCAGTCAGCGCCGCCACTTCCCGCGCTACACCCACCATGCTCAAAGCGTCAGCACGGTTGGCAGTTGCTGTCAAGTCTAAAATCACGTCGTCTAAACCCAAAAGCGGGCGAATATCGCTGCCCAATTTGGGATTTTCTAACTCGAAAATGTGAATGCCTGCTGACTCTTTAGCCAGTCCCAATTCTGCCAGAGAACAAATCATTCCTTCGGAAGGAACGCCCCGCAATTTAGCAGGTTTAATCTTTAAATCAATAGTCGGCAGAAAAGTTCCGACAACAGCGACAGGCACGTAAATGTCTGCTCTAGCGTTGGGTGCGCCGCAAACAATATTCAAAGCTTGTGAAGAGCCGACATCCACTTGACAAACTCTCAATTTGTCTGCATTCGGATGCTGTTCGCAGGCGATGATTTTGCCCAAAACTACACCGCTTGCCCAAGGGCGGCGGTCTTCGATTTCTTCGACTTCAAACCCGGCCATTGTCAGGGTTTCGGCTAATTCTTCCGGGGATATCGACACATCCACCAATTCCCGCAGCCAGTTTAGAGAAATACGCATAATTTAGTCAGTAGTTAGTTGTCAGTGCTCGGTAGTTATTAGTCATTAGTCTGCGCCGGCAGGCTTCGACTGTGCAGTCACAGAATTGATTCGGCAAAGCCTTTATTACCATAATAATTTAATTTTGTCAATAGTTTTGTGGTATACATAAGCAAAAACGAGCGATCGGTCACTTATGTTGATGGCTGCTGGGGGGATTAGTAACATTCTCATTCAGATAATGAGGTATGCTAGAAATATCTCACAGTGCAAAGATCTATATTTCGGACAGTTTTTGATTGCCAACCTTAGAATAAGGGTTTCAAGGCGATTCGGCAAGTTCGCTACCAACGGAAAATCGAGGGTGTCAGATTACTAACTAAAAACTGTCCGGACTCTTGAAAGCTCACCTAAGTGTAGGAAGACTTTACACAAAAAAGGACAAATTTAGCAAGTCTTTAAACTATTTTCAAGGATCATCCACAGAAAAAACTCACAGCAGCTAGATAATCAAAATAGGGAAAAGATATCTGCCTAAAAGACTTAGGTGCAATTCCAATTCGCAACCGGACGCACGGCCCGCTGACAACTGATAGATCAGTATTTCTACCAGAAGCAGGAACAGGCAATTTGTGCAGTCAAGCGACGCTGGCAAAATCAGAAAAACATAGGCAAACTCAATTAACATGAGCTACTGCGTAAATCCGGGCTGTCCCCATCCTCAAAACCCTGCTGACTCTATTCTTCAGTGTCAGACTTGCGGTGCGCGGTTATTGCTGCGCGCTCGCTACCGAGTCACTGAACCTTTAGGACAAGGAGGTTTTGGAGCTACATTTCTGGCAAAAGACATATCATTGCCCGGTCAACCGAGTTGCGTGGTTAAGCAACTGCGACCCAGTAGTTCGTCGCCGCGAGTTTTAGAAATGGCGCGGGAATTATTCAAGCGAGAAGCGAAAACCCTCGGTCAACTGGGCGACCACCCGCAAGTACCGAGGCTGCTAGACTATTTTGAAACCGAACAGCAATTTTACTTAGTTCAAGAGTATGTTAAAGGCTCGACTTTGAAACAAGAAGTCAAGCAGTCAGGCCGTTTCAACGAATCGGATGTTAAAAATTTTCTATTAGAAATTCTGCCAGTAGTGCAATATATCCACAGCCAAGGAGTAATTCACAGAGACATCAAACCCGCAAATATTATTCGCCGAGTTCAAGACAGCCACTTAGTTCTGATTGACTTCGGAGCGGTAAAAGATCAAGTCAGCCAAACAATATTATTAGACCCCGCCGACCAAAGCGCCAACACGAAATTTTCAGTCGGCACATTTAGTTTCGCTCCCCCGGAACAAATGGCGCTGCGGCCGATATTTGCCAGCGACATCTACGCTGTGGGCATGACTTGCTTGTACTTGCTCACAGGAAAGTCGCCCAAGGATTTAGATTTTGATGGAGTAACTGGCGAAATTGTTTGGCAGCCCCACGTTCAGGTAAGCCCAAATTTTGCACGGATTCTCGAAAAAATGCTCAAGCCGATGGTTGGCCACCGCTTCCAATCGGCAGCAGATGTCCTCAGAGCTCTCTCGGGCCAATTTGAAGACCCAACTCTGATGGACGGCTTGGCAACTCAATTCAACGGCTCTTCTCGTACAGTTGAAGAACCGACAATATTTAATGATGCGGGTTCTTCGTGGTCACCGCCTCAGAACAAAATCAATCAAGATTTACGATCGAACCAAAGCCGCATTGGTAGAACTTCCTTTAGCCAATCCGGGAACACGGGGATGCAGCCCAGAGTTTCCCGAACTCTGGCTGAGTCCGGCAGAACTTTCGGAACGGTTGGACCTTCCAGCGACAATTTAGCAGGGCCAAAGGTAACGAAAGCTGTTGTTAAGTGGGACACCAACAGCTTGCGAGCGGCATATTTTAAAGGCAAGCGCGATTTTGCTGACTGCGAACTGTCTGGCCTGCAACTGCAAAAATTGCAGCTAGCGGGGGGGAATTTTTATCAGGCCAGGTTGGTGAAGGCAAATTTGCAAGCAGCGGATTTGTCGGGGGCAAATTTGGGTCACGCGAGGTTAATTAAAGCGAATTTGCGAGATGCTAACTTGACTGAGGCTTATTGCAGCACTGCCAATTTTGAAGGCGCGGATTTCCGAGGTGCTGACTTGACGGGGGCTTATTTGGCTAAGGCGAATTTGCGGGGAGCAAATTTGTGCGGGGCGAATCTTACCAACGCTACAGTTTCTGAGGAACAATTGGCAATGGCAAAGACCAATTGGCTTACTGTTAAGCCGGATGGCAAACGGAGTTTTGGATTTTAAGAAGTCATTAGTCATTAGTCAGCACTCATTAGTTAGTGGGTAGCTGCTACGAATAACAGTCAACAGTCAACAGTCAACAGTCAACTCCCCACTCCCCACTCCCCCAGTCAGGTGAGTCGCCAGGAGGAAGCCCGATCGCCCCAAAGCAGCCTAAATTAAAAACTAGGAATGGAGGATTAGATCGCATCTAAACATGAAACTGCTCAACCGCCGCACTCGACCGCTTCTCTACGCCGGTATCCTGGCTCTGACCTACTTTGTTACCGGAAAACTCGCAGCGTCGATGCTGGGGCTGGTAAAAGCCGAAGCCTCCCCCGTGTGGCCGCCTGCCGGTATTGCTCTAGCGGCGCTGCTACTGCAAGGGCGGCGGATGTGGCCGGGAATTGCCCTCGGTTCGGTGCTGTTAAACTCTACCGCCGGTATACCGTCCGCCGTCATTGTCACATCGGCATTTAGTGTCACCTTGCAAGCGCTGGCTGGGGAGGCATTGCTGAGGGAGAGCGGATTTTCTACCAAACTCGATCGATTGCGAGATGTTCTGGGTTTGGTGGCCGGCGCTGTCATCGGGTCTACTTTCCTCGGCTCTACCCTCGGCAACTTGGGAACGTGCATTTTTGGTTGGGATCGGTGGAGCAATTTCTCTCAGAACTGGTGGACTACGTGGCTCGGAGACGGGATGGGAATTTTGATCGTGACGCCAGTGCTGCTGACTTTGAACCACGCCGTTAATAATTTTGAATCTCCACTAAAAAACCCCATTATTTCAACTTTTATCGCATTTTTTAACAGACAGAATAATCAACTACCAATTAGTAATCGCATACACACATTTTCTGCAACTGAGAACCGTTATAATTTAATATTTTTAATTATTAATTATTCAGAAATAGTGCTGTGGCTGACTCTATTGCTGAGCGTGAGCTGGCTGTTTTTTTGCTCAAAAACACAGGCGGCGATCGCTCAGTATCCGCTGGAGTATCTGCCTTTTCCTCTAATAGTTTGGGCAGCCCTGCGGTTTCAACCGGCGGGAGCTATTTTTGCTTATTCGATCGTCTCTTGCATCGCGATTTGGGGAGCAGTACAGGGAGGCGGCCCGTTTTTGGCCAAAAGCGATAATCTCAAACAGGCGGTTTTGTTTTTACAAGCTTTTACCGGTACGATCGCCCTTGTGGCTCTGATGTTGGCCGCCGCCGTAGCAGAACGCCAGCAAGCGCTGGTGGAGGTGCGCCGCACAGCCGCCATGCTGCGCGATCGCGAAGCTAGTTTAGCCAACGCTCAGCGCATCGCTCACTTGGGAAATTGGGATTTAAATTGCGCCGCCCTCACAGCAACTGACAACTGCGAAGAATCCGCAGAACATGATATATCCAATATCGAATTGCGGTGGTCAAACGAACTTTACCGCCTCTTGGGTTTTGCTCCTGGAACTGTCAAACCGACACCAGAAGTTTTTTTGCAGGCCGTACATCCAGAAGACCGAGAATTGGTGGCGCGATCGCAGCGCCAAGCTATGTTTGAACGCCAAGCCTATTGCATTAACTACCGAATTGTGCTGGCAGATGGCTCCGAACGCACTGTCTGCGAACAGTCGGCAATTGAGTCAGGAGCGATCGCTGCCACAGTCCAAGACGTTACCGAACGCCACCGCGGGGAAACCGCTTTGCGGGCGTCCTCCGATCGCGATCGCTTGCTCTCAGAAATCGCCCTGCGAATTCGCAACTCCCTTGACCTCGAAGAAATTCTCAACACTACTGTTGCCGAAGTCCGGCAATTTTTCAAGGCAGACCGCGCTTTCATCGGTATTATGGACGTGGAGGGGCTACATCTTCCTAGCCCGGTGTACGGTAAGGTTGTGGCCGAGTCTGTGGATGCCCAATGCCGTTCTCTTTTGGGGTGGGCACTTGCTGACGAGAATCACCTCGAAAACCAGAGAACTTTTTATGCTAACAACCGCGTCCGAGCTATCTCCGATACTGCTAGCGTTCAACTCAGCGTTCCAATTGCCCAATTGTACAGCGACTATCAAATTCGCGCGACGTTAAATGTGCCGATCTTCCTGGGGGATCAATTGTTCGGGATCTTGGCCGTCAACCAGTGCTCGGGGCCCCGCCAGTGGCAGGAATTTGAAATTGATTTGTTGGAAAAACTCGCTACCCAAGTGGCGATCGCTCTCCAGCAAGCCCAACTTTTGCAGCAGGTTAAAGATCTCAATGCCAACTTGGAATCTCAAGTGGAGGAACGCACCCGCCAACTACAGCAAAAAATGCACGAACTGCAAGAAAGCAACCGCCTGAAAGACCTATTTTTGCACGCAGTTTCTCACAATCTCCGCACTCCAGTTATGGGAATGTTAATACTGCTAAAAAATTTGCTCAACAAATCGCCCTCAGAATCTCTACAAGATGTTCCGGTTTCTCGATCGATTTTGGAGCGGATCGTTCAAGCCAGCGAACACCAGTTGACCATGGTTAATTCCCTGCTCGACGCTCACGCTAGCGAGGTCAAAGGTATTGTTCTCAATACTTTACCGCTACATTTGCCGTCTTTGGCTTCAGCCATTATTGCCGATTTAGAACCGATACTGGCCAAAAATCAAGCAACTTTGACGTTTGATATTCCG
The DNA here is from genome assembly GCF_013179805.1 of Microcoleus asticus IPMA8. GTDB lineage: Bacteria > Cyanobacteriota > Cyanobacteriia > Cyanobacteriales > Microcoleaceae > Microcoleus > Microcoleus asticus. The sequence goes on along the minus strand of NZ_SRRZ01000032.1, from coordinate 28,818 downwards.
GCGGATTTGCCACAAGTCAATGCCGATCGCCAACACTTGCAGCGCGTGCTAGAAAATCTGTTGACTAATGCTATTAAACACAATCCTCCGGGAGTCAATATAACTTTTAAAGCGGAGGTAATTGCAGTTGAAACAGCGCTAAGTTATGAAGAAAATTCACAGGCTTTAACATCGCCCAATAATCCGCTTGCCCGCTGTATCGCTAACGGGATATCTGCTGCGGGCGATCGTCCTAGGATGTGCGAGACCACCCAGAAAAATCAGGAAACCCTGGCCAAATTCAACCTCGACGGCAGTTGCAAAATGCCCCGCTATCAGGGTCAAATTGGCAATATCGGCAGCAAATTGCCCGGAGTGACCGTAAAAATGGTTCGCTGTACTGTAACAGATAATGGAGTGGGAATCAGCGCCAAACAGCGGGAATCTCTGTTTGAACTTTACGTTCAAGACCCTAATAGCCGACAATTAACAGGGCTGGGTTTGGGATTGTACCTCTGCAAGCAAATTATCAAAGCTCACGGCGGCTCGATCGGCGTCGAAAGCACTCCCGGAGAAGGCTCGACTTTCTGGTTTTCGCTACCTGCTGTCAACTCGGACGATCCCTCTTTCCCAATCTAAAATCTAAAATTTAAAATCTAAAATGGTATGAGCTATTTGGGCAATGCAAAATCAGTTCAGGCGTCAACGGTTTACGAGGTGTGGCGCGATCGCTTCCTCCGAGAACGGCTGCGCCCTGCTGTCGGAATTGCCATCTTTTTTGCATTCACAATAACGGTCTATTTTCTGGGCGAAAGATTCTTAGCTCGCCAGGAGTTTAAAAGTGTTTATTTGTACACGAGCGCTGCTGTAGAATTGGGTTTGTTGACTTGTTTTGTATTGCAAAAAACCTCCTTCGGACAACGCTATCCCGGTTTGCTATTTTTGGGTTTTTCGTGGTCGCTGACGGTGGTTGTACAGCTTGGGCTAGCTGTCGCACAAGCCGGGGAATTACCAATTTTTACCTGGAGTTTAGCGTTTCTGATCCAAGCTACGCTGATGCCAGTCCGCTGGCGCCTCCACCTGATTTCTCAACTCGGTGTTTTGTGCTGCCACGTCGGGATAAATTTGGTTTTAAATCTAAGTTTTGCTAAGTATACTGCTTTTAGGCTGACTGGGTTTTACTTATATTTGTTTTGGTTTTGTTTGATTTGCGATTTGTCGGTTTATTGGTACGAATGTCTGCAACGGAAAGAGTTTAGTACCAGGCGCGAGTTGGAATCTGCTTACCAGCAGTTGGAGGCGGCGGAGGCGAAGTACCGCAGCATTTTTGAGAATGCGGGCGAGGGGATTTTTCAAAGCACTCCCGACGGCCGCTACATTACTGCAAATCCAGCTTTGGCGCGGATTTACGGCTGCGATTCCCCGGAAGAAGTGACGGCAAAGTTTACTGATATCGAGCGGCAGTTGTATGTCGATCCGGCTCGCAGAAAAGAGTTTTTGCGAGCGATCGAGGAAAGCGCCACAGTATCCGATTTTGAATCTAAAATTTACCGCTCAGACGGCAGTATTGTTTGGATTTCCGAGAAGGCGCGGGCGGTACGGGACAGCACGGGCTCCCTGCTTTATTATGAGGGTTTAATTGAGGATATCACGCAGCGCAAACAGGCACAAGAATCGCTGCGGCTGTTTATCCACGCTCTTTCTCACGACTTGCGAAACCCGGTGGCGGGAATGTTAATGGTGCTGAAAAATTGGCAGACGAAAACCGGGGATTCGATCGCAATTCCCCGTTCTGTTTTGGAGCGGATGATTCAAGGTAGCGAGCAGCAGTTGCGGTTGATAAATTCGCTTTTGGAAGTTCACGCCGGGGAATTGCGCGGTTTTGTTTTGCACTGCGATCGGGTTGATTTGAGAGCGGTAGTTGAAGCGGCTGCGGCAGATTTGGAGCCTTTAATGAATGAGGCTCAAGCTAGTTTTAAAAATTTGGTACCAGATAATTTTCCCGCCGTGAATGCTGACAATACTCAGTTAAGGCGCGTGTTTTCTAATTTAATTGCTAATGCTTTAAAACACAATCTGCCCGGACTGAATTTAACGGTTTCCGCTCAAGTAATTAAGGCGGAAAAATTAATTATAAATCAAATAAAAGCAAAACAAGACATCGACAAATTAGCGATTACCAATCCACAATCCTCAATCCCTAATTATCAATCCTCAATCGCTAATTCTCCAAGTAGCATGATTTACTGTACCGTTGAAGATGACGGGGTGGGAATATTGCCGGAACAGTGCGAACATCTTTTTGACCTCTACGTTAGGGGTTATCAATCCCGACACTCCCTTGGTTTGGGTTTGGGTCTATATCTTTGCCGACAAATTATTGGCGCTCACGGCGGGGAAATTGGGGTAATTAGCAGTCCCGGTGCAGGGGCAACTTTTTGGTTTACTTTGCCGCTGGCTGAGAATTCCCGGTAATTTTTTTGTATGTTTAATTACATTTAATCTAACAACAGCGCCCGACATTTAGAATTTTCTTAATTGCTGAAACCGTTGCGAAATATTGCTTTTGCTTTCTGCCTCCTGCCTTCTGCTCTACTTTGGTTGTACGGTCGAAGGCGGCTTTTTGAGCGGCCGGGGCCAAATTAGTCTATCGAACTATTGATATTCATTTAAAACCGTGCTATGGTGAGCGAAATGTTTTTAATAAAAAAAAACATTTTCACATTTTATTTAGCAATAGCATTTAATCTATAAAATCTCTAAACTAGATGAAAGACCTGCAATTTATGGTCCACAAAAGCTCAGAAAATACAGCTAAAGACGATGCAGCTAAGTACGACTCAGCTAAATATAACGAGCGGTCGTTCTCAACTTTAATGCGGGCGCTCCGTCTTTCCCAAGGTTACTTTTCTTTCGTTTTAGTCCACTGCAACTCGCTGGCTTTGCGGCAGCAAATAGTCGATCGGCTGCAAGCAACTTGTGCCGTCAAACCGCGGCAACTGTTGTTGCCAGAATCGGCAACAACTCTCTACAGGACAATCGCTGCAGAACTAGATGGGGAACAGCCTACAGCTTTAATGATCCTCGGTTTGGAATCAGTGCAGGCGATCGATCGATTGCTCGTTTCTACCAACCTACTATGCAGCGAATTCAGCAAAACATTTTCCTTTCCCGTCGTCTTTTGGGTGACGGATGAACTTCTGAGAAAAATTGTTCGCACCGCCCCGGATTTATACAATCGGATGACGACAATTAGATTCATTAGTCAGTAGTAATCAGCCCATCGATTTTAGATTTTAGATTTTAGATTTTTAACAGTCAACAGTCAACAGTCAACAGTCATCAGTCAAGTGTTAAATTCCGCTTCCCAAATCAGGACTAATTCCCGCGCCGCCGCAGTTCCCTCAGCAGGAAAACTTGCCAAAAAGTCTTTATCCGCCCCCACGTCGTAAGGCCCTTCCTTAAACTCTAAAATCACAGTATCCTTTGTCAAAGCTACTAACGTGTGAATAGTGCCCTCTGGCAGTTCGACAGCGCGAGTCGGGCCGGCCGCGCTGACTCGCAAGGAGCGCAGGATTTGACCGTTTTCGTTCAAAATAACAATACCGACTTCTCCTTGAATCACCACAAAAAACTCAAAACCGTTAATTGCAGGCGGGCGCAGGTGTTGATGAGGGCGGACGTAAGTGCCTGGTTGCAGCACGTTGACAAACCGCTGCACTTTTTCAGACAAATCGTGGAAATTGTAGTTTTGTCGCTGGCGGGGACTGCGGCGGGAGGAAGCGGCAACTTCGTCTAGCAATTCTTGCGTCAGCAATTTGATCGGGGGGGACTGCACAACAGATATCCTGTATTTAATAGTTCTTGAACAAATGGGCTAGTCTGGGATCATCGTTATCAGCATCTCTTGACACATGGAAATCGCAACTCAGGTGCGTATCACTAAGGCAATGCGTTTGTCAAGTATCTTTAGAAAAAGTATTAGCCCGATCGCCCTTTTGACTATTCTAGTCTGCGCCAGTAGCGTTTCTGCGTCTGAACCTAGGGTGGCACTGTTGGTTCAGCAGCAATTCTCACAGCAGCAACTGAAAGACGAAATTCGCGATCGGGTTCAAGAAGAAGTTGACATTGCTTTTGGGCGCACGGCGGTACTGCTGAACGGGCTGATAATTGCCCTAACTTTGTTTCCGACAGCAGCCGGAGTCGGGGTTTGGTTTCTGTTGAGCAAATTGTCCAAGCAGACAACAGTTGCTCGCCAAGAAATTGAAAGTCTCCATTACGATACAATCTCTCAATTAAAACTATTAATTTCGGACGCTGAAAGTATCTTAGGTGAAATTCAACACCAAAGTCACGCGGCGGATGCAGAAACAGACTTGTTATTGCCTGATGCCCAAATTCAAGAATTTGCTCCGGTTAACTACGGCAATTACCAACAGCTAGTGACGGCAGCCGACTATGCTAAACAGGGAGATGCTTGTTTCTTTGAAAACCGTTATGAAGATGCGATCGCTGCTTACAATCTTGCCCTGCAAATTCAGCCGGATTTAGCCGATACTTGGAACAACCGGGGAGTAGTGCTGACGAGAATGCAGCGGTATACAGAGGCGATCGCCTCTTACGAACAAGCTACTACAATTCGTCCGAATTATCCCGATGCTTGGAACAATCGAGGCGTGGTATTGTTGGAGCTGCAAAAGTACCAAGAGGCGATCGGCTGTTACGAACAGGCAATTCAAGCCAAACCCGATTATGCCGATGCTTGGAACAACCGAGGCGTTGCTTTTTCCAAAATGCAGGAGTACGAACAAGCAGTAATTTCTTACAATCAAGCCCTACAAATTAAAAATGATTATACTGACGCTTGGAACAATCGAGGTGTTGCACTCTCCAAATTGCAAAAATACGAAGCTGCGATTGATTCCTACGACAATGCTGCTAAAATCCGACCTGACTTTTACAGAATTTGGTACAATAAAGCCCGATGTTATGCACTACAAGGTAAAATTGAATTAGCAATTGAAAATTTAAAGCGTGCCCTCAATCTCAATCCGAATGTGTGTAAAGAGCTGGCAAAAAGTGAAGCTGATTTAGAAAAAATTCGCGAATACGATGCGTTCAAGCAGTTGATTAATTGATCTGAAATATGTAGGTGCGCAGTGCGCACCTTACCCATCGGGCATCACGCACAACCTCATGAATGCCGCTTAATTTAAACTACAAATACTTCTGCAACAACAAACCCATTTTCTCCTTAGTTGCCGCAGGCACTTGCTCCAGCCGAGTCAGAATTGCATATTTTAAAGCTGAATGTGCATCAGATACTGGGGGATTTTCTGTTAGTCTACGGACTGTTTCTTGAATGACTTTTTGAGCATTCTCTGCATTGCGGTGCAAATTTGCTATTACCATTTCTACTGTTACGCTGTCGTGATCCTCGTGCCAGCAGTCATAATCGGTAACTAATGCTAAAGTTGCGTAGGCAATTTCTGCTTCTCTGGCTAATTTTGCTTCCGGCAAATTTGTCATTCCGATGACTGTCGCCCCCCAACTGCGGTACAGGTGGGATTCTGCTTTTGTGGAAAATGCGGGGCCTTCCATGCAGACGTAAGTGCCGCCCCGGTGCAAGGAAACCTCGGGGAGGTTCAAGGATTCGATCGCACTTGCTAACACTTTAGCCAATTCGCCGCAAACCGGATCGCCGAATGTGATGTGAGCAACAATTCCTTCTCCAAAAAAGGTAGAAACTCGATTTTTTGTGCGATCGATAAACTGATCCGGTACTACCATATCTAAAGGTTTCGCCTCAGCTTTCAGGGAACCAACCGCCGACGCTGAGATTAAATACTCCACTCCCAAACTCTTCATGGCATAAACATTTGCCCGGTAAGGCACTTCTGAGGGCAAAAAAGTGTGGTTGCGGCCGTGTCTAGCCAGAAATGCTACCGGCGTACCGTCCAAAGTTCCCACAATTGCGGCATCCGATGGCGCTCCAAAAGGTGTATCAATTTTTACCTCTTCAATATCCTTGAGGGCCTCCATTTTATACAAACCGCTGCCGCCGATAATTCCGATTTTTGCTTGTGCCATTTTTACCCTCTGCCTGAGTTTTACAAGAGTGATTTTATCGGGCCACCGTTAAGTTGGCGTAAAAATAATTGAAGATTTCGTGACAAAAGTCACCCGACATACACTATATTGTCACATAAAGTATGTGATATTAATCACAGTATGACTTCACGAAATCTTTAAAAATAAAGCTACACAGTTCTGTTATCTACTTTTAGCGTGTTAAGACCATGACAGTCAGCTCTGCTAATCTCCCCAAAATCTCGATCGAAGCGATCGTCCAGCGCATCTTTGCTTTTCGCCAAATTACCCCCCTTGACAGACGACTGCTGAAGTCAGCAGTCCTCGACGGGATCGACCAAAACGATCATGTTCACATCAACCGAGTGTGTCAGGGTATCCAAAACGGATTGATTTTAGTTGTAGAATAAATTTGCAGCACGATCTCTTGCTAGCTCCAGAAACTGTTTTAAAAGTTGTGTTTGAGTCTGTATCTCCTGGAACTGAGTTCGGGCTGTATCTTACTATTTTTCGGCGCGCGATTGAGCAACATCAAAAATAATATTATTTACATCTTATCGATCAAAATTCAACAGCCAAAAGCCTGTATAAGTCATGCCACTATCATCGGGCTGTACTAACAAAAAATGTAATCCTTTACTTAATTGCTTGCGCTGTTGGTAAATTTTGGCCGCTGCTTTCACCTCGCTATCTTCAAAAGTAGCCACAATCCACCTATCTACTAACCCAGCTTCCAATATCAATCCGTCGGGTTCTCCAGCGATATAATTCAAAGCAAAAGGTTTGGCATCCTGAAGCCATCTAGCCAACCGCATAGACTGGCGTCCGCCGTCAATCACAACTCCCGGTACGGGTACTGTGGAAGCCAAGCCCAAATTCAGCGGTAACAGCAATTCTGGCATTTCCAAAATTGGCAGGGGACGCCCTTGGAAAGCATCTTCAATGTCGCCGGCGGGTAGGGAAGCAAAACGCCAGCCATCCCCCCAGAGGTTTTCCGGTAAGGGTACGGGCGGCGGCGAGTCGAGGGCGATCGCACTGTAAGTTTCACCTGTATAATTAGGCATACTCGAATATTCTTTTGCGCGTTGTTGCAGCAGCAATTTCAGAGTCGCAGTGCGCCGAGTCGCTTCTACCTTGACACCCAAAACTTTGCCCGCAGCTTCGATTAAGCTGAGAGACTGAGGTCTAAATACTTGAATCAAGTCGGGCAAATTTTGGGTTTGAGCTTGCTGCTGCAACTGCGAGGCTAGCCAATTAGAATTTGCGGCCCCCTGGCGGCAAATAGCGCTAAATTGAAAACTGCCTTCCGAGTCGCAAATTAAGAGTTCCCACAGTGGTTTACCAGTTTCGTCTTGGACAGGGCGGCGGTAGAAATCGGCTTGCCAAATACGCATAAATAATTAAAAATTAAAATCTACAACTCGATCATTTTAATATAGTCTGGGGGCACTGCGATACATTACCGATCTCCCGATAAAAAACTGCGAGCAATATATTTTACGTTCATAGTTGAGTTTTATTTCTACTAACACCAGTTAAAGAGAATGCAACTGTAGATACGCGCTCCCAACCGTGATAGTCATCTGTCATACCCAATTTTCTAATCTAAAATCTAAAATTTAAAATGGTATCAAGGCTCCGTTAGCCATCCTCCCTTAGTAATTAGCCATTCCCAAAATCATTTAAGATGGCGAACCAAATACATATCCAAGTTGCCCTTATTTTTAGCATAAATTTTTCCTCGGTATTCGCATTCAAAAAAATCTTTAACTAATTCAAACGTGTCTTGAGAGATATTGATATTTCCAGCTACGCCGGAAGATTCCATCCGAGATGCAGTATTAACTGTATCTCCCCAGACATCATAGGCAAACTTTTTATTGCCAATTACCCCAGCAAGTATTGGACCTGAATGAATGCCAATGCGGATATCCCAATAAGTAATATTTTGTTGAACTTTCTGCATTTTTCGCAAATCCATGAACTGTCGAATTTCTATGGCCGCAAGTACAGCGTCAAAGGCGTGTGTGGGGCGAGGCGTAGGAATTCCCGCCGCACACATATAGCTGTCGCCAATAGTCTTCAGTTTTTCCATAGAGTATTTATCCATCACGCGATCGAAATAAGAAAAACAGTAGTCTAGTTCGTCAACTAACTCTCGCGGCGTCATGTGTTCAGATAAGTGAGTAAAGTCTTGAAAGTCAGTAAATAAAACAGATACGCAATCATAATAAAGTGGTTCCACTTTGCCATTATTTTTGAGTTCCTCGGCAATTTCAACCGGCAGCACGTTCAACAGTAGCTGATCAGATTTGTGCTTTTCAGTATCGAGATCGGCATACAGGCTATTTATCTCTTTAAAGCGCTCAGCATTGCGGATGGCTGAGGAGAGTTGCAAAGCCAAAAGATAGCCAATCCGCAAGTCTTCTAGAGTGTAAGCTCGCGGCTTGGTAGTGGCAAAATTAATTGTCCCTAAAACCTTACCTTCGCTTTCCAAGGGAAGTATAATTTGCGAAGCGTAGGGGGACAAAATAGCAGTAGCACCCGCTTCTTGAATTAATTGAGGTTGACGTGTTTTGAAAGCCTTGTTAATAGGGCTGCCCTCTGGGAGGGCTGCAATATCTACAGGGATATGCGGGCCAAATAAGGTCGTGCAAGCGTTAGTGCTGTGCAGGCAAACGCTACAGTGTTCAAAGTCGAGCAGCCATTTGGCTTGCTTGCCTACTACCCGCAAAATCTGGTTGAGATCTAGGGTGCGGTTAATGGCTGTGGCAACTTCGTTGACGGCGGAAATGCGGATGGAAAGCGCTTGAGCTTCTGCTAATAAACGGCGGGCTGTCAACAGAAGTTCTTCTCGATCTAGATCTTCTAGCCGCTCGCCCATAATAGGGGTATAAAATATAGATTACAAAGCATCTATTTCGAGGGCAATGGAATCGGTATATCGGTTGACAAAGCTAAACAGGTCGGCTGTTGCAATAATCTCAAATATTTCAGAATCATCTAGCCCTAAATCCCGCAGGTTTTGGTAATCAGTTTCTGTCACTTCCAAGGGTTTTGTAGCAGCCAGCAAGCCAAAGGTAATTACGGCTTTATCGCGTTTTGGCAAAGGGCAGTTGGCAAAGTCAGAAACTAGGGTTCGCAGGATTTCTTCGCTCATCCCCAACGCTGACAATCCGTGCAGGTGAACTTGGAGAGCGTACTCGCTATTATTTGATTGAGAAATAGCGACGCCGACCATTTCTTTAAGGGTGCGGGGTAAATCTCCTTGCAGGATGGTTCCCCGGAATTTTTTCCAATTTGCTTCTAATAAGTCAGGGTTGATTGCCATTGACTTAAACAGGTTGGGGACGATACCAAACCCCAAGTCTGTCAAGATTTCTTCGTACACTGCTTTGGCTTTAGGATCTGTAAGTTTCTCGTATTCTGTAAGTGGAAAGTGTGTCATTGTTTTGTGAAATTTTATGGCTGTTAATTTGCGTTGGAATTTACGTATTTGTTGTGTAACGCCATTAAAATGGCGAGGTGACGAGCTGTCTAGGCTTTAGTCGGATTGATAATGAAATGCACCGCTGTCTAAAAACCGCAAATCATGAACATGAGCTAGCAACAAATCTCAGTTTTGAGGCTGGATTGATCCTGCAATTATAGCAGTAACCGGAGCCAATAAAATTCTGTTGCGATCGGGTCTGGCTGCTAATCTTAGATTCCCCAACAGTTGCTGTCAAGTATTGGAAATTCATCTGGCGCGGCGCGAAATCCCACCAAAACTCTTGAATTCGATCATACTGCCTGTTCGCGAATTTTCAGGTAAAAAACACTGTTCGATCGATAGGAATCCACCAATGCTCCGAATCTTAGGCTCGGGGGCGCGCACAGGGGAAAAAACAAATGCTGTGCGATCGAGTTTATTGAATTAATCAGACGCTCGATCGACAACCCATGCCCCAGACAAGCTAGGCTAACGCCTGCGACTGGAGTTATCATGGGTAAACTGTAAACTTCTATATTTGTCGCTGCATTTGCTATGAACCCTGCCCTTACTCAATTTGGCGCTCAGATGTCCCACCTCACGGGAGTTCGGGCAATTATGAAAGATATTATTGAAACTCTCAGAGCCGGCAGCGGGCAGGAGTTTATCAATTTGAGCGCGGGAAATCCAGTGATTTTGCCGGAAGTCGAGCAGTTGTGGCGCGACTGCACTGCGGAACTTTTGGCGAGCCCGGAATACGGCGAGGTGGTTTGTCGGTACGGTTCCAGTCAAGGTTATCAGCCGTTTATCAATGCGGTATTGGCGGATTTTAACCAGCGTTACGGGCTGAATTTGACGGATCGGAATATCCTAATTACTCCCGGAAGTCAATCGATTTATTTCTACGCAGCCAACGCTTTCGGCGGCTACACTACCAGCAAACAGCTTAAAAAAATTGTTTTACCGCTGAGCCCAGACTACACGGGTTACGGCGGCGTTAGCTTGATTCCCGAAGCGGTAGTCGCCTGCAAACCCACCCTCGATATTGATGCAGCCGCCCACAGGTTCAAATACCGCCCGGATTTCAGCCAACTGTCGATCGACCAAACCACCGGTTGCGTCATTTTTTCCCGTCCCTGCAACCCCACCGGCAACGTTCTCACCGACGACGAAGTTAAGAAAATTGCCGATTTAGCGGCCGCTTTCGACGTGCCGGTGTTGGTTGATTCCGCCTACGGCCCTCCCTTCCCGTCTTTGAATTTTACCGAAATGACGCCGATTTTTGGCGGCAATATCGTGCACTGCATGAGTTTGTCGAAAGCCGGATTGCCGGGTGAAAGAATCGGAATTGCGATCGGCGATGAAAAAATTATTCAACTATTAGAATGTTTTCAGACCAATATGTGCATTCATTCGCCGAGATACGGACAGGCGATCGCAACTCGTGCCATTGCTTCCGGCGCTCTTGCCGATATTTCCATCAACGTAATTCGGCCGTACTATCAAAGCAAATTTGCGATCGTAGAAAGCACTCTAGAACAAGCAATGCCGAAGGATTTGCCGTGGTTTTTGCACCGGGGCGAAGGAGCTATTTTCGCGTGGTTGTGGCTGAAAGATTTGCCAATGACTGATTGGGAACTGTATCAAGAGTTGAAGAAAGTCGGCGTAATAGTTGTGCCTGGAAGTTCTTTCTTCCCCGGTTTGCGGGAAGATTGGCAGCACAAGCACGAGTGTTTGCGCATCAGTTTGACTGCGACAAATGATGAGATTGAAACTGCAATGAAACGCTTGGCTCAAATGGTGGAAAAGGTTTATCAGTCAGTTGACAGTTGACAGTTGACAGTTGACAGTTGGCAGTTGGCCGTTGACATTCCCAATACTTCGGCTACGCTGTTCCCGATCGACTCGTGCTAAGCGCAGCCAAAGTAATAAGCTGTTCTGCATTTAAATTGTCTGTCAAAAAACAATCAAACAATGAGTGGGTTGGGCGTCCCGCCCGCCTCTAACAGGCAATTTAAATGCGCGACAGCTTATCGATTTCGTACTGGGGTAGATTTGGATTATATGTTATAGAAAACATTCCCAATGCCCCATTCCCAATTAGCAAATTAAACCACCCGATAAACAAAACTCAGAGTTGCCCAAACACTCACATCCAAAGCCAAATCATCCGTCGATATCCCCACTTTCTGCACCCCCGGAATGCTAGCCGCGTGCAAATCTTCGAGCACCGCCCGCGCCACATTTAAAGGATTCAACAACACTCGAATTGACTGGGCATCCCTCGTTTGTGGCATTTCGGCTTCTATTGCAGCCAGAGTTTGAGCGAAGGGATTCTCACTAAATATAATCACGATTTCCGCAAGTCCGATCGGCCCAGATACCGCCCACCCGTTCGCCCCAGCCGCCGGCACAGTCAAATTCTCCCCAGGAGCGATCGCCCGCGACATTTCCCCCTCAGCGCCGAGCACGGACAGCCGTCCCGCGCTGTCCGTGCAAAACACCGCAAAGTAAACCGGGCGATCGCTGTCGTTATACAATTCGTACTGAAGGCTGCTGCCTTTTTCCACACTTAGTATATAATTGCTGACCGATTTCTCACTTTCCCCGCTCAGCGGTTCCAGCCGATAATCACCGCCGGCCCGCACCGGCTCTCGCTGCGCCACAGTCCGCGCTTGCGGTGCGAGAGTTGCCAGAACCGCCCGCACCTTCAGGCGCGAAGACCCCTCATTCACTGTCAGCCGCAGCAACTTCCCCGCCTGCAGTGCTTTTAACTGCGGAATCAAGCGCTGCACCGCCACCTTGACGGCTTCTCCCCCATCGCCCTGAGTATCGGGAATCAGAATTTGAGCCAAAGAAAACAAACCGTAACGGCTTTGAGACAAACCAGGCTCGTGAGCAGAGACTGTTTCGGCTAAACTCGTTTCCGGGACTCTGCCGAACCGACAGTCAGCCGGTTGCTCGCTGCCTACCGCCGCAAGTTGCGGCAAAGTCGAGAAAGCACTGGTGGCGTCCACCCGCTCGATGCGTTCCAAACCCGAGTCCAAAGCTACTGTCAAACCGATGTTTCGCGGCAATACCCGAATTTCTTCCCTCACCAGTTCGCCGGCTGTTAGTTGCCCGTCTATTCGATCGGGCTTGTCTAAAACTTGGGCTTTAGCAGAGAGGCCGGTGCGTCCCCGCAGCAAAAGCCTCGCGCCCGCTGAGGAATCCACAGCCAACACAGAACCCCCGGAGCACTCCAAAACCCCCGGCGACAAGCCGCCCAGCCACAAATGCACAGTTTTGCCGCCTTCTTCCACCGCCGTCACGGCGCCGTCAGATGCAGGGGAATTCAACATTAAACTTGAAAAATTCACCGCCAGCGGCGCTGTTAAATCGTGATGGCGAATTTGCGGTTCCTGCGATAACCCCGTCATTTGCTCGACTGTACCCGCAGCGCGACTGAAACTGACGCTGAAGCTGGTAGCCGGAGTTGCCCACCACAAAGTTTGGGTGAGGGCGTAGGTAAACAAACCTGCGGTAAATCCGTTCCACTCTTGTTCGGCGGCGAGTTGCGAATTCGCGCCCGCGGCAAGTACGGCGGCCGCCGGACGGAGATTTGGACTGGATTTGAGATCTTCGGCGAACGTTAATTCTGCGAGGCTTGGCTCGCCGGTGGTGGGGCGGGGACGGGAGCGAATGCGAAAGTTGCCGTTTTTGCGGGAACCCGGATAGGTGTAGCTGGTGTCGAGGATGGCGATCGCATTTTCTGTCGCGAGCGATCGCACCAACAGCAGCAGCGTTTCCTCTAACATATCGTTCACCGCCCGGTTTGCTAACAGCGGCAAAACATCATCCGCCGGCACCAAACTGTTTTGCATTATTCCGGGAGACTCAGCCAAACTGACTCGGCTACCGCAGCCGCTAAAGTGAAAAACTACCACGTCACCGGGTTTTGCTTGTCCGCTCAAGTGAGTCACAAAAGCCGTCTCGATATTGTCCCTCGTAGCTTGAGCGTCTGTCAAAGTCAGAATGTCCGACGGCGCAAACCCAAACCGATATATCAGCAATTCCCGCTGCAATTCCACATCCGTGACGCAGCCGTGCAGGGGCGAGTCTGGATATTTGTCAACGCCAACCAACAAAGCCAATTTCCTCGCTGTCGGCTGGGCTAAGGCTTGGAGGTAGCGATCGCCCAACCGCAGCCACAAGGTCTCGCTAATTCCGATGGCGGCTAGCACTCGGCCAGCTTGCTGCAAAAATTCCCGCCGCTTCAGTCCCATTTTTAAATAGCTTTTAATTTTAAGTTTTGAATTTTAAGTTAAATTCCCCTCAATAATTTTAGGGAAATTAATTAGATTGTAAATGTTTAGTATTAAGAGAGTTTTTAAGTTTTAACTTTTGAGCTTTAAGTTTAAAATTTCCACTTTAAAACTCAAAACTCAAAATTAAAAACTATTCAAAATACCGCCAACACCAAGGTTCAACGTTTAAATCTCGTAACTGAAAATATTCATTGCCTTGGCTAATTCTGCGGCGACTTCCGGTCTGGAAAACTGCGGCGGCGGCAATTTTCCAGCGCGCAGCATTTCCCGCACTTTGGTTCCCGACAAATGCACCCGCTGTTCGGGAGTGCTGGGACTTGTTTTAGTTGTAGCCATTTGTTCCGTCAGCGTGCAATAGAAAGCGTGCTCGAATTTCATCGGCACAATTCCCAATTCTCCCGGCTCAAATTCGTCAAAAATGTATTGGGCATCGTAAGTGCCGTAATAATCGCCAACTCCAGCGTGATCGCGCCCCACGATAAAGTGAGTGCAGCCGTAGTTTTTGCGGATTAAAGCATGAAAAATTGCTTCTCGCGGCCCGGCGTAGCGCATCGCCGCCGGATTAATTGCCAAAATTACGCGATCTTTTGGATAGTATTTTTCTAGCAGAATTTCGTAGCAGCGCATCCGCACGTCAGCGGGGATGTCGTCATCCTTAGTCGTCCCGACTAACGGATGCAGAAACAAGCCGTCTACTGTTTCTAAGGCGCATTTTTGGATGTATTCGTGTGCCCGGTGGATGGGGTTTCGGGTTTGGAAACCGACTATGGTTTTCCATCCTTTTTCTTTGAACAGCATTCTCGATTTCGCCGGGTCAATTTGGTATTGGGGAAACCGGACATCTAGTTCGCGTTCCAGCAGCCAAACGTCGCCTGCTAGGTTAACTGGCCCGGATTGGTCTACTACCTGGACGCCCGGGTGTTTGAGGTCGTCGGTGCGGTAGACGTTGAGGGCTTCTTCTTCTTTACTGTAGTGATATTTTTCTGCGAGTTCCAAGATGCCGACAAATTCGCCCGCCGGCGAGTCGAGGCGCACTAAAGTTCCTGCTTTCAGGGTGTCGGCGACTGCTTGTGTTACCGAGAGGGTGATGGGAACCGACCAAGGGAGGCCGTTGGAGAGGCGCATTTGTTTGACGACCGATCGATAATCAGCTTCGTTCATGAACCCTTTGAGGGGACTCAGGGCGCCGATGGCGATCATTTGCAGGTCGGAGATCGATCGATCCGAAAGCTGAACTCGCGGCAATACTTCTGCTTTGTCGAAAAATTCTTGTCTTTGGTCTAGTGTGGCAATGCGGTTGACCAGGATGCCGCCGTGAGGGGCAATGCGGTCTGAATGCTGGCTCATGTCGATTTGAAGTTGTGGGTTTTAGCTGCCAGAGTACATAGTACCAAGTGCGGGCTGTAAATCTACATTTTTTAATTGTTCTGGACTTGTGCAGAACGCTGCTTTTGTGGTGCTGTAATTCTTTAACAGTCAACTAGCGCACTCAACACTCTAAACTTTCCGGTCAAGTTTGCACTTGAAATTCTTCTGGATCTATTCCCCAATTTACCCAGCTAATCGCTTCTTTAGCCGATCGCACTTCCGGGGGTACTCGCAAAACGTGAAGGTGTCCCGTACTCGGACAAGTCATCTTTAACAAATAAATTGGCTCTAAGTCAATATTATTCTCAATTTTCAACAAAATATATTCTTGCCAAGTATCCAATTCTGTTGCTTGCAATTCTTGACAAATTCTCGGATAGCCGATCGCCTGAATCAAAACTCGCCGCACTTCGGCATTATCTTCTGTTAACAGCCATGAAGCTTGCCAAGACTGAGGCGGAACTTGACCGATTGTTTCCGGCAGTCGCACGCCGCGATAACAGTATACGCTGAACTTGTCAGCAAATTCAACCGCTGGTTGACCTTCTGCGTGGAGCACATATTCGCTGTCAAAATGAAGTTGTCGCGGGCGATCGCACACAAAGCACATTTTCTCAAACGGGTAAATCCAGCCGCACTTTTCCACTAAGGATTGAAAAGCTGAATATAAAGAGCGATCGTACTCCAAATTTAACACGCCAATACAAAAATCCACCCAACTTCCGTGACAGGCTGAGAGTTCGGAAACTATGGTGTTATTATGATAAGTCTGATCGATAAAAAATCTCTGAAATCTCTCGCCCAACTTCCTTGCTAATTTGACGTAAACTTCGTCTTTAACATGAGCGTGCAGTTGATTCATCAGTTGAGCGTACAGCGGGTTATACAGTTTGCTGTAAATTTTATTTTCCAGTTCCCTGCTGAGTTGACTTCTTAATATATCGTACAATTCATTATGAATTTTGTTTCTGATTTCGCTGGCCATTCCTAGACCAGAATCGTGTATCCTTAGCGGTTCAAGAGCTTGCAAAGCTGTGTAAGGGCTGTCACAGAAAATATTTTCCGGTTCAGAAAAGCCGATGATGTTGTAGGCGGAGTTGATGGCGGCTGTAGCTTGCGCGCGATCGACTGGTTTTATCGAAAGTCCAATTTGTCGCCACTTCTCGCGATAAATCGGAATTAGCGCTGTTTGTTCGGGAGTAATTGCCATCATTGGTACAGCTATATTATTTCATTGGCGGTCAATTTTTTTCGCTCTCGCATTCGGTAATAAAATACAATTAAGTTTGTAGTAACGACATAAATTTTCAATACTAACCTCTTTTATTATAAAATTAAATTATTAGTATGAATTAACA
Source organism: Microcoleus asticus IPMA8 (assembly GCF_013179805.1). Classification (GTDB taxonomy): domain Bacteria; phylum Cyanobacteriota; class Cyanobacteriia; order Cyanobacteriales; family Microcoleaceae; genus Microcoleus; species Microcoleus asticus. The sequence continues at coordinate 12,244 of NZ_SRRZ01000032.1, read as the reverse complement.
ATTTTTTGCAAAACACCTAAAATCATTGGAACATTATCAAGACAATAAACATCAGCATCAATAATTAAATTATTTCCTTCTAATTTAAGAAACCGCCAGACAACGCCAGTAGTTACGCAGCCAAATACGGCAGGTAGTGAATTGTGCTCGCCTTCATTAAATAGCTGAGCCGCCACCATTTGTGCTGCACACTGTGGCAGACAAGATTCTATTTCTCCGCCTTTCGTTTCTCTCAATGCAAAAATGGGGACTTTAATTTCAAAATCAAAGGGCACGGAAGACAGTAGAAAATCGCATTCTCCATTCAATCCCCGATCGACATCTACATCAAATGACCAGCCGGAAAAGATAGAAAATTGTCGGTTGTTCCTTTCTCTAGATTCTAACAAAATAGGAGAAATAATCCGTTCTGAACGTTCTTTTGCAGTTGTCACAGCAGTGTTAGAACTAATTTCTAGGGTTCTCCAAAGCCATTCGGAGGGTTCTAAAGGAAGAACCTTAGCACTCAGAATAGAACCCAGTGAGGGTTCCAATCCAAACAGATCTTTTAACTGTTGGAAAGTAAAGGATTTGTAAGACATCGTTCTCAGGTAAGTCGGTGAAAATAAAGATTACTTCGAGATCGAAAGCGAGTAGAGAAACGCTAAACTCGCTTGTATAGCAACCCTTTCATAAATTTTCAACCTTTCTTTTGTTCCTTTTTCTCTCTTCCCTCGGACTTCAACATCAATCCGTTAATTAAATTCGTTAAATTCGTTAAATTCGCTTTGCGAATTCGTTGCCGAAGTTTCTTCTAAACATTTAACCACTCCAGGAGTACCCTGGGCGCAGGTAACAAAATTATTAACAAAAGCCCGATCGCCAGCAACCCCAAAAAATCCCGCCGATTATCCAATTCGCTGACATCATTCAAGGCCGGTTCGTCGTTGAGTGGCGTCAAGAACAAAATAATCGCCCACAGCAGCAAACCCTGTTCCAAAAAAGAAAGCAGCAGCATACAAAGTCTAGCAACTTGCCCGATCGCCATACTCGCTCGCTGACCGAACGTCGCGTGCACGATGTGCCCGCCATCGAGTTGTCCCACGGGCATCAAATTAAACGCCGTCACTATCAAACCCAAATAACCCGCCACCGCTACCGGATGCAAATCGATCGCAGTTTCCGCATTCAAAGCACCGCCCAAGGTTAACTTGCTCAAGAGAGTCATCAGCAGCGAAAAATTGGGTTTGAAAGACTCAAAATTTAACATTCCCGATTTGTCAGAAAGCGGTACAATTGTCGAATGATCCAAACCCCAAATTAATAATGGCACTGTCGCAACTAAACCCGCAAGGGGCCCGGCAATGCTAACATCAAATAAAGCTCGGCGGTTGGGAATAGGGCTCCGTATTTGAATGAATGCGCCAAAAGTTCCCAAGAAAAAAGGAATCGGAATAAAATAAGGCAGAGTCGTGCGAATTTTGTAAAATTGGGCAGCTAAATAGTGGCCGGATTCGTGAAGTCCCAAAATTGTAATGAGAGCCAGCGAGTAAGGCAAACCCTGGAGCAATAGTGACGGGTTGGACTGCAAAGCTTGTTCAGTAACTCCCGCCATTCGCGCCCCGACAAGCGTCGTCGTAAACATCGTGATCAGCAGCAAAGCTAATGCGAAAAAAGGCCGGGTTACAGATTCGGTTTTGACAGGAGTTTCTCCTGATTGGTGGCTGGGATTGGGAACTATGGCAAAAAAAGGTTGACCGCTCAAGCTGTTTTGAAATACTACTAAAAAGCGATCGCCAAAAAGCCTCTCCACATTCTCCCGAATTGCCTGATAAGCCGCCTCCGGGTTCGTGCGCAACTGTCCGCGACAAATTACAGCCTGCGGCCGAAATTCCAAATCTCGCAAAAAGTAAATTGACCAAGGAAAACAATCGCGCAAACTCGCTTCTTCTTCTTGGTTGATCGGGCGCACGGGCGGTTTTGGCTTTGCAGGTTCATTCGCAGAGTCTGCTACCTGCCCAGCAGTTTCGTCGGTAATTTTCTTGCGCCCCAACTGTACCAAAAACCAATACAAAAAAGGGCAAACCAGAAAAGGTATAATTACTAACTCCGGCGGTACTGTTTTGCTCGTACCGTTAACTAAAACCCAACCGCTCCAAATCAACGGCGGCGCCATCATTACCAGCCACAGCAGCCATACCGGAGTTCGGGTGATGCGGCTGATGCCGTTCTGCAACAAGTAGTACGAGATCAGCCCCAATACGAACAACCATAGTAAAAACAACATAATATTTATCCCATTCCCTTCTGAAATACTTCCTTGAAACAACAGAGTTCAGTCTCCAAACAACCCAGACCCGTGCTGGACAATATCTTTGCTTTCCCGCCTAACCGGGATACCCTGGGTGCAACAGCTTATTTCATTGTAGAAAACGAATCGAACATCCTGGTGGATTGTCCCGCTTGGGATGAGATTAACCAAAGCTTTTTGCTCGCGCGCGGCGGTGTGCGACTGCTGTTTCTCACCCACCGCGGCGCTATCGGCAAGGCGCGGGAGATTCAGGAAGCCACGGGGTGCGATATCCTGATTCAAGAGCAGGAAGCTTATTTGCTGCCGGGATTGAAGGTGACGGTTTTTGAGCGAGAATTTGGTGTGAGCGATCGAATAAAAGCATTTTGGACTCCAGGCCATTCTCCAGGTTCGTCTTGCCTTTATGATAGTGGCAGCGGCGGAGTGCTGTTTTCGGGCAGACACTTGCTCCCCAACCGAGAAGCTGCCCCAGTACCGCTATTGACGGCAAAAACTTTTCACTGGCCCCGGCAAATTAACAGCGTTAAGTCAATTATCGATCGATTTTCGCCCTCCACTCTGCAATATATTTGCCCGGCTGCCAATACTGGTTTTTTGCGCTCCAAAGGATCGATCGATCGAGCTTTTGAGCAATTAACAAACCTGGATTTAGCCGTTTGTTTGCAGTCGAAACCCGGCCCCTAAATCTAGGCTGCAAAATCAAAAAATGGTTTGACGCGCTAATTATAGCGATAAGGTGCGCACTACGCACCCTACATTATTCTTCAGTCTCTTAGAGACGGGCGAAACTTTGTATAGTGGCGGTTACAACCGCCGATTCTTATGGAAAAAACCGAAAAACAAAAAATGCTCGCCGGCGAATTGTATTTAGCTGCGGATGAGCAATTGATTTCAGAGCGCCTGCGAGCCCGCCGCCTCGCCAGAACCTACAATTCTACCCGCGAAGACGAACCAGACAAACGGTTAGAAATTATCGCGGAATTGTTCGGTGCAGTCGGGCCGAAAGTTGAAATCGAGCCACCTTTTTACTGCGACTACGGCAGCCATATTTATGCTGGAAACGGATTGTATATGAATTTTGGCTGCGTGATTCTCGACTGCAATCGAGTTAGCATCGGCGAGAATTTACTGTGCGGGCCCAACGTCCAAATTTACACCGCTCTTCACCCCACAGACCCGGAAATTAGAGTTGCTGGCCTAGAACTCGCCGCTGAAATTAATATTGGCAATAATGTTTGGATTGGCGGCGGCAGTATTATTTGTCCGGGAGTCACTATTGGCGACAATAGCACGATCGGTGCAGGCAGTGTCGTTGTCAAAGATATTCCCGCAAACGTCGTGGCGGCGGGGAATCCTTGCCGAATCATCCGGCATCTACCTTGATGTGGTACGATCGACACAATCGTGCGATCGGCTCTTCGGAGCTTAACCCAAAAATTTTAGGTATTAGAACAGCCGGTTTGAGATTTTCCACGTAAAATCCCCGAAAAAAACCGTGGAAAAAATGTAAAATCTCAAATCTCAAATCCCTTAATTTCTCGTTCCCGGTTTCCACACTACCAAGCTTTTCTTATGACGACTGCAACAGTTTATCCCAACGCTCCGGATCTCTGCACCGACGACTACATAGCAGTCGGTGTAGCTACCTGCTTCATCAAAGAAGAAGGCGAAGTTTTTGAAGTGCAAGTAATCGAAGCTATTCCCTCAGCAGCTTTGGAAGCAATTGTCAAGGGAATTCCCACATCCTATTTAATGGCTTGCGGGACGACTTTGGGAGCAGTGCTCGATGGCGAATCTCCCAAAATGTTGCCAGAATTCCCGACATCAGCTCAGTTTAGCGAAGAATTTGGCTTTCGGGCGATTTCCGCTGCCCGCACTTACAAAATCCGCCCCCAAGCTCAACTTCACATTCCCTTGGGAACCGTTCGCAACGACTTTACTTATTCCTTAGAACGCAAAAGAGTCCTCAACTCCGAGCGCGTTATTCGCACTGAAGACAATGTGAAACAGCACGAACACACTCACAAGGTTCTTTAAACAAATCGCGCAACTGAGGCTATTTAGCAGCGCCTCAGTCAGCGGATGCAGCGAAAATAGTTTTGAGTTTTGAGATGTGAATTAAAAATTTAAAAAGCTTTTCATTCATTAATGAGGGAAAAGCTTTTAATATTTCAATATTAAGACCAACCCCAAACATCTGAAAGTAGGGTGTACCGCTGTGTGTGTACCTTACCTCATAACACAAACGCCGAACATCTCAACGTAGAATGATGCCTGCGCACATCACCTAATCAACATAAATTATTAAGGAGTGTTAAGAAAACTCTTAAATTGTTGATTAAATATTCTAATTAAATAAAAAATATAGTAAAATTTTTTATGGCCGTTTAACAGTGTGAACCAGCCGGCGGGAAAAAATTCCAAAATTCCCGCAATTATTCAATGCTAGTAGTTTCAGACTATTGGCAGGCTGGGACTACATCGCAGGTGATCTGAGAATTTCAATCTCACAAATTAGTCAAACAATGGGAAGCTTTGCGAGAGTTAAGTGGTGGAAATTAACTCGACTATTGCCAGCGGGATTTAAGGGTGAATACCCTCTTCCCTACAAAACTGCGCTGTTACTTTGGGGCGTAACAATTCTGGCAGCTAGCATAACTGGTTGTATCAGCTATCAAAGCGTTCGTCGCTTGATTATCAACAATTTAGAGCGAAATGCTTTGTTAGAAGTTAGGGAGCGCGGGAACAATATCGATCGGTGGCTCGGCACTAGAAAGGCTGAGATCCAACTCCTCGCCCACACTCCTCCCGTTCGTTCGATGAATTGGTCAGTGGCAGAGCCTTATTTAAAATCCGAAGTAATTCGACTGGAAAAATTCCAGCATTTCGCACTAATAGCTCCCGACGGTTCTTATTTCACCACAAAAGTAGGCAAAGCCTTGATTAATGTCAGCGACCGCCAACACTTCAAAAAGGCAATGGCTGGGGAAGTCTATGTTTCAGATCCTACCATTTCTCGCACGCTCAAAAAACAAAGTATTGTTCCGATTTCGGCTCCGGTGTGGTCAAATTCGGCAAATTCTATTTATAAAACAGCAGAAAAGCCGATCGGAGTAATGAACGGGGTCATTAGCCTCGACCGAATTGCCGAAGTAGTAGGAAAGCTGGAATACGGGCCAGGAACTTACGCTTTTGTTCTCAATTCTCAAGGAGTGCCGATTGTCCATCCCAACCCTGGGTTAATCGGAAATATCGACAAGCCGGCTCCCAGTCTTTTAGAGTCTGCAGATCCTAATTTGGCGAATGTAGCCCGGGAGATGGTTTATCAAAAAACTGGCATTTTGCTGACTAAAATCAACGACACCAGAGTTTATGTTGCCTATCTTCCTTTAGAACAAGCTGAATGGTCGATCGCCCTCGTAATTCCCCGCGACAATCTCGAAAAACAACTGCTCCCCTTCAATCTACTAGCAGTAGCCGCCGCCGTACTTGCCGCCGCAGCTATTTTCGCAGCAATTGCCGCACTCAAGCTGTTTGCCCTAAATTGCATTCGCACTCGCACAGAAGCCCTTCTCCACCGCTTGACAGGCCGCATTCGCGCTTGTTTGCACCTCGATCGCATCCTCCAAACTACAGTAGACGAACTCGGTACTTTGCTGCAGCTCGATCGAGCAATTTTCGGATGGTACGATCCCCGACAAGATACTTTAGAATTTGGCTGGGAATATTGCCGGGAAGGTTTGCCCGGGCGCTTGGGAATCTTCGGCGTTCCAGGAGGGCCCTCTGGAGATTTAGCTGCACGCCTCCACCGCTGCGAAACGATACTGCTATATAAAACCGTCGCCCCTGATAGCGGAACGTCTCAGGAACACGCCTATATCGAACTAACAAACAGCCACTACGCAGCAGTACCCGTACTGACTCAGACTAATCGGCTCGGATATTTGTTCGCTTGTACAAACCGGCGGTTTGCGACTCCCGACGAGGTAGAAGTTTTGGAAGCAATTGCAGACTCGCTGGCGATCGCAATTTCCCAATCCCAACTCAACGGGCAAATTCAAGAAAAACTCAAACTTTTGGAAGAAGTATTAGCCAAACTCAGAAGAAATGAAGAGCATTTAGTACAAAGCGAAAAAATGGCTATTGTCGGTCAACTAGCAGCCGAAGTTGCCCAAGAAATTAATAACCCGATTAACTTTATTTACGGCCGCGTGCTTCACCTCAACGATTATATCAAAGATTTGCTTAATATAATTCGCCTCTATCGCGAACAATATCCCGAACCTGTGCCGCGAATTGCCAAAGAGATACAGGCTGGCGACATAGATTTTATTAGCCAAGAGTTGCCGCAAATTCTCAATCTATTGAAAATAGGAACCGATCGCATTCGCCAAATAGTCCTTGCTTTGTGGAAATTTTCGCTTCCTGACGAAGCCAACAAAGTACACGCCAACCTTAATGAAAGCATCGAAAATATTTTGCTGTTGCTAGCGAGCCGGCTGGAAAAAAAAATATTAGTAGTCAAGGAGTACAACAACCTGCCGCCAATTTTGTGTTATCCCGGTCAACTGAGCCAGGTATTCGCGAGTCTCCTGAGCAATGCCATTGATGCTGTTAACAGTATTGAAAACTCTGCTCAAATTATTACAATTAAAACAAATATTGTCGAGGATTCTCCAGGCAGGTGTATTGCAGTATCCATCGCCCACAACGGGTTCCAAATTCCGCCGGAAATTCAACACAGAATATTTGACCAGTTTGGCCATACTAAATTATTTAATAAGTTTACAGGATTGGATCTGTCGGTTTGCTATAAAATTATTGTAGAATTGCACGGCGGCAGCCTGAAAGTTGAATCTCCGGTTCAATCTCAAACTGGGGGCGGTGCTGAGTTTATAGTAAAATTGCCGATCGTTTAATTGAAAATTTTAACAGTCGATCGAGCATCGTGAATGATGAATGCTTTTGCCTCCCTCTTCGTCCGCGTCGGATCGATTTCAATCGCCCAGTTTTTATTTCAATTTATCGAAGCGTTAACTGCTAAGCTGTCGGGCATCTTGCGCTGTATTTCTCGGGGGGCGGGACACCCCACCAGAATTTCATCAAACTTGACTTTAAAATTTAGATGCACCTCAGCTTAGTTTAGTCCTGAACCCAGAACCTCTATATTTAGGGTGCTACTTATGGCGATCGGGTACACCGCTATCAGTAGCACGTAAAACCACTTTTTGCGTCCAGAACTGTAGCTCATAATTGTTCATTATCATACAGATAAGCCCTGAGCTTTTCAACACCGCCAATTATGAAACCAATGTGATGAAAAAATGAATCAAATATGAAAAAAAAGCAGCTTTATCAAAATTTAGTGTAAAGTAAAACAGTCAAGAGGAACACTTTACCTATAACATCTAACAATTTACAAAAATGGATGCAGCCACTACCATATTACTTTCCTTGGGACTAGCAGCAGATGCTTTTGCTGTTGCTATTTCTAGCGGTTTAGCAATCAAACACATGAAGGTCAATAAAGCTTTAAAAATTGCCTTATTTTTCGGAGTTTTTCAAGCTTTAATGCCCGTAATAGGATGGTTAATAGGTCTTAGTTTTAGTTTTTTGATAACACCGATCGACCATTGGATAGCTTTTGGGCTTTTGAGTTTCATTGGCGGTAGAATGATTTATGAATCGCTGCAAAGCGAAGAATGCGAGAAAAAGTTTAATCCCTTAGATACGGGGACTTTGATAACGCTGTCGGTGGCGACGAGTATCGATGCTCTCGCAGTTGGTCTCGGATTTGCAGTGCTAAAAACTTCGATCGGCCCTGTTGTTAGTGCGATCGGATTTATTACTTTCTTAGTCGTATTTGCTGGCGTGTTTATCGGTCACAAGTGCGGCAACTTATTTGGAAATAAAATAGAGTTCCTCGGAGGCGTAATTTTAATTGCGATCGGCAGCAATATCTTATTTTCGCATTTAACAGCAGTGTCAGCAGTCATTAGTCATTAGTAATTAGTAATGGGTAATGGGTAATGGATACTCATTCCAGGCTATGCCTGGGAACACATACCCGGAGGCTGTGCCTCAAATGCCCAATTCCCAAAAAATGCTATAACAGCAATATTGCATTAAAGGATAAAAATTCCGTGCTGAAACTTTACGGCGGAGCCCGCAGCAGGGCATCAATTGTCAAGTGGTATCTAGAAGAAATAGCGGTTCCCTACGAATTCGTCACCCTAGATATGCCAGCAGGGGCACACTTGCAGCCAGAGTATCTCGAAATTAACCCGATCGGCAAAGTACCGGCAATTGTTGAGGGAGATTTTAAACTTTGGGAATCCGGTGCAATTCTGCTGTATTTAGCTCAAAAACATGGTAAAATGCCCGAGACTTTGGAGCAGCAAGCTCAAATCGTGCAGTGGGTCATGTTTGCTAATGCCAGCCTCGGGCCGGGAATATTTACAGAAGCAACTCGCGATCGCGAAACTCCCCGCTTGTTAACACCGCTTAATCAAATCTTCGAGAAACAGCCGTTTTTAATGGGTGATGAATTCGGCGTCGCCGACGCAGCAGTCGGGTCAATATTGGGTTACATTCCGATGGTGCTACAGCTAGACCTCAGTCCTTATCCGGCTGTTGTAGATTACATCAAGCGGATCTCAGAAAGGCCGGCTTTCAAAAGTGCGATCGGCGGTGGCTGAAGCCAGAAAGAAGAACGAAACAAAACTTAATAACTAAAAGCAGGGGCAATTTGTGAATTGCCCCTGCTTTTTATGAAATCAAACTTATCTAAATCCGACAGCGGCCTGCCAAACAAAAGCCAGCAGCAAGAAAAACACGGGAATAACGGGCAAAACATTAACCAAAGGCTCAAAAATCGAATAAGCTTCGGGCAGTTTTGCTAAGAGTAATGCAGCTTCCATGAATCAACCTACCTATCCAACAGAATTTTCATAATTGTCGCATATCTTTACCCAAGGCAATCACGATCGATCGACTCTTGGTGCGAGCCAGCTAGCAAACTCTTCAGTAAATCGATCGGCCAAAATCGCTTCCCGCATCCTCCCAGTAAAGCGAATCAACTCCGTCACATTGTGAAGCGCCAGCAAAGTATACCCCAGCACTTCGTTAGCCCGCGCCAAATGGGCCAAATAAGCCCGACTGAATTTTTGGCAGGTATAACAAGGACAAGACTCATCCAGCGGAGCAAAATCCTCCCGGAACCGAGAATTTTTCAAATTCCAGCGTTCCCCACCCACAAAAGCCGTCCCGTGGCGGCCCAGCCGAGTCGGAATCACGCAGTCAAACATATCTACGCCACTCGCCACAGCCAACGCCATTTCCCGATAAGTCCCAATCCCCATCAAATAACGCGGTTTATTTGCCGGCAACAGGGGCGCTGTCACCCTCACAATCTCTGCGATCAAATCCCCCGATTCCCCGACACTAACCCCGCCGATGGCGTAACCGGGCAAATCCAAATCTACTAACTGGTTCGCCGCGCGCGATCGCAAATCGGGGAAAACACCCCCCTGCACAATGCCGAACAAAGCTTGATCTGAGCGCGAGTGAGCTTGAATGCAGCGTTGCAGCCAGCGGTAAGTGCGATTTGTTGCCGCCTCCACCTCCTCCCGCGTAGCGGGGTAAGGGGGACACTCGTCAAAGGCCATAATCACATCGGCCCCCAACAGATTCTGAATTTCGATCGATCGTTCCGGCGTCAAATTAATCCTGCGGCCGTCGCGGGGAGACCGAAAAGTCACCCCATCATCAGTAATCTGGCGCATTTGGCTCAAGCTAAACACCTGAAAGCCGCCCGAATCCGTCAGAATCGGGCCCGGCCAAGCCATGAATTTATGCAATCCGCCGGCGCCTGCGACAATCCCTTCCCCCGGCTGCAAATGCAAGTGATAAGTATTTGCCAAAACCATTTGAGAACCCGCCGCCTCAAGATGTGCTGGTGTCAAAGTTTTGACATTAGCTAGCGTCCCCACGGGCATAAATTTAGGCGTTTCCACAACACCGTGGGGAGTGGAAAAAACCCCTGCACGCGCTTGGGTATGGCTGCAATTAGCCTGACATTTAAAAGAAAATCCCGTGTTGTCTTCAGTCATTAGTCCCCGACGATCGTTAACCGCTACTCGGCCGTCCGTGTTATCTAATCTATTGTTGATGACATCGCGACAAAAAACTCATGACCCCGCCCAAAAACGGATACAAGTTTCCAACAATCGTCGTGGAGGGCAAAAAATTTTAGACCTTAGTTCTAACTCCCAGATTCAATGCTGCAAGTAAATCTAAAATCTAAAATCTAAAATCTAAAATCGACTGACTGACGGTTAAAAGGGGGAATCGTCCTCATCCAATGGCAGATCCCAGTTGCCTGAGAGTACCTGATCGACAACCGCATCCAAAGCCGCAGCATTTAAATTCCGGGCGAATTGCTCTTGCAAAGGATTGGAGAGGGGAATTAAGCGCAACTGCCGTCCGTCTTGAATCAAGTCAAAATAAGCACCATCTTCAGGGGACTGTTTCAGTTCGAGGTAATCAAAACTATACACGTTCAAATAAAGCGCATGGTTGGCAATCAGGGTAGAACGATGGGGGTTGGCGAAGACTTCGAGCACATAACCTTCCCCTTCGCTGTGAATCTTGCCATCTTGTATGTGAAGGTAGCGGACACGTCCTAAATCAAACAGCAATCTTTTGATATCGCGTTTGTTGACGACAATCCCTGTATCGATGATGCAAGGAGCAACTACCCTGTTATTCAATTGGTCGTGACTCATGGAGTAAAAGCCTCTGTTGTATTATGTTCCCGTCTTGGAAATCAGGGAGTTAGCTAGAATTCTTGGGAAGGGAAACGCGGATCTTGAGTTTAGTCATTTTAGATAGGGAGCTTCGGGATCGCTGCCGACAGAGGTTTTCCTGGGAAAAGATCTCGGACAGGAGGAATGCCCGATCCAAAAAACTAGGGTGTTACAGCTCCAATTCTGGCACACGCTAAGGGATTGACAACTGCATACGAGATGAAAAACTTTCTATCTTATGGTGGATAATAAATTGGTTCGCTCTACGATCGGCTTTTTCCGGAATCAAGGCGCTGCCATCGCAGCCGCAGTCGCTTTTTATACTTGTTTGCCGGTACCGATGTCTTGGACTTTGGAGTTTCGGGGCATTGCTCGCTTGGCACCGGCGATCGGGCTTTTGATTGGGGGGATGCTGGGACTGGCGGATCTTGGGTTGCAGTTGTTGGGAATGCCTGCTTTGACTCGATCGGCCTTAGTGGTAGTGTTGGGCATCGCCGTGACTGGCGGGCTGCACCTAGACGGGGCTATGGACGCGGCAGACGGGCTGGCTGTACCAGACCCGGTGCGCAGGCTGGAAGTCATGCGGGACAGCGTTACAGGAGCCTTTGGGGCAATGGCTGCGATCGCGATCGTGCTGCTGAAAACTGCCGCTCTCTCGGACTTGAATAACTATCGGTGGCTGGCTTTGATGGGTGTCGCCGGTTGGGGGAGGTGGGGCCAACTGGTGGCGATCGCCCGGTATCCTTATCTCCGGGCCGAGGGTAAAGGAGCTTTTCACAAAGAATCGATTTATTCTCCTTTTGATTTTATCCCAGGGGTGCTGTTGCTGCTGAGTTTGAGCGTGGTGCAAGTTGTCTTGGAGGGTGATCGGTGGCTGTTGGCGGTGGGGATGGCTTTGGGGGGAAGTGCGATCGGAATTTTTGCCGGAGCCTGGTTTAACCACCGTTTGGGCGGCCACACGGGCGATACTTACGGTGCTGTCGTCGAGTGGACGGAGGCTTTGTTGCTGTGTCTGTTGGCGGCTTTGGAAGGGTGAAGATGCAACGCTTGCGCTTGGGCGTTGCTGAATCAAGGTATGAATGCCCCAGGAATGGGAATATCGTGAAATTTCAAGTAATGTATTAATAACTTAATAGAATGCTTGAGC
>NZ_SRRZ01000317.1 GCF_013179805.1 Microcoleus asticus IPMA8 | reverse complement strand
TTGTGGATAACTCGATGCCGATACAGTTCATTGAGAATGTCAGTTATTTGAATGGCAATTTCTAAGATTTCTGCCAGAGTCAGCGAGCGCTTTTGGGCGTAGTCGCGCAGAGAAATGCCGCCAAAATCCTCCATTACTATAGCATAGCTGTGGCGATAGGACTCCAAATTGTAGGGTTCAACAACTCCAGGCAGACGTAGGTTTTTGGCGATCGTATATTGGTTGCGGAATTGCAGCAGTTCGCTGAAGCTGGGGTAGTCTCGATTTAATAGTTTAATGACAACCGGAAGCCGATCTGTTTCTCGGATGGCTCGATAAACTAGGGTTCTCGAACCATTGTATAGTTGCTCAACCAGATGATATCCTGAAATTCTGTTTGTCAAATCCACTGCCGCACTCCTATGGATTACTCCATTTCAGATATTGACCCTTGTAACTCAGTATACACTTTTATTTTTCGACTCTGACGATAATAGAACTGCAAGATCCCCTGAAAACGAACTCTACCGCTTCTATTCTTTTTCACTTTTGAATAAAAAGATTGTCATCTATCAAGAGAGTCTTACCGTTTCATCGGCAATAAAATTGTAAACTCCGTCCCTTCTCTCAATACAGAATTTACCTCGATTGTACCGCCGTGTTTCTCAACCACAATTTGACGTGCGATCGCCAATCCCAACCCCGTTCCTTTACCCACACCTTTAGTTGTAAATAAATGGTTGAAAATCTGTGCTTTGATTTCATCAGGTATCCCAGTTCCGTTGTCAGAAATACGAATCGTCACCCAGTCAGAAGACTTCATTTCTGTGCGAATCGTAATGCAATGGGCTGGGGCTTTAATCTTCTCTAAACTCGCTTCCCGATTTGATTCTTCCAGTGCATCAATGGCATTGGCAAAGATATTCATAAACACCTGATTTAATTGTCCGGGGAAGCAATCAACTGGTGGCAGGTTCCCGTACTCTTTGACTATTTCAATAGCGGGACGCTGTTCGTTCGCTTTCA
>NZ_SRRZ01000316.1 GCF_013179805.1 Microcoleus asticus IPMA8 | reverse complement strand
CAAGCTGCTCAAGCTTTATCCAGTAAAATTCAGCTTGATGAATTGTTCGGTAGCCTCAACCAAATTATTTTAAAAACTTCAGGGGCAGAAACTTGTGCTTTGCTACTCCCCGATCGGGATGAATGGCAAATCCGGGCAATAACTCACATCAATCCAGATAACGAGTTACCCACAACCCTACTCCAAACCCAACCTCTGGACAACTCTGTGGGGATGCCGCTGAAGCTGATTTATTATGTCAAAAATACCCTGCAAACTGTCGTTATTGAAGGCGGTAAAACCGATATTCCCGGTTTAATGAATGACTGTACGCTCCAGTATCAGTCTCAGAGTATGCTGTGTACTCCGATTCTCGATCGGGGGAACTTAGTTGCGATACTTTATCTGGAACATCGCTCGACCAAAGGAGTGTTTACTCGCGATAGGCTCCTCGTCCTCAACTTCCTCTGCACCCAGGCTGCCATTTCCCTAGAAAATGCGCGACTGTATCAGCAAGCGCAGGATTATGCCTACCAGGTTGAACAATCTCAACTGCAATTAGTACAGAGCGAAAAAATGTCGGCTTTGGGCAATTTAGTAGCCGGGGTAGCCCATGAAATTAATAATCCAGTCGGTTTTATTTCTGGGAATATCCATGAAGCGATCGCTGCCGTCAAAGATCTTACAGAATACTTGCAGCTCTATCAAGAAAAATTTCCCAGTCCGGGCGAGGAGATTGAAGAAAAAGCTGAAGATATCGATATCGAATATCTCTTAGAAGATTTACCCAAAATGTTGAATTCGATGCAAGTCGGGTGCGATCGCATCCAAGGTATCAGCACCAGTCTTCGTACCTTCTCCCGAGCCGACAAAGATTACAAAGTTCCTTTTAATATTCATGAGGGAATTGACAGTACACTTTTGATTCTCAAACACAGATTGAAAGCGAACGAACAGCGTCCCGCTATTGAAATAGTCAAAGAGTACGGGAACCTGCCACCAGTTGATTGCTTCCCCGGACAATTAAATCA
>NZ_SRRZ01000315.1:653-1024 GCF_013179805.1 Microcoleus asticus IPMA8 | reverse complement strand
GATGCTTTGAGGCTGAAAAGATAATATTTTTAATCTCTAATTCCATTTGATTTGCGTTCTCTCATATCGCTTTTAGTCTAAACTCCAGTAGTAATGGAACAGGCTAGAGTCTCAATTCGTTTTGATGGACATGAGGGTAATATAAATTCAGTTGCTTTTAGCCCAGATAGCAATTTGATTGTCAGTGGAGGTCAAGATAAAACAGTACGTTTATGGAATTTACAAGGGAATCAAATTGGCGAGGGCTTCCGAGGGCATGAGGGTAGTGTCTATTCAGTCTCCTTTAGTCCTGACGGCAAAACGATTGTCAGTGGTGGTGATAAGACGGTGCGCTTATGGAAGCTTAATGGCGAACCTATTGGAGAACCTTT
>NZ_SRRZ01000315.1:0-643 GCF_013179805.1 Microcoleus asticus IPMA8 | reverse complement strand
CCTTTAGTCCTGACGGCAAAACGATTGTCAGTGGTGGTGATAAGACGGTGCGCTTATGGAAGCTTAATGGCGAACCTATTGGAGAACCTTTTGAAGGTCATGAAGATATTGTCCTGTCAGTTGCCTTTAGTCCTGACGGCAAAACGATTGTCAGTGGTGGTGATAAGACGGTGCGCTTATGGAAGCTTAATGGCGAACCTATTGGAGAACCTTTTAAGGATGATGGGGTCACGCTAGTTGCCTTTAGTCCTGATAGCAAGATGATTCTTAGTACAAGTTACAATGCGGTACACCTGTGGGATATTGATAGCAACTCCATTGGGCACACCTTTCGGCATGAAAGCCCTGTCCAGTCAGTTGCCTTCAGTCCTGATGGCACCATGATTGTTAGTGCAAGTTGTATCAGGGGAAAGGGGAATGGGAGGGTGTACTTGTGGGATATTGATGGCAACCTCATTGGGCAACCTTTTCAGGCTCATCAGACTTCGGTCGAATCAGTCGCCTTTAGTCCAGATGGCGAGATGATTGTCACTGGAAGTGAGGACAGGACAGTCTGGGGGGGTGACAAATATAGCTAGGAACCTTGCCGGAGCAAGGTTGCAGCTCTGAGACCACGTTGATAAAAGTGACGCTTATTACGAGT
>NZ_SRRZ01000314.1 GCF_013179805.1 Microcoleus asticus IPMA8 | reverse complement strand
CTTCTTGCCGTTTTTACGGATATGGGTTGATTTACATTCTGGGCATTGCATAAATTATTCCTCCTATTCATACTCTAACTCAGCAACGCCATTACTCATTACTCCATCCCACAATTACAGGATTCAGGTGGGCAATTAGTGCTTCCTGTTTTGCCGTGTTGTGGGCGGATATTATTTCTCCGATTTCCCGTACATGGAGTTGAATTTTCTTTTCGCTGGGCTTGATGAGTGTTTTGAACCCCAATAATTTCCCCTGGACTCTTCCTGTATATGTTTGACCAACTGGATATTGTCTGATATTCAATAATCCGGACAGTTTTTGGAACGAGACTACAAGCTTTACAGCGCAAGGATCATAAATAAAGTCCAATTAAATGCAACGAGCGGGGTGGAGCTGACATTGATTTAATTATCCACAGTGGCTCAAAGTCCTACAGAATAAGCCATTGGGCCATATAAAAACTGTCCGGACTATTGTGATATTGAAACCCAGGAAGTTAAATCCTGGTTGTTGGTTTTCCACTTGCATCAAGGTGTGAGTTATTCGAGTTTTCTTTTCACTCATTTCTAACCCCATCCCATTTAACCATTATGCTACTATCTGTTTGCTCTGAGTGATGACGTGAAGACTTGGGTGTAATACCACAAAGTCATCGGCGTATCTCACTATCGTCAGGGCGCTGATGTTCTCCTTTTTTCTTCCTGGGAGACTTGACGCAAATTGCTTGAGTCTATCTTCCAAGCCGTGAAGGGCTATGTTTGCTAATAAGGGTGAGATAACTCCCCCTTGAGGGGTTCCTTCATCGGTAGGGAACAACTTGTTTGCGTCCATCACCCCCGATTTAAGCCACAATTTTATGAGGCGGTTTAGAGTCGGGAATGTATGCAGTTTAGAGAGAAGTGCCTGATGGTTAATGCGGTCAAAGCATTTGGTAATATCAGCATCCAGCACATACCGCTCTTCCATCACTCTAAGCAGAAGAAAATAATAAATATTCGGATTCAGTGCTCTCTGGTATAGCACCTCGCATTCGATTCATCAAGGAA
>NZ_SRRZ01000313.1 GCF_013179805.1 Microcoleus asticus IPMA8 | reverse complement strand
TTTTTCCTTCTGTCTGGTGGCTGCGGGCTTTTTCATTAGTTTATTTTACCAGCTTTTGACACTTAAGTCTTTTTTGACCTGAATCCTTACATTATGTTTACCTTTTTTATGTCCATTCTTGTGAACATGAGTTAACTTACATTCAGGGCATTTCATTGACTTTAATTCTCGGTTGATGTTTTTTTGTTACTCTCGATCGATCTCTATCATACCTCAATCCAGCAACGCCCTTAAATGAAACGAATACTCGGTTTATTGGTATGTCTGGCAACCCGATCACGGAGGAAGTTGATTTGGTCTTTGTGGTGCAAACGGAAATGGGCGATCGCCATTTTCGAGCGGGTCAGTGGGAAGAGCATTCTTGTTTGGTTGGCATTCGCAATAAAGCTGAAGCTGAAGTTCTGCTGGAACATGGACTGTTACCCAGAGAGCAAGAACCTTGCGCTCTGATGTTTTCCTCTCGCTTGGGCTTAGAATACTTAGTTCAACAGCATTGGTGAACGGTATATAGAAAGACCTGACACCGCTGGCAATCAAATATTTTGAACATGATGAAACTCTATGCAATGGCTCAATGAACCATCCCAATGGACAGACTCAGGCGATCGCTTGATTGTGAAAACTTCTCCCAAAACAGATTTCTGGCGAATTACCCATTATGGGTTTATTCGTGACACCGGACATTTTTATTTTGATTCCATCAGCACTGATTTTGTTGTTGATGTCAAAATACGCGGCAATTACAAAGATATCTACGACCAGGCGGGCATCATGCTGCGTGCCGATGAAAAGCATTGGATCAAGACAGGTATTGAATATGTTGATGGCGTACAAAATCTGAGTGCTGTCGTTACCCATGACTATTCAGATTGGTCAGTCATTCCCTTGCCGAATCCCCCTGATGTTTTACATTTGCGCGTTGAACGCTGTAAAGAAGCTATCCAAATTTTCTACTTAAATGAAGCTTCTAACTGAAGTTCCCCCCGTAGAAGGGATGTTCAAATCTAGCAAACCCCTACGCTACAAGTAAAAGTCAGCTTTTTGCACCCTTTCTTGTACCCA
>NZ_SRRZ01000312.1 GCF_013179805.1 Microcoleus asticus IPMA8 | reverse complement strand
AAGTTTGGTGATTTTGAGCCAACATTCTCATGAAACTAATGATCGATCGAACCCTCGATCGATTTATGAATGATTTGCGATCGCTATATATCCTTGAAGCTATATTAAGTGCAAGTTCATAGTGAATTGGTATTACCAAAAGTTACGACCTGAGAGATAGTCTGGTACGCTTGGGTTCGGGAACTGCAAGAACTCCATTTATCACCTTACGTCTGATTGAAGTTCGTTCGGATAAAACCTGGCATTCTTATTTGACAAGTGTGCTTGAACTAAGAGTGTTACCACCCTACGTCGTGGCAGATTTATATCGCAGGCGCTGGAGAATTGAAGAGGCTTTTAATACTTACTGTAAAAAGGCTGTTGGGATTAAGTTATTTGTGGACGGGCGCTCGATGGCGGCATTCAGCTTCAAATTTGGAGAACTTGGATATTTTATGCAATCTTGGTCGATTTAGGTGATGCCGTTGCTGACCAACTCTCTTTACCAATAGATTCGATTTCATTAGAGATGATTTACCGGGGTCTTTACCATTTTTATGTAGCCCGCCAAAAATGTAAGGCAACTGACCCTATCGAGTATTTTGCCGCGAAGCGAAAATCGAGATTTAGGTATTGTTAAATCTCAACGAAAACCCAATGTTAAGTTAATTGTTGCACCTTTCCCTGATCGACAGCGAGGCCTGGACCAATATTTCTTTGAGACATCTTCTCAAACCCTCTTGACAACTGCCATACAAGCTTAACTTGTTACGAATGATACCAAATTAGATGAGCTTACCCTGCTATTTCAAGCAGGACGATGTTATGGAAATTGACGATATCAAACCCAAATCTCAAGGAGGTAAAGACCAATATGACAATTTCCAACTTCTACATCGTCATTGCCACGATACAAAAACTGCCAGCGATGGATGTTATGGTGCTTGTGTAAAAAGCTGGGTCAAAGAGGAGCCGGATGAGGTGAAAGTCTCAAGTCCGGTTCGTGCGGTTCGTTTCTACGAAACTAGCCTGTATGGGTTAGGGGATTAGAGCCTTTACGCCGCCTTGGGTGCAAGCCCTAAAAG
>NZ_SRRZ01000311.1 GCF_013179805.1 Microcoleus asticus IPMA8 | reverse complement strand
TTAGATGCTAAAGAGTTTTTCAGCTTACAGGAGCTTCGGGAATACATAGAAGACAAATATGATGTTCGTTTCAAATCCCATCAAAGTTATTTTCAATTATTTGATGAAGCAGAGATTAGCTGGAAAAACACTCAAAAAAAGGGTAGTGCCAAAGATGTAATGATAGGAAAGTAGAGTTTCTTGTTGGTGTTTTCTAATCATGCCTGCTTGCCCAACCTGTGCGTCATGTCAAACGGTCAAAAATGGTCGCATCCACAACGGTAAACAACGGTTTAAATGCCATGAATGTGGGCGACAGTTCGCCCTTGCATCCGCAGAAAAAAGTAATTGATTCAGCTTGCGCGTGAACTGATTGATAGATTGTTGCTAGAACGGATTTCCCTAGCTGGAATTGCTCGTGCCACGCAGGTGTCTGAGCAGTGGTTGCTTTCCCTACGTCAATCAGAAATATGCCCTGGTGTCTCGCAAAGTTCAGGTGGCACAAAAAAAAAAGGGGAGACTAACGATGCAATGTGACGAGCTGTGGTCGTTCGTGGACAACAAGGGCAATCAACAATGGGTGTGGCTCGCCCTTGATGCAGACAAAGAGTGAAATTGTGGGTGTTTACATTGGCGCACGTAACGAAGTCGCGGCTCGTGGGTTGTGGAATTCCTTACCCCCACTCTATCGCCAATGCGCCGTTGCCTACACCGATTTTTGGGCAGATGGAGCCGCAGTGCTGCCAAGCAAACGACATCAAGCCGTCGGCAAGGAAACGGGCAAAACCAGTTACATTGAACGATTCAACAACACCCTTAGACAACGGGTGTCTCGGTTAGTGCGAAAAACTTTATCCTTTTCTAAGTCCTTGGAAAATCACATTGGTGCCATTTGGTATTTCATCCATCACTACAACACATCATTACTTGTTTAGCACTACCAAAAAAAGAATCCCAAAAAAAACGAGAAATTGGTAGAAACTCATAAGATAGAAATAGAGAAAATT
This sequence comes from Microcoleus asticus IPMA8, assembly GCF_013179805.1. Lineage (GTDB taxonomy): Bacteria > Cyanobacteriota > Cyanobacteriia > Cyanobacteriales > Microcoleaceae > Microcoleus > Microcoleus asticus. The sequence continues at coordinate 91 of NZ_SRRZ01000311.1, read as the reverse complement.
TTAGAAGAAAACAGAGAAGAGATAGAAGCTGGAAGACTTGTGGTATATATGATCGATGAATGTCATCTACTGTGGGGAGATGTCTGTGGAT
>NZ_SRRZ01000310.1 GCF_013179805.1 Microcoleus asticus IPMA8 | reverse complement strand
TTTGCCATGCTACCCTTGAATCATCTCATCTGGGCCAAACCGGCGGCAGAAAGTCAATATGTCTTCTATTTTTGCAATCTGATTTTCCCAGCCGATGTTTGAATAGTCGCGAAACCGCAACTTTTCCACAGTGGTTTCAATCGATCTCAGGTAATCTGTATCATACAATTTTTGTCGGTCAACTTCTAATTTTGTTGTCATAACCTGTTCGTGCTAATAACGGCAAATTAACAAATATGGCGGTATGAATCAAAAGGCAGTCCCGTCCGCCGCTTGACTTCTACAACTGATTTGTAAGCGCCTTTTCTCTGCCTTTCTCTAACTATTTTTTCGGCAACAACCCGATCTAAACCGCTGGCCATTAACTCTTCCGGTGAAAGAATATTTAACCGTTTCCAAGTAAACTGCAATTCTTTTTGATAATTGTAGCTGAAGCAAATCATCGGGGCGATGCGTCTGACGTGACTTTCGGGAACTCCGGCTATTTCTGATAACTCTTCAGCGTGGGTAAAAATGTAGCCTTCGTTTTGCAAAGATTCAATATCGTTGGCGTAGACGATCGGCAAACCCAAGATTCTGACCATATCGTCTTTGGTACACTCGTTAATATCTATTTTGCCGCGCACGTTTGCCAGTTCTTCGGCATTGGTTGCAGTTGCCGGAACCAGTAAACCTCTGGGTGCGGTTTTGATGAGATAGCGCTTTTTCAAACTAAAAGCAGTGACAATTTGAGCGATCCACACGATCGTACCCAAATTAACTGAAGAAGATACCGCTAGTGCTGCTAAAGTAATGGCAACACCCCATCCCATCCAACTGCGAATATTTGACTTTTGGCCTGCATAGGCGATCGCCAATCCGCCGAAGTAGGGAATAAAAGCATACCACACCCAGTTTGGAGTTTGACGCAGCCAGTATAAATCTTGAGACACTTTAATTTTATCCTTAAATAGCTGTGATCTCACACTTACTTATTTCACTCCCACTTTTTAAATAGTGGGCTTCCTTCTTCCTTCTTCCTTCTTCCTTCTTCCTTCTTCCTTCTTCCTTCTTCCTTCTTCCTTCTTCCTTCTTCCTTC
>NZ_SRRZ01000031.1 GCF_013179805.1 Microcoleus asticus IPMA8 | reverse complement strand
TAATCTTTGGCGTCATGTGTCCTATTTTATGACACTTTGTGTACTCTGCTTATTTTTTTTTCTGTGCTACCGCTACTTATTGAGCGGATACTTATTTTTTTAGTAATATTCGCCCACGGTATCTATGTAATTTTAACTGAAAATTGGCGTTTTTGCAAGACATTAATTGCTTATTTACTAGCTTCAGCGGTGGCAACAATTCTTTTTGCTCCTTGGATTTGGATATTATTTTCTAACGCGCCCAAAATTGAGGCAACAGTAGGCTTACCCCGCATTTCTCTATCTTTCCTATCTTCACTTAAACCTTTAATTCTCATCACCTGCCGAATGTTTATCGACACGCATTGGGCGGGCGGAATTATCAAATTGTGTTCGAGCGGTATTGCTACAAATTTAATCAGACTGATTGTAGCCGCCCTATTGCTGTTAGCGATCGCACATTCAATATACTCACTCTGCCGCTCAACTCCCAAACGAGTTTGGCTGTTTGTATTGACAGCGATCGGAATTACAGCGATAGTATTGATAGCAGTGGGAGGCGTTGCCGATCGCTATCTGGTTCCCTATATTTTAGCAATCCAGATAGCTGTTGCCTACCTATTTACCGATAAAATTGCAGCCGCCACCAATTCCCGACAACAAAAACTGTGGCAGCTCGGTTTAATAGTGCTAATATCGAGTGAAATAGTTTCTTGTGCCGTCAGCTCACAGTCACAACTTTGGTGGAACAAATATCCTTCTAGCACTAAATACAATCCCCAAATAGCCGCAATTGTCAATCAAGCCCAAAAACCTTTAGTAATTACTCACGGAGGCAACAACATCACAGGAAAAATACTGTCTGTCAGCTATCTGCTAAAGCCGCAAGCACAGCTTTTGCTAGCAGTTAAACCTGCTGAACAAGTCAAAATTCCTGATGGTTTTAGCGATGTATTTCTATACAGAGCTACAGAAGCATTACAATTTGAACTAGAAAAAGTGCAAAAATATAAAATCACACGAATTTACCAGCCGGGCGATGTTTGGCTTTGGCGTGTAGAGAAATAAGGAAAGTGGCAACTGCAAATGATGATTTCTGTTGTGATACCCACCTACAACCGCGAGCAACCCCTGCGAGAGACATTGGCTGATGTGATTCGGCAAAATTACCCGAATTTTGAAGTGTTGGTAATCGATCAAACTCGCACCCACGAATCGGCAACTCAAGTTTATTTAGAGGAATTGGCAAATGCTGGCAAAATTCGGTGGTTTCGAGTAGATTGGGCGAGTTTGCCGGGAGCTCGAAATTATGCAGTGCGGCGCGCAGTTGGAGAGATTATTTTATTTATTGATGATGATGTACAATTGCCAGATGGTTTTTTGGCGGCTCACGCTGACAACTATTTAGAAAAACCTGATGTGGGATGTGTGGCGGGCAGGGTTTTTGACAGAATGAAATTGGATTTTTCTGGAGGCGATTTGGCGATCGAATATTTGCCCTCAGAAGCGATGGATGCTGGCATTGCCTGGTATTTTATCGATTTGGTACATACAGTAAAACCGCAGCAGGTGCTCTCGGCTAGAGGCTGCAATATGTCATTTCGCAGGCAGGTTTTTGCCGAGTGCGGGCTGAGGTTTGACGAGCGATTTGTAGGGAGTGCGGTACGAGAGGAGTCGGATTTTTGTTTGAAATTGCGAGCGACTGGCATGAAAATTTGGTACGATCCCAATGCGTGTTTAGTTCACTTTGGGGAAGAGAGCGGCGGATGTCACGATGTCAGCACGCGATCGATCGAATATCAAGTCACATTTTATCACAATCACTTTCTAATGGGATTGACAAATTTAACAGCTTTTCAATGCCTGCGATTTTTTGCCAAACTCTTTGACTGCCACGTTTTGGGGAATCCGCCTTGCCATAAAAGCCGATCGCCCATTAAAATTATCGTTCGATTTAGTTTTTATCTCCTCGGTTTTATGAGTGTCCTCAATACATTAATTCAGTCTCTATGGAACGACGGACAAATTTACACCCGTCAAGATAAGATTAACGGTAAATAAGTTTTATTACCAATTTCCAATTACCACTGAATAAACAATGAGAATCCTCGTTGCCAGCCACACCTATATTGTGGACATAAATCGGGCAAAATTGAAAATTTTAGCAAATCTCGAACCCAATATTGAAGTAACAGTTGCAGTGCCGCAGCGTTGGAAACCCGGAGGCGTACAAAATAAAATTATAGAAACACAATTCTGTCAAGAAGGCTCATTTAAAGTAGTCGCAGTCTCCAATTACAGCCAGAACAATCAAGGACTGCTAACATTTGGTACTGATTTAATTGAAATATTAGAAAAGTTTAGACCGCAGATTATCCAAGTTGAACAAGGTTCAAAATCCCTCGCTTGCGCGCAATTAATATTATTAAATAAACTGCTCAAACTAAAAGCAAAAAATATATTATTTACCTGGTGGAATCTGCCTTATAAATTGAAGTGGCCTGTTTCACTCTTAGAAAATTACAATCTTCAGCACACCGACGGAATTATTGCAGGGAACTTAGATGGAGCTAAAATTTTGCGGCAGCGGGGCTATCAAGGTGCGGTGAAAGTAATGCCACAACTCGGAGTAGATGAAACTTTGTTTCGCCGCACTGGTAAAGACGCTGATTTATCCCGCAGGTTCGGCATTGAACCGACCGATTTTGTGGTAGGATTTGTAGGGCGATTTGTCGAAGAAAAAGGATTGTTAACTTTAGCTGATGCCTTGGCAGGCTTGAAAAAACTTTCTTGGAAGTGGCTGTTAGTAGGACAAGGAAAATTGCGGATGCAACTCGCAGAAAAATGTATGGAATGGGGAATCAGCGACCGAATAATTTGGGTAGAAAGCGTTTCGCACGAGGAAATCCCCCCCTACATTAACTTAATGAACTGTTTGGTATTGCCTTCGCAAACCAGCTATAAATTCAAAACTTTGACCACAGTGGGCTGGAAAGAACAATTCGGTCACGTTTTAATCGAAGCGATGGCCTGTAAAATTCCGGTTATTGGTTCCGACTGCGGGGAAATTCCCCACGTCATCGGCGATGCGGGGTTAGTATTCCCCGAGGGAAATGCAGGGGTTTTGCGAGAGTGTTTGCAGCAATTGATGGAGCTGCCGGAGTTGGCGGCAGATTTGGGCGATCGGGGTTATCATAGAGCGATGAGCAATTATACCAATAAAGCTTTAGCTGAGCATTTGTTGGAATTTTACAAAGAATTGTTGTAATTTTTAGTAGTAGAATGCAAGTGTTAAATAAAAGCTGTGGTAAATGTCTATTCCTTCCGACATACGACCTTTGGTAGACGAACTCTACCAGGTACTGCACGATACCGAAAGCCAAGCAACGCAGGGACTTTTTGCACTTAGAAGAGCAATGTCTCTTTTTCCCCAGAATGAAATACTGATGCAATACTTTTCTTCCATCACTAATTTTCAATTCAACGTAGCAGGTACTCGCTTACAAGCAGAGCACATTGTGGGCAATGTATTGATGGCTGGTGTGCCCGATGAAGATGTTCAAAAAGCAGGAGATTATTTAGCAGCCTTGCTACATATGGCTCCAGAATCGAAAATTATGATTGACAAAGTAGTTGAGAGATTAGAAGCATTGCCATGAAACAATTACCAGATGAAACCCAACTCCTGGAAATCCTTGAAATTGTGAAAGCTGCGGAAGCAAAAGCCAGTGAAATGTATGAATTTTCCAAGACAATGGCTCACAATACCCAAATTACAGCAACAAAGAGAGAGGAAGCTGAACAGCTAGACGGTCAACCTTTTCCAGATAATTAAATTTGTAATGGGAGATGTTGGTATGTGGATTTAAATAACTATCCCTGATGCGGATTCTCCAAATTATCCCCTCAATTTCGCTAGTCTACGGGGGGCCCAGTCAAATGGTACTCGGACTTTCTGCGGCCCTGGCTTCCCGAGGTGTTGATGTCACAATTATCACCACAGATTCTAACGGAGATATCGGTCAAATTCCCTTAGATGTCCCCTTAAATCAACCCATAAAACAAAACGGTTATCAGATTATTTATTTCCGCTGTTCTCCGTTTCGTAGATATAAGTTTTCTCTGAGTTTATTGCAGTGGTTGAATGAAAATGCGAAACAATTTGACCTCGCCCACATTCACGCTTTATTCTCGCCAGTAACTACCTTTGCCGCCACAATTGCTAGATATCGCCACTTACCGTATATTATCCGTCCCTGCGGTATGCTTGACCCCGCTGATTTGCAGAAAAAAAAGCGCTTAAAACAGATTTATGCAGCACTTTTAGAACGTCCTAATTTAGCAGGGGCTGCCGCAATTCACTTCACAAGTAAAGAAGAAGCTAAAATCTCAGAAAGATTTGGTGTCGGGATCACAGGCAAGATGCCTGTGCCACGAAATTTGGACTTCACAGGCAAGATGCCTGTGCCACGAGATTTGGTGATTCCATTGGGGGTGACAGCAGGTTTGTTTCCTAAGAGATTGCGGGAATCTCAAGTGCCAATCATCTTATTTATGTCGCGCATTGAACCTAAAAAAGGGCTTGATTTGCTAATTCCAGCATTAGAAAGTATTTTAGAAGCGGGCATAGAGTTTCACTTTATTTTAGCTGGTTCAAGTCCCCAAGATGCTGAGTATGAAACAAAAATTAAAGTGCAAATTCATAATTCAAGCTTAGCAAAATACACAACAATAACTGGCTTTGTGAGCGGTGATTTAAAAGTTGAACTTTTGACAAAAGCCGACTTATTTGTATTGCCTTCTTATTACGAAAACTTTGGCATTGCTGTAGCAGAAGCGATGGCCGCGGGTGTACCTGTCGTAATTTCCGATCGCATACATATTGCCGAAGACATACAGCAAGCAGAAGCTGGTTGGGTGGGACCTTTGGAAGTAGGGGCGATCGCCAATTCAATCAAATCAGCACTTCTGAATCCACAGGAGCGCCAACGGCGGGGATTGAACGGCAAAGAGTATGCAAAAAAGCATTATAACTGGGAGGCGATCGCCCAGCAAACCATCGATGCTTACCAGCAGATTTTGTCGTCTACTAACTAATGCCACAGCGGTTTACCTTCTGCTTCTTCTACTGCTGCGAGTTCTGGTCCTGCTGCTATCTAAATTTTCAGGCGCTATTTTTTCGGGGCTGCTATTGCTTTTAACATCAGTAGAACCCGAAATTGAGGCATCGATCGCCGATTTTCTTCTAATTATAATCGGAACATTAACAGAGCGACCGCAGGGTCTGCCGAAGGAGTCTATGTTCCTTCGATAATCGCAGATTGCAGCCTGTACATTCGGTTCTTGACAATCATTAATAAAGCTTTGTGCTAGTTTGTAATTATTTCCGTCTCCCTCCTTTAAGAAAAGTTCTCCCGCTTGTTGAAAGTCTGCTACTGCTGGCGATTTTGTTCCCAGCATACAGCGAATAGCACCTCGTTCCAAATAAGCCAAACCATAATTAGGATTAACGCGAATAGCTTGTTCGTAATCCCCGATCGCCTTTTGCTTGTTTCCCAATTCATAGTATGCTTGACCGCGACCGAAATAAGCTTCTGCCAAGTTAGGATTAAATTGCAGCGCTCGATCGTAATTGTAAATTGCCTGCTGCTTGTTTCCCTGTTTGGAAGTAGCAATTCCCAATCCGAGGTAAGCTTGAGGTATGTTCGGATTCAGCGCTAAAGCCTGAGTAAAATTGGCGATAGCCCCCGGAACATCTCCCTTTTGAACTTTCAAAGAACCTTGGTTGCTGAAAGTTGCGGCTTTTTGAGCGATCGCAACTCTTTGACCGATCGCAGCGCGATTGGCTCGGTAATTAGATAACTTATTATGAGCTAAATTATAAACAGGTGTACGTGAATCGATCGCTTCTAAAAGTGCGATCGCCTGTTGCCATTTACTTTGCGACTGATGCCAAACTTCCATCGGATGAGGCGGCTTTTGCACAACTACAGCAGCTTCCATCGCCAATTGTTGAGCTTTTTCTAGACTTTCTGCCGCCTGTAAATTTTGCGCTACTGGAACCAAATTCGGGCGCAGTTGCAGCAAATCTGCTCTAGCTTGTTGATACCCAAAGCCGGGGAAGTTAGGAATTTTGTCTAAATTGGCGATCGTTTCTTTAAGTCGTCGATCGAAACTTCTGAGCAGATTTACATCGGTGACTTTCCCTGCATTCTGCGTTTCAACTGCCAGTATTTTCGCTTGCTTCAGCGTTTCATTTCCCGATCGCATAACGGCGCTCATCCCTGCACCTGTTCCCAACATCAAAACGCCTAAACTTGCTAATAAAGCTGCGGGTATTTTGCGGCTTCGCGAATTATTAACTTGATTGTTTAGTCGTGATGGTTGTACCCTTCGAGTCTGACGAGATTGTTCCGCTTCCGGTTCTGAATCCACCTCCAAATCCCAAGCCGGCAACTGCAAATCATCTGCTGCTGTTCCCGCTGTCAACTCCCTACTAATGGGAGCAATATTATTGCTATTTCCGCTGGAATACTTGTCAACCAAACTCTGCAATCCTGCTTGATATCCTTCTCCTACCGCCTGAAATCTCCACTCTCCATTCTTTCTATACAAACGACCAAACTCTACAGCAGTCTCTCGCGAGAAATTCTCTTTTAATTCATACCGAACAAGTTCGCTTCCCGTATCCAAATTGCTAATTTTGATAAAAGCATTTTTGATATTGCTAAAATTTGCATTGATTTTATTTGCTTCGTGAATAGTGGCAGCAAAAGTCACTTCCTCAATTTCAGGATTAATTTTCTGTAAAATAACCCCGTAAATAGTTTTATTCTCTTGACCTCGGTTGTTTTTCTCAGGAATAGATTGCAGTACCGAACCGTCACAGGATTGCAGATTATTATAAAAGATAAAATATTTATCGTTAGGTATTTTGCCGTCAGCACCTAGCATAAAGGCAGAGACATCAATCTCGTAGCTTTGTCCTGCCTCTGTCGCCTGCCAACCGAGGGCGATCGCCATTTTTTTTAAACCAGGCACTTTTTTAGAGATATTAAATCTCTCACCCTTACTTAATTGCATTGCCATCTGCTTATTTGTTAAACCTAAAATTTTATACTCCTAATCTTAATGTTACGTGGCACAATAAGTTCTTTAATTAATGAAATTTAACAGAGTTTCTCTAATCGCGGGCTTGATTAAAAATATCTGCTGCCTGTATTTGAATTTATTGAGATTTACTTAGAGAGAATTACCTAAGTAAAAACCGGGATTTCTGCCCCAAGCGGTTTCTACAATTTAACTTAATTTGACATTAGTTTGGAGCATTTTCAAAACTAGGTAGCAAGGTAACAAAGTCACCAAAAGCTCCAGACGAGACTGTTCCGCTTCCGGTTCTGGCTTCACGTCCAACTTCCCAGCCGGGAACTGCAAATCATCGGCTGTTCCCGCTGCCAACTCGTGAGTAATTGGAGCAATATTATTACTGTTTTAGCTGCAATACTTGTCAACAAAACTTTGCAATCCAGCCTGATATCCTGCTCCTACCGCCTGAAATCTCCACTCTCCATTCTTTCTATACAAACGACCAAACTCTACAGCAGTCTCTCGCGAAAATTTCTCTTTTAATTCATACCGAACAAGTTCGCTTTTCGTATCCAAATTGCTAATTTTGATAAAAGCATTTTTGATATTGCTAAAATTTGCATTAATTTTATCGGCTTCGTGAATAGTCACAACAAAAGTTATTTCCTCAATTTCAGGATTAACTCTTTCTAAGATAACGCCGTAAATAGTCTTATTCTCTTGACCTTGGTTGTTTGTTTCAGGAATCGATTGCAGTACCGAACTGTCAAAGGATTGCAGATTATTGTAAAAGATAAAATACTTATCGTTAGGTATTTTGCCGTCAGCACCTAGCATAAACGCCGATACATCAATCTCGTAGCTTTGCCCTGCCTCTGTCACCTGCCAACCGAGGGCGATCGCCATTTTTTTTAAACCGGGCGCTTCTTGAGAGATATTAAATCTCTCACCCTTACTTAATTGCATTGCCATCTGCTTATTTGTTAAACATTAAACTTTATAGTGTTAATGTTAATATTAAGTGGCACAATAACTTTTCATATTTAATAAAACTTAATATTTGGCTTTAATAGCGGGCTTGATTAAAAATATGTGCTGCCTGTATCCGAATTTATTTAGATTTACTTATATATAATTACGCAAGCAAAAACCGGGTTTTCTACAAAACCCGGTTTCTACAATTAAACTTAATTTGAGATTAGTTTTGAGCATTTTCCGAACTAGGTGGCAGCGTCACGAAATTGCCAAAAGCTCCAACAGTTTGATAGCTTTTTTTGCCTAATTCAGTTGTGTAAATACTGGCTACGCCTAAATTTTGACGCTGCGTTGTATTGTCGAGCAAGCCTTCGATCGTGTCCCGTTGCGAAGTCAGTAAATTCTTGCAACTGCCGATCAAAGTATCTGTAATGCCGCTCAAAGCTTTAGGCACGCGAGAATCCTTGCATACAGTGCTTTCCAACTCGGTTTGGAGTACGCCGGAAGCATAAGTTAGGTATTTGTCTCTCCCAGGATTTGTAAATGCCATGCCGGCGGCCAGAAGAGTCAGGGCGATCGCGACTTTTCCCACATTGCCGAAAAAATTAGAAGTTGGCTTCTTAGTATTCATTGCGTTATCAATAATCATTTTTTTTAGCCCCGTTGATTTATAAGCTTCTCTTGATTTAAACTACACCTCCTCAGAAACAGATTTCCGAAAGGAGGGGACAGTTTTTAGATTGGAGACCATTTGCGAGTAAGTCTCTCACTGGTTTACCTTCCTTTTACGTTTCTCCCTCCCTCTAATCCGGTAAATCTTCAACAAAACATTTAGCTGGTTCCCAGGCACAGCCTGGAAACGAGGAATTTAAACTTAGTTTCGCTTTGATTTTTGCCGATCGATCTCCCGCTGCAACTCTTCAATTTGACGGCGCAAAGCCTCCGTCTCGGTGTTAGGCGTTTGGGACTTCACATCAACCGCACCCTCAGCTACAGCCCGCTTGTAGTTCCCCAGCTTAATTTGGCGGTATTCCTCGGAACTTGCCCAGTCTCGCAAATACCGCAGGCGTTCCACCGGGAAAGGGTGACTCAGCATCACGCCCTGACCGCCGTTGTAAAGTAAAAACTTATACACTTGGTTGAGATTGTCTCGATCGAGATCTTGATAGTTGTCAGACTGGCGGATAAATTCTTGCAAACTGCATTGGTCAGCATATTTACTGCTAACTCCCGCAAGTTTCATCATCGTCTTCATCACGCTGTTTAAGTCATCCGTTACCAACAAAGCCGCCCGATCTGCCGATAATTCAGCCTTGCGGCGCCACTCATAAAAAGCGTAAATTAAACCGCTGCCTACCATATTTCCCAGCCCGAAAGTCATCTCGCCAATTGTCGATGCAACGCTCATTGCCCACGTCGCCATTTGATTTAAAGTTGGATGACCGCATTTAATGTGTCCCAACTCGTGAGCCAATACTACCCTAATTTCTGGCTCTTCCAACAAGTCTAAAAGACCAGTGTTTAATACTACATAAGGCTGGTTTTTTCCCAGAGCATAGCTGTTAACTGAGGGATTCTGAGAAACAAACAAACCAGGTTCTGGAAAAACATCTAAAGCCTGCACGCACTCCCGAAATATATGATAAATGCTGGCATATTGGCGTGGACCGACTTGAATGCTATTTCCCATTAGGTAAACGAATTGCGGTCGTTCGTAGACAAATTCTACAAATTTGCTGGCAATTAAGTCAAATCCAGGTACGCTGCGCAGCGCTTCCTCAGCTTGCCGATCGAGGGGATGCTGAAATGCTTCGCTAGAAATTCCAGTATAAGTAGGCATAGTTGTTGCAAAAATTACATTTAAGATATCAGTATTGCCGATTGCTGCTGGTGCTAGCTGGCCCCTGACTTATCAATATTATCGCGACAAATATTGAACTGTTGTGGAACAGGCCGGAAAGCCTGTTCAAATTAGCGTTAAAATTGGGATTCTGGTACAGGCGCGATCGACAAACATCTTTCGCTGTGTCTGTTTATCGCCTCATCCAAAAATTGGAACGTGCAAAAATGGCTATCCTGCAACTCGAAAACGGTACAACCTACACTCAATTAAGCGACATTGCGCGCGAACTCGCGCCTTTAAACATTCAACTCAACCGCTGGCCCGTGGGTGACAGCGCTGAAATTCAAAATTTGTTAGCGAAAGATGCTCTTGACGACAATCAAAAAGAGCAAGTGCTGCAAGCTCTCGACGGCTACTTTCAACAGCTAAACCAAAGTGCCGGCTATCAGGATCGCGACTTACTGGTACTGCACCCAGACATTCCCAACCTCGACACCATGCTGTCCAAATTCAACAAGTGCCACATCCACGCCGATGATGAAGTCCGCTATATCGTAGCAGGCGAGGGCATTTTCGGCTTCGTGCGGCCCGACGGCAGCCAAGTCGAACTCACAGTGCAGCCGGAAGAATTTATCAACGTGCCGGCGAATACAGAACACTGGTTTTATTTGACAGCAGCCCGGAAAGTTAAAGCGGTGCGCTATTTTACCACCAAAGAAGGCTGGACGCCGGCGTATACCGATACGGAAATTCGATCGCGTTTAGCTGCTGTTTGAACAGAGTTAACCATTGATGGTTGACGGTTGAGAGTTGACGGCAATCTTCAAACCATCCAAAAATCCTCAAACCCCGCATCAAATTTTGTGGTTTGAAGATTGCACAATACTCAAAGCAACCGCCTCCGCCACCTTAATCCCATCAATCCCCGCCGACAGGATTCCACCTGCATATCCTGCACCTTCCCCAGCAGGATAAAGACCTTCTGTATTCAAACTTTGATAATCTTCCTTGCGTTTAATCCGAATTGGTGAAGAAGTGCGCGTTTCCACCCCAGTCAAAACCGCATCATCCATCGCAAATCCTTTAATCTGTTTGTCAAAAGCCGGAAGTGCTTCGCGGATGGCTGCGATCGCATAATCTGGCAAACTTTCGCTCAAATCAGTCATCACAACTCCCGGCGTATAAGACGGCTGCACGCTGCCTAGCGCCGTGGAAGGGCGATTTGCCAAAAAATCACCCACAAGCTGCCCAGGGGCGTTATAAGTGCCACCACCTAACTCAAATGCCCGTTCTTCTAGGCGACGCTGAAACTCAATTCCTGCTAAGGGATGACCGGGATAATCCTCCGGCGTGATACCCACCACAATCCCGCTGTTAGCATTGCGTTCATTGCGAGAATATTGACTCATCCCATTAGTGACAAGTCGCCCCGGTTCTGACGCAGCCGCCACTACCAAACCACCGGGACACATACAGAAACTATATACAGAACGATTGTTTTGGCAGTGGTGAACCAGTTTGTAATCGGCGGCACCCAAAAGCTTATGGCCCGCCCGATCGCCAAAACGACAGCGATCGATGATAGTTTGGGGATGTTCCACCCGAAAACCAATAGAAAAAGGTTTAGCCTCAATGTAAACCCCGCGCGAAAACAACATTTCAAAAGTATCGCGGGCGCTGTGTCCCACCGCCAGAACTATATAATTAGTAGCAATATATTCTCCACTGGCGAGGGTAAGCCCCTGCACTTTTCCCTTTTCGATGTGGATATCTTCTACACGAGTTTGAAACCGAATTTCTCCGCCTAATGATTCAATTTGAGCGCGAAGACTTTGGACAATTCCCACCAGTTTGAACGTGCCAATATGCGGTTTGTTAATATATAAAATTTCCGGTGAAGCTCCCGCATTCACAAGTTCCGTCAGCACCTTCCGCCCATAATGCTGAGTATCTTTAACTTGGCTGTAGAGTTTGCCATCGGAAAAAGTACCCGCACCACCTTCGCCAAACTGGGCGTTAGATTCTGGGTTAAATCCTGCTTTTTTCTTCCAAAATCCAAAGGTGTCAACTGTGCGATCGCGCACTGCTTTTCCGCGTTCTAAAAGGATGGGGCGAAACCCCATTTGTGCCAGCATCAGACCTGCAAACATACCGCACGGCCCTGTACCAATCACAATGGGGCGAATCGTCAAATTGCTGGGGGCTTTGGCTGCAAAGCGATAACTCGTGTCTGGTGTCACCATTACATGAGGATCTTTTTTGAAGCGTGCCAAAATTTGCTTTTCCTGTGTCGTCTCTACATCCACAATATAGACAAGGAGGATTTCTGCTTTTTTACGAGCATCGTAGCTGCGCTTGAAGATGGAATAGCCGAGCAATTCTTCAGGGGGAATTTGCAGCTTTTTGAGAATGGCACTGGCGATCGCATCTTGAGGATGATCTAGGGGGAGTTTTATTTCGGTTATTCGTAACATATAGTGGAAGGAAGAAGGAAGAAAGAAGGAAGAAGGAAGAAGGAAGAAGGAAGAAGAAAGAAGGAAGAAAGAAGGAAGAAGGAAGAATAAAAATCCCGAACAGAAGTATTATAACTATTTAACCGGACATCCTATGGGCGATCGTCCTCGACCGAGCAATTTTTTATTTTTGAGTGGATAATTGAAGAAGCGTTATAATAAGCAAAAAATTAAGTTTTGTAAAGACCCTTGACTGCAACATTCACACCCAAAAACAGCCGCACCTGGCACGCTCTCAACCCCCTGTGGCAAGGAGCCGAAGACGCAGTACAGAAGGGTTTGCCCCACACCAAGCTCGCACCGGCATGGCAAATACTGCTCCTAGGCGACGGTTCTCCCACCCGTCACCTGCGACTGCTGACAGGGGAACCCACAGAAGTAGATGTGATCGATATGTCTTTAGTGGGTAAAGACGCAGACGGCGCACCAGAGCAAATTGTCGCGGTTCCGGGGCCGCGCCTGCGCCGCCAAGTGTGGCTGCGGACTGCTTCTGGACAGCGTTTAGCCTATGCAACTTCTTGGTGGGAAGCGAGCCATGTAGATGAATATTTACAAAATAAATCTTTGCCAATTTGGGCCAGTTTAGCGCGGCTGCGGACGGAATTGTATCGGGACGTGCAAGGCATTTATTTGGGTAATTCGGCTGCTTTGGAGTCAGCTTTTGAACAGTCGGGGCCTTTTTGGGGGCGACACTATTTGTTTTGGCATCATGGTAAGCCATTGACGCTGATTTATGAGGTGTTTTCGCCTTATTTAACTAAGTATTTAGGGCCGATGCAATTGGATGTTGATTGAGACTGTGATCTTGCACCATTATCAATAAGGGTTTCAGGGCACGCGAGCGTGCCCACCCCACAAGAACATTTACCTATTGTGGAACAGGCAAAATGCCTGTTCTTAAGAATAGTTCCGCCGAAATTTCACTCGCAAACCGTCGCGGGGATGAGGAGTCGGTACTCGGATTAAATTCAAATCTTGATCCGGTAAAAGCTCCCATTCAAACTCCCGAACAATCTTTGCCGCAAACAACTTCATCTCTAACCGGGCAAATTCTTTGCCCAAACATTCTCGCAAACCTCCACCAAATGGCACGTAACTGAACGGTTTAGCCGATCGATCCGAGCTAAATCGATCGGGGTCGAATCGATCGGCTTCGGGATAAACTGCGCTATCCTGATGAGTCTGATTGATTTGATAAAGCACGGTCCAACCCTTGGGAATTTCGTAGCCACCAAACTCGCAAGCATTAATTACCTGCCGAAAACCATTTGCCACCGGCGGAACCAACCGCAGCACTTCTCGCATAACCTGTTCTAAATAAGTCATTTGTTTGAGCTGTTCCAAGGTTAGCGGTTCACTTGTGAGGAACTGCTGCTGTTCGGCCCGTACTTTTGCCATCACGTCGGGATTTTGAGCTAGGAGAAGACAAAAAGAGGCGATCGCCGAAGTTAAAGTTTCGTGTCCCGCAAACAGCAGCAACAGCACTTGATCTTTTAACTCATCCAAACTCAAACTATTTCCCTCGTCATCGCGAGCCGAAATCAGCAAACTCAAAGCATCACTGCCACTAGGGGTTCCTTGCTGGCGATCGCGAATAATCTTTTCAAGTTCTGCCAACAGCAGCTTGCGGCACTTTTTCGCCTTGCCAAACTGAGTCCAAGGCACATCTAAAGGAATCGAAAATAAACCATTGCACCAAGTTTCAAAATAATGTCCTAGCGGCGTTTCCGAACCATTTTCAATCCCTACTAACAACTTACCCGCAACATCAAAAGTATAATTTCTCAGTTCTGGATACCAAGTCATGGTTTCCATTTTTGCCCATTTTTCTAAATAGCGCTGAGTGATATTTTCCATCCCGCCGATGTACCCTGCCAAAGCTCGCGGCTGAAACGCTTGGTACAGCAACTTACGCCGATTTTGGTGGTTAGCACCGGTTTGCAACGCCAAGGAAAGCGGCCCTAAAAGCGCTCTCGTGCTGGGAGGCCAAGTCACAACAAAATATTGGTTGTCATTGCTTAAAACAAACAAATTAGCCTCTGGGCCACACATAAACACGGTAGGCTGTCCGAAAATGCTGCTTTTGAAAATGGGCCCGTACTGCTGGTGGCGTTTATTGGCAAATTGGGAATCTTGCAAAAAGTTGAGGGTATCGCCAATTAGGGGTAAACCTAAACTGCCGGGAGGTAATGCCATTTTAGATTTTAGATTTTAGATTTTAGATTTTTAATATTATATCAATTTTAGTTGTCTCGTGCATATTGTATACCAGACAAATTTAGGGGAAAACAACTTTTATTTGTTTGTAGCTTATAGGTAAGTCTGTCTTAAGGTTAATAGAAAAAATATGGTTTTTCCAACTGATTTACCTTACTACTTTTGTTGCATAAAACCAATTTAGTTTTCTGTTCTTTTAATCGGAATCTCTATTATAAATTCACTGCCTTTCCCCACCAGAGAGAAACACTTGATTTCACCTTTATGTTTTTCGACAATAATTGAATGGGAAATCGCCAAACCCATCCCCGTCCCCGAACCGATCGGTTTTGTAGTATAGAAGGGGTCAAAGATTCGCTGCTTGACTTGATCGGTGATACCTGCACCGTTATCAGCAATTCTAATCACAGCGAGAGTACCTTCTACCGCTGTACGAATGCGAATAATTCCCGGATTTTCGAGCGGTTGTTGTAAAACGTCAATAGCGTTAGCGATAATATTCATAAACACCTGATTTAACAGTCCGGCGTAGCACTCCACCAGTGGCAATTGTCCGTATTCTTTAACAAGTTGAATTGCGGGGCGACGGTACTCCGTACCCTCTACGCTAACGGGCTGAACTTTCAGACGGTGTTCTAAAATCATCAATGTGCTGTCGATGCCTTCATGAATATTAACCTTTTTCATGTCAGATTCATCGAGGCGAGAAAAATTGCGCAAACTCCTCACGATATCGCGGATGCGAGTGGCTCCCACCTGCATAGAAGACAGCATTTTCGGCAAGTCGTCTAGCACAAAATCTAGCTCTAACACCTCTATTGCCTGCTGAATATCCGGAGAAGGTTCCGGGTATTCATCTCGATACATTTGCACCAGTTTCATCAGGTTTGTGGTGTATTCTTCTGTGTAGGTAAGATTGCCAAAAATAAAGCTGATCGGGTTATTGATTTCGTGGGCAATTCCTGCTACCATCTGACCGAGACTCGACATTTTTTCTGCCTGCACGAGCTGAGTTTGAGCTTGCTGGAGTTCGCACAGAGTTACTTCGAGTTGGGCAGCTTGTTCTTGTGCTATCCGAGCTGAATCGACGCTTTTAGTGTAAAGTTCAGATTGACTGATGGCGATGCCCAATTGAGCGCCAATTGCCTCCATTAACTCCACTTCCTCTTTTGTCCACTTACGCATCTCGCTGCAAGAAACGCAGCAAATAACACCAGTTAAACCCTCGGCACTTTTAATCGGCAAATCCAAGACAGATTTGTAACCAACCTCCAAAAAGAATTTTCGTTCTACGGGATCGCTGAGAGTTGCAACATCATCTATTGGATAAACTTCCAAATTAGCGATTTTTTGCGACTGCGTACCCGTTATGTCAGCAGGGAAATAACCCAAAAGCGAGAACAAGTCATCATTTTTAGCTTCGTGGACGACATCCCAAGCAGGTGGCGAAGCGTCGGGCAAATACCAGATAAACATACAGCGATCGAGTTGCAGCAAGTCGCGAATTTGCTGCACAGTTGTTGCTAAAATAGTACCTAAATCCAGAGATTCGCGGATATTGCTAGCTAGCTGGTTCAGCAGCGCTTCCTGCTCCGCTAACTTGCGGAATCGCGCTTCCGAAGCTTGCAATTTTCGTTGAGCTTCTTTTTGTTGTGTAACATCCAAACCCAAACCGATTAAGCCGATCGCGCTGCCGTTGGCCTCTTTTACCTTAGCTTTGATCACCTCTAAATGGTGATTTTCACCGTCAGCAAACTGGATAATTTCATCAGCATAAAAAGGAGTATCTTGACTCCAGACTTGCACGTCAGATGCCATGCACTTAGCAAATGCTTCCCCTCCCAAAATTTCTGAAGAATGAGAAGCTGCCAAAAATCTTTCTTCAGGAACGTTCACAGATTCGCAAAAAGTTTTGTTAACCAACAGCATCTTGCCTTTAGTATCAGTCAGCCACACCCAAATGGGAGCGTTGTCAATAATTGCCCTCAAAGTTTGCTTTTGTATGGCGAGAGCTTCTTCTGTTTGTTTGCGCTTAATTCCCAGGGCGATCGCATCGGCACTTGATGCCAAAGCAACCAGCGTTGATTCGTTCAACTCCTGGCGAGCAAACATCGCCATTACTCCCAGCAACTGATTGTCAACAATTAGCGGATATCCAGCAAAAGCCACCATTCCTTCTCGTTTTGTCCATTCTTTGTCCTGGACTCGGGGATCTTCTTGCACAGAATTAGTGATGTGAGGTTTTCGCTCCAAGGCGATTAAACCAATTTTGAACTCACCGACAGCAATGCGGCTGTGAGCGCCGTCAATGTGAGTATATATCCCCGCGCTTGCTTGCAGTTCCAATACATTTCCCTCTTCATTCAGCGTCCAAATCCGAGCAAACGCAGCATCCAAATGGCGCACAACTGCATCGGCGCAATATTGCAAAGTTGCAAGCAAAGTCTGGTTTTGAGTTAGAGCAATTCCCACATCTGCAGTGAATAGAGAAAGTTTCAATTGTTCTGCTAAAGCTTGTTCTGCTATTTTGCGCTGTGTAATGTCTGTAGCAGCACCGAGACGCTGTTTAATTTTTCCCTCCTCTGTTCTGCTAAATACAATATTCCGGCTGACTAACCAGTGCAAACAATTCTGTCGATCGCGTACGCGATATTCGTACTCAATTACTTCGCCGTCGGGAGCATTTTCTAATTGCTGAAAGTATCCGGGAAATTTAGCTAAGTCGTCAGGGTGGATGATGGTGGGCAGTAGATTGCTGCCCATGTTTTCAACTTCTGCCCTCGTATAGCCGAGGGTGTCACTGATTTCGCGGTTGCTGTAGACATTTCGCTGCTCGCTTTCATCGTAAACAAAGAGAAGATTCGGACTGGTATTGGCAATTCGCTCAACAAAACGCTGACTCTCTTGCAGCGCTGCTTCTGCTTGTTTGCGATCGGTAATGTTAGTCGAATTGCCAATCAGGCGGTAGATTCTGCCAGAGGCATCGCGCAGCGCCGTCAGAGTTACCATAAACCAATGTTGTGCGCCTTCCAACTCGGTGCTGTCTTCATAAGAAATCGAGCTGTCGGCTGCCAAACAATCGACGCATCTTTGCCGAAAATCTGCTGCTACGGTTGGGGGAAAAACCTCTTCTGGGGTTTTTCCTTTGATATCGGCGCTCAAAAGGCCTGTATAGGCTTCTGTGGCTGTATTCCAGCCTGCATAGCGAAACTCTCCGTCGGCGCCGACATCTATCACGAAAAGAGCTTGACTGGAGCCGTTATAGATGCTGTTTAAAAATTCCTCTTGTTCGCGCAATTGTGTTTCTGCTTTTTTGCGTTCTGTAATGTCGGTGAAACTGCCGACAACGCGATAAATTTTGCCTGATGGGTCCTGCAGCGGAGTCAGAGTTAGGATCGACCAGATTTCTCCAGGCACAAAATTAGCGGGATATTCGCGGGAAATCGAGCTGCCTTTTTCCAAACAGTCAATCAAATTCTGCCGGAACATTGCTGCTGTAGCTTCTGGGAAAAGCTCTTGAGGAGTTTTGCCGTACCCGAATTCGCTGCTGATGCCGCCGAGTAAATCTGTTGCTGGGTTCCAGCCGGCGTAGCGAAATTCTCCGTCTTCGCCGACATCTATTACAAAAATGCTGTAATCTACGCCGTCGTAAATGCTGCGCAAAAATTCTTTTTGCTGCTGTATTTGTTCTTCTGTTATTTTGCGATCGGTAATATCGAAGTGCGCTCCCACCCACTGGCGAACGCTGCCGTCTGCGTTCAATACGGGCACACCGCGCACGCTCATGTACCTGTACTCGCCGTCGTGCCTGCGCAAGCGGTGTTCTACTTCGTATAAAGTGCAGTTGGCAATTGCATCAGACCAAATCTTTGCAGTATGTTGTCTGTCGTCTGGATGGATAGCATTCAGCCACCCCCATCCTTTAAGTTCGCCGTAAGTCTGTCCTGTAAATGCACTCCATCCTGTTTGTTCGGTGACAAATTCGCCTGCGGCTTTAGTATCCCAAACAATTTGGGATGTGGCTTCAATTAAGCAGCGGTAGCGTTCCTCGCTTTCTTGCAAGGCTTTTTCGGCGCGTATGCGATCGCTGATGTCGCGAGATATGCCAACTACGCCGATAATATTTTCCTGAGAGTCGCGCCAAGGGTATTTCGCGGTTAGAAACGTTTGCACAGCCCCGTTTTTTGGTATATATTCTTCATAAGTCAAATATTCTCCTGCCGTCACTCTGCTGTCTATTTCGATAATTTTACTGGCCATTTCAGCGGGAAATAATCCTGCATCGTCTGTGCCTAAAATTGCCTCAAGCGGTTTTTCAAAAAATTGAGCTAGCGCAGAATTAGCGATCGTGTAGCGGCCTTGAATATCCTTGACACAAATGATATCCGGCGTGCTTTCAATCACGGAATACAAGATAGAATTGCTGTACTGGAGTGACTCTTGGGCCCTTTGGCGATCGGTAATGTCGCGGCCGACACCATAGATCAATTCTTCCTCGCAGAAACGGGTAGCAGTCCAGGCTATCCACTTGTAAGAACCGTTGCGACAGCGCCAGCGGTTTTCAAACCCAACGGTATTATTTCCCGCAGCAATACTTTCAACTTCTTTTAAAGTAATTTCGCGATCGTCTGGATGCACGAATTCAATGAACAGTTTGCCAATCATTTCTGCTGGGGAATAGCCGAGGATTTTTTCTGCTGCTGGGTTGATGAGTGTTACATAACCGTCAAAACCAATGACGCACAGCATATCTGGCGAGAGGCTAAAAAAGCGATCGCACCCGTCGGGTTGGCTGGATGGGCGATCGTTTTGGGCTGCGACAGCAGAGGCGTTTGAGCGCGCCGATACCGCCAAAAAGACAATATTTGCTATTCCCAAAAATCCCAGGGCGAGTTGGCCACCGTACAAATTATCACGGCTGCCAGCTACGAGCCACCCGTTTAATATCAGCAGTACAATTATCAAAATTGAGAATAAACTGCCAGGGGCGATCGTCGCTAGGCTGATTTTTTTTTCATACTGCTTGCTGCCTTCTGCCTTTTCTATTCTGGTGACTGCTGGCGTGAATTTTCTCAACAACAGTTGCAGTAAGTTCGATAATTTAGTGCTGTTTGATTCTTCGATATGAACAGAAGATTTCATTTTTTTACTCTTGATTCCGTTTTTGTTTTGGTGAGTCACAATTACAATAAAGATGTTTAAATTTTGTAAAACTTTTCTAGCTTGCTAAATCTATCATTTTTAAATTTGCGTAAATCTACGCAACTTGGTCAGAGAATTAAGTGTATTTACGGAATTAGCGAGCAATCTCTTTTTAGCTAGGGTGCGCCTTTTCTACTTTTTTCCACTCATAGAGAAAGTTTATCTATAATACTACGCTACATATTGCTGTTAGTCATTGGACATTTGGCGTAATCTAGCTCATCCTGCACGCAGAGCCTAATTATGTATGCTGCGCATGAAGCTGCTTACCGCGTTAGAGTAGCGTATTATACCACTTTTTGCGTCCGGGAATGACCGGGTTTGATGTATGAAAATACTGCGTGAACCGCCCTGGGTGTGGGTTGAACAGCCCGGAATATTAGTCAAGTTCAAGCAGGTTGAATTTGACCATAAATTATGAAGTTAAAATAAAGATAAACTGCTGATTTGTGAAGATAAAATGAAAAAAATATTTGTAGAAGTTTTTCGTTGCACGAGATGTTCGCGCTTAATGGTTAATTAGTAATTGGTAATTGGTAACGGGCAATTGGTAATTGATACCACCAGTTTAAAACACTAGAGCTCACAAGTGTTTCGATTCATCTGCCGGCGATGGGGGCCAAGCAGCTTGGCGACCTAGTTGCTGTTGCCGAATTCGCTCCAAATTTCCCGCAGGAATAGCAGCTATAAGTTGCCGCGTGTAAGCTTGCTGCGGCTGCCTGTAAATGCGCTCAGCAGTGCCAATTTCCTCGATTTTACCTTTGTTCATGACGATCGCGCGATCGCTCATAAACTTGACCACGCTCAAATCGTGAGAAATAAAAATATAAGTCAGTCCAAACTCTGTTTGCAACTCCTTCAGCAAATTTAAAACTTGCGCCTGCACCGACACATCTAATGCCGAAACCGACTCATCGCAAATAATAAACTTAGGATTCAAAGCCAAAGCTCTAGCAATACAAATTCGCTGCCGCTGTCCGCCCGAAAACTCGTGGGGGTAGCGCCGCATAAAATCGGGATTTAAACCCACTCTATCCAACAAATAAGCCGCGCGATCGCGCTGTTCTTTTTGGTTCTTACCAAAGCGGTGAATCACCATCGGTTCCATCACCGCATCCCCAATATTCAGGCGCGGATCGAGAGAACTAAAAGGGTCTTGAAAAATAATTTGCAGATCGCGCCGCAGCCACCGCAATTTGCGATCGTACTCTTTTTGCCTCCGATAATTAGCCATCCACTGCGATGCCGAACTACTTATGGCAGGAGGCGTAATTTCTTGACCTTCAAAAAACACTTTACCGCTGGCGATCGGAATTAATTGCAGCAAAGCTCTCGCCAAAGTTGATTTGCCGCAGCCAGACTCGCCCACCAAACCCAAAGTCTCGCCCGGGTAAACCTCAAAAGAAATATCGTTGACCGCCATAAACAAGCGTTTAGTTTCGCCAAACATTCCCTGCACCGGAAAACCGACTCGCAAGTTATTAACAGCCAGCAAAGGCTCGGAAATATTCGGCAGCCGAGGCGGTTTTCCATTTGGAAAAGCGGGATTTCCTCCGCTGCTGTCGCCGTCTAAATCGGTATTTTTCTCGACAATTACTAATTCGCCACTAGCAGTTGTGGTGACATCCATAAAATCGGAAACTGTCGGCAAGCGGCGCAGTTGCCGATCGAGAGTTGGGCGGCAAGCTAATAAACCTTTTGTGTAAGGATGTTGGGGATTGCTGAAAATTTGTTCGATCGCACCGCACTCAACAATCTTGCCTCGGTACATCACCGCCACCGTATCGCCAATTTCCGCAATGACGCCCAAATCGTGGGTAATAAAAATCATTGCCATGCCTCTAGAGTCCCGCAATTCGCGCAGCAAAGCTAAGATAGTTGCCTGCACGGTTACGTCTAAAGCCGTGGTCGGTTCGTCAGCAATTAATAAAGTTGGATTGCAAGAAATGGCCATTGCAATCATCACGCGCTGGATTTGACCGCCTGAGAGTTCGTGGGGGTAGCGATCGAGCATAGCTTGTTTTTGGCCGTTGACGAGCTCCATCAAATCGCGATCGTCCTCCCGAACCGCTTCTTGCCGCAAAGCCAAACACCGCTGCCTGAGCTCATCGTCGCCCGCTAGCAGCTTGACCTCTTGCAGCAGAGAAGCTGCTTTGCGCCGCGCTTCTGTCTGCGACACCTTTTGGTGCAAACAAATGGCTTCTGTGAGTTGAAATCCGATCGTATAAACAGGATTGAGCGAACTCATCGGCTCTTGAAAAATCGTCGCAATCTGGCTGCCCCGGTATGTTTGTTTTTCCCTGTCCGGCATTTCCAGCAGATTCACAGGCCCATTGCTAGCGCCGTCTTTTGTCGGAGAAAACCAAATTTCGCCCTCGATTTTCGTTGACGAACTCGACAGCAAACCCATCACAGCCAGGGATGTTACCGATTTTCCAGACCCCGACTCTCCCACGATTCCCAGAGTTTGCCCTCGCTTGACCTCAAACGAAATGCCGTCAACAGCTTTGACTGTTGCAGACGCATCGCCTGCGTCCGCAGATTGAAATTGAACCCGCAGGTTGCGAACTTCTAGGACGGTTTCACTCATGGAGGTCTATGGCAAAAGTTAAATGGAGATTAAGTGGATTGTAGCAGTGCCTGTTGAAGGCAGAAGGCAGTGGGAAAATTTTAAGTTGTGAGTTTTGAATTTTAAAGTTTAAATTCTTTAAATTAAAACTCACAACTCAGAACTACTGGAGTGCCTTCGGCCTGCGAGTAATTTTCCTCAAAAACCGATGACTTGAGTATCAGCAGGCAGTGCAGTGGCCTCAGAGACCTTTTTAAACACGGTTGCCTGCTCGTTTAAGGCATTAGGTCTGGCCTGTCCGGGATTAGTGCCTTGCAACTGAAGCCGCATTTGACCTTCGGGAGTCAATTCAAAAACAGTCTCAACGGTTTCTGTGCTGCTGAGGCCGACATCAATGTGCATCGGTTTTTCACCGAGATTAACTTTGTACCTCATTTCTTTGGCGCGGGCGGCTCCGTCGGGGCCTTTAGCCATGAGAAACAATTTGCCTTCTGGGGCAAAGACGAAGGTGAAAGACTGACCGGAGGGGACTGTGCCTTGCCATTGACCTAGGAGTTGCTGGTCGATGCTGCTAGCGGCCGGGGCTGCTGTTTCTTGGGCAATTATTGGTGCTGCTGCGGATGCGGGGCCGTATGAAGCGGTGAAGCTGGCGAGGATGCCGAAGCAAAGACCACCTGCGATCGCTTTGCCAATCATTTTTGAATTAGACATGAGACCGATCTAAAAATTGGTTATTTGTTTTGTACACTGTAGCGGTAAAACCGTACTTTTTTTAGTTTAAATCGGTTTTAGGGATAGAGATAGGTTGAGGTTCAAACCCGCAACGCAGTTCTCATCCCCTGACTAAAGCTTGTTCTGAGCTTATTGAAGAGTCACGGGGATTTCACTTTTTTTTGTTGTAAAATCCAATACAAATTCGGCTTTAATTGAACAGCTCGCTGCTCTGAGTAGATCGTTCTGAACTCAAAACAGCTAACTGACTACTGTGTTCGATCGCACAGATAATTTGGCAAATCGATCGCATTAATGATCTTTCATTAATTGCTGTCAGGATTGCGATCGACTTTTTCGCTCGGAGATTCCGGCGCGGGTTCCTGTGGATTTCGCGATCGTTGCGTTCGCTCCAATGCCTCTGCGTAAGACCAAGCCACGCTCACAATAAAAGCTTTCGCCATACCGTCCAAATTTTCTGAATCCTCGCTTTCGGGCCGTTCAGCTTTTGGGTTGCCGTCGTTTGTCATGTTTTTGTTTTCTCCCGGGCAGGTTTTTCTAGCGAGTTTTTGCAGTGTGCGATCGATACCCAAAAATTATGATTATGATTTTGCTTGCACCCGCACCCTACTTATCTTTGAGGGTATGACCTTGCTCAGCACAAATAATATCATAAATACACTGATTCGATGACCGCATCAGAAGGAAACCTTAACTTCGCTCGTGGCCCGCAAAACGGACTCTTGCTGGAAAGTGCATTTGTAAGTTTCGATAATTTCATTAATAGCCTGATTTTTTTCGGGGCTACTTTCATAAATCAAAATAACTATTTTAGAGTTTTCTCTAATCAGAATTCCCGAGCTGTTGAGAAACTGCCCCGAGCCCTCTAATACAGTTAGCCCTTCCCGAAAGCGAGGGGTAATAACTGCCTTGACAAACTCCTGCCATTCTGCTTCCGAAATTGTCTCGCCTCCCGGTTTAGTTAAGCCAAAATACAGTTCATCTTTGAGGAGGTTTATTTGCTTGGCATTAGTATCCGAAGTTTCGAGCAGTTGAGCGCGGGCAATTGTCGCGGGACAAACAGGCAGGATGAACAGCAGGCCGGTCAAGCAAAGACTGTTAAGATGTTTATTCATCAGGAATTACGCGGAACTTCTATATGTAAAGTGCAACCTAAGCGCCTTACCGCTTATTTCTCAGTCTCTTAGACAGGGACGAAAGTTTGTGTAGTTTGACCTCAAACTCGGATTCTAGAGGCGATCGAAGCCACATACGAGTTTGAGGTTAAAAGCGGTTTTAACTGACATCTTGCACCATTTTCACGAGCAGGCTTTCGGGCCTGTTCCGCTCATAGTTCAATTTTATTCGGGGCCGTTGCTCCTAGTCCGCCCTTGAAATGCTTATGGAGAATCCAGCAATATCTCAGTTTCAACCGCCGAGTCTTATCAAGGGGTTTTTAACGCGGATTTGATTTAATTTAACATAAAAGGCTTCCAACTCAAAAACCCAGTTTCACATGAGAAACCGGGTTTATGAACGTCAGTCTTAGTTTATTTATGCTCGCCTACTTGATTGTCTCTGCCGTATTAAGTAGCTCAACCTATTTAAACGTCAAACTGTTCAGGTGTTGAGAAACCCGCAAGGGCGAACACTCTTGGCGCTGCCCCTACAGCAATCAGGTTTCTCAGTGTTATATTTTTTTAGGTGGATCTACTTATCCTTTAAGTCGCGGACACTTCTCTTAGCAGTGTCTTGGTACATCTCTCCCATTTCTTTCACGGCTGCTCCTGCCTCTTGTCCAATCTTCTGAGCTCGTTCGCCCGGAGAGTCTGACGTTTCGCGAGCTTCTTGCCTCCATTCCCGGGTTGTTTGGGGTCTTTCAGGATTGTTTAGATCCGCTTTTGAGCCTCCTGCAGTGCCGAAAGCCTTGTTACTGTGTCCCGAATCAACATTTGCCGTCAGCAGCATAAAACCGACTAGGACAACACTCAAAAAACTCTTCACTTGAAAGCCCTTAAGCAGGGAACTGATGCGAGCAATGGCTGTGGAAATCAAATTCATCTCGGTAATACTCCCTAAGTTGATTGGTGATAAATTTCAACATTTTTAAATCTAATTGGCTCACTCCAAACTCAGCAGCTAACGCCAGAGAAAGCCAACTTAGCTTCACCTTGTCATTAACCACCTAAATAGAGTTATAGGTTAGCGATAAATTCTGGTAAATACGCCACCTATGTGTGAGCCAATTAGCTTTTTCACACATTAATATCACGTTAACAGCAGCAAAATAGTTTTACCTCTAACTAAAGTCATAATTTAATTAGAAGCAAAACACCTATTTTTATACACATGGTTAGAGAATTTTTAATCAATCATGCTATTCAGGGCAAATTCTTATTGCAAGCGATCGCCCGTTTTTACATCAAACCAGTGCAGCAACTGAGGCGGAAAAACCAGCTCTACAATTTCGGAATTCCCGTGGCGGTCATTGGGCAGCAAAGCCCGCACCGTTACTGGCTCCAAACCTTTAACTCGGACGCTAACTAAATTTTGCATTCCCAAGTTTTCCACTAAATAAACCTCACCTTTAATTGCCTCTGGGGCCGACATCTTGCCGGCCTCTGCATCTGCAAAGCCGACGTGTTCGGGGCGAATTCCCAACACAATTTCTGGCGGCACAGTCGGCATATTTGGGAGTGGAACTCCAAAATCACCTAACATCGCAAAATTGCCCTGGCATTTAAGCACGAGCAAATTCATTTGCGGGCTGCCCACAAAACCGGCTACAAACTGATTAGCAGGACGGGTATAAATTAAGTGTGGCGGATCTAGCTGCTGCACGCTGCCGCTGTTGAGAACTGCGACTTTTGTAGAAAGCGTCATTGCTTCGGTTTGGTCGTGAGTGACGTAAACTACAGGAGCTTTTTGGGAGGAAAACAATTGTTTGAGTTCGGCCCTAACTTTTTCCCGCAATAATGCGTCGAGATTGCTCAAAGGTTCGTCGAGCAAAAATACTTCCGGTTGGCGCACTAATGCGCGGCCGAGGGCGACTCGCTGCCGCTGTCCGCCTGATAGTTTCCCGGGTTTGCGATCGATTAATTCTGTCAATCCGAGGGATGTTGCTACTTCTGTCACTAATCGGTTAATTTCGCCGGATGGGATTTTGCGAAGTTTGAGGCTTGACGCCATATTCTCGTATACTGTCATGTGCGGATAAAGCGCGTAACTTTGAAAAACCATTGCGATATCCCGATCGCCCGGTCTGAGATAAGTGACATTGCGATCGCCAATTCTAATCTCGCCCCTAGTTGGCTGTTCCAACCCTGCAATTAACCGCAGTGTCGTAGATTTGCCACACCCCGACGGCCCCAGCAAAGTCAGAAATTCTCCTTCGCTGACATCCAAACTAATGTCTTTTACGGGAACTACTTTAGGGCTGTAGGTTTTATTGAGGTTTTTGAGTTGCAATTTTGCCATGATTTTTAAAGTGTTGACTGTTGACTGTTGACTGTGTTGTTTGACTCGTTACCAGGCACAGCCTAGGAACCAGTTCAATCTAAAATCTAAAATCTAAAATCTAAAATCGA
Source organism: Microcoleus asticus IPMA8 (assembly GCF_013179805.1). GTDB lineage: Bacteria > Cyanobacteriota > Cyanobacteriia > Cyanobacteriales > Microcoleaceae > Microcoleus > Microcoleus asticus. Next base: position 33,357 of record NZ_SRRZ01000031.1, on the reverse strand, counting down.
TTTATCCTTTTACCGCCCCCGCAGTTAAACCCTGAACAATGCGCCGCTGGAACACCAAAACTAGCAAAACTAAGGGCAAAGTTCCCAAAACGGTAGCTGCGGCGATCGGCCCGTAAGGAATCTCAAAGACTGACGTGCCGCTGAGTTGAGCCGTGGCGACGGGAATAGTTTTTAGAGATTCGCGAGTCATAAATGTTAGTGCAAATATAAACTCGTTCCAAGCTGAAATAAATGTCAATATTCCGGTTGTGACTAAAGCTGGAAATGTCATCGGCAGTACGATTTGCCACAGCATTTGGAAAGTGTTGTATCCGTCAACTTTAGCGGCATCTTCCAAATCTTTTGGCAACTGTTGAAAGAAACTCCGCATTACCAAAATTGTCAGGGGCAAGTTGATCGCGGTGTAAGGAATAATTAATGCTAAATAATTATTGCCTAAATCCAAAGCTTTGACAATTTCCAGCAGTCCCAAAAATAGCAGCACCGCCGGAAATAGCGTTACAATTGTCACAGTTGCCAGGATGATTCTCTCGCCCCACAACCTCAACCTGGCTAAAGCGTAAGCTGCGGGAGCGCCTACTGCTAAACACAGCAATGTTGAAGTAATGGAAACAAAAGCGCTATTTAAAATATAAAGAGCAAACGGGCGGCGCTGGAAGAGGGACAGGTAATGCTCGAAAGTAATTCGTTTGGGAATGTAGACGTTGGGAATTGCCGAAATATCTGGATTTACTTTGAAAGAAGTTAGCACCTGCCAGATAATAGGTGCGAGGAAATATGCGACAATTAATATCGCCGATATTGGCAAGATTAATTGCCGGATGTCAAAGGTTTTTTTGGTGGGTTGTTCGCGGGCAATCGACATAATTTATACCAATGAAAGGAAAAATTTAAACCGTTCAGCAATCTAAAATCTACAATCTACAATCCTCAAATCTAAAATCTAAAATCTAAAATCAATTGATGCGGGCTCTCGATAACAGGTAAGCGGCGATCGCGACTGCTGCCACTAACAGTAAAAAAGTACACACCACCAAAGCCGCCCCATACCCAAAGTCTAAATACCTCATTACCGTGCTGTAAATGTAGATAGAAACCGTCTCGGTTGCCCCCGCCGGCCCCCCTCCCGTCATCACCTGAATCAAGTCAAAAATGCCGAAAGATTGGGCAAATCGAAACAGCAAAGCAATCACAATTTGCGGCATCAGCAGGGGGACGGTAACTTGACGGAAACTCTGCCAGCTACTCGCGCCGTCAATGGCGTGTGCTTCGTACAAATCATTGGGAATTGACTGCAATCCTGCTAGCAAAAGCAAGCTGACAAAGGGCGTAGTTTTCCACACATCTGCTGTAATTACTGCCATCATTGCCAAAGTCGGATCTCCCAGCCAGCTAATGCTATTTTGAATCAATCCCAAACGCATTAAAATGTCGTTAATTACGCCGTATTGATCGTTAAAAATCCACGCCCAAGCTACTCCCATCAATGCAGTCGGTAGCGCCCAAGGTAGCAGGGAGATTGTGCGAACAATGCCGCGCCCTGCGAAGGATTGATTTAAGACTAAAGCAATGCCCATGCCGAGAATTAATTCCAGTAAAACTGAGGCGACAGTAAATACTGTGGTGTTGCCTAAAGTTTGCCAGAAACGCCCATCACCTAACATTCGACTGTAGTTAGCAAAACCGGAAAAAACCAGTTTTAATTCAGTACCGAGGTTTTGGGTGAATAAACTCAGCCAAAAAGCGCGCAATATTGGGTAAGCAAATACTAGCAGCAGAATTATCAAAGCTGGTGCTACTAATATCCATCCGGTTGTTTGTTCGCGCTGTCGCATCTTGTCTAATTGCATATTTCTCACATTTAAATTATTTTATGGCGGGCTAGGAACCCAACCCGCAAGAGAATTAGCTTTTGTGGAACAGGCCGGAAAGCCTGTTCGGGCAGGCTAGATGCCCACCCCACAATAAAAAAATTCACTCTGTGTGGAACAGGCATCTTGCCTGTTCGGGCGGGCTAGAAAATTCACTGTTTGTGGAACAGGCCGGAAAGCCTGTTTAGGACTTACGAAGCTTGGGGTTGTTTCAAACTGCCTAATAAATTGCGAGTTTCGCTAGCTGCTGCTTTCATTGCTTGTTCTGCACTCATTCTCCCGGTAAAAGCTGAACTCAAATAGCGCTGCAAAATATCAGAAGCTTGAGCGTATTGTGCCAGGGGCGGGCGCAAAGCTGGCCGTTCCACTACTTTTAGAAGCTGCGGGTAGTGGGGATATTTAGCAACTATTTCTTTGTTGGTAAATAGGGACTTGTAACTGGGAATTAAACCTGTTTCTAAAATAAATTTGCGCTGGGTTTCCTCGCTGGTAAGGTACTGAATTGCTTTCCACGCTTGTTCTGGATGTTTTGAGGTTTTGGCAATTCCCCAGCCCCAGCCGCCCAAGCAGGAACCGCCTGTTTTACCGGTACTGCTGAGCATTGGCTCGATCGCAATTTGGCCTCTAACATTCGATCCTTCGGCATTGGCCAGCTTCCAAACGTAGGGCCAGTTTCGCAAAAACAGCGCTTTGCCGTTTTGAAACAACAGCCGGGTTTCTTCTTCGCCGTAGGTGGTGACACCCGGAGGAGAAATGCCGGAGGCGATCGTATTTTTGAGAAATTCCACTGCTTTAATTGCCTCGGGTTTATCTAACCCAACTTCAAAAGTTTGAGGGTTAGCCCAGAAGCCGCCGAAACCGGAAAGCACCTCGACAAACATTGCAGATACTCCCTCGTATTGTTTGCCTTGCCACAGATAACCCCAAGTTGCTTTTCCCTGTTTCTGCAAGTTTTGAGAGATTTTTACCATCTCTTCAAAGGTTTTTGGCGCTGGAATTTTCGCTTGTTCTAGAATGTCTTTGCGGTAATAAAGCATTCCGGCATCGGAAGCATGGGGAATTCGGTAAAGTTTGCCCCGATACCGGCCGCCTTCGACGTTACCTTGGATGAATTTTGATAGTTGTTCGGGGGGAATTCTGTCTGTCAAATCCCTTACCCAGCCTGCGGCTGCAAATTTGGGAACCCAGACAATATCCATGTTGATGATGTCGTAGGGCGATTCGCCTAAAAGAAAGGCAGATGTGTAAAGATTTTCGATGAGGTTTGTGTCAAAAGGCCCTTCTATGAGGTTGATGCGAATGTCGGGGTTTTTCTGTTCAAATTCTTTGACAAAGGGTTTCCAGTTAAGAAGGTCTTGGCCTTGCATTAACATGGTGAGCACGACTGGCTGTTGAGTCAGTGCCGGCAGAATAAATAAAAGCAATACGGTGGCTAGTGTGGCAGCGAATAAGGCTAAAAGACGAGGCTTCTGCATTCGTTGCGGCGGGGAATTTATTTTTTGCATTTGCTTTTGAGAAGTGGCTGTGCGATCGCCTTATTTCTCTCATAACTCGCTTTCTTTTGTTTCGCTGAATTTAGCGAGTTTGTGCAATAAAAATTTAAGTAAACTTTAGCTTACTTAATAATGGTGGAGTGAAAAATCCATATTTTGATTAAACAAGCTCAATAGCGAGTTAAGTAAACATCTATCTACAGATAGATATTGAGATAATTGTCTAATATATAGCAATCCTAAATCATTTGTGAATTTCTTACTCCCTCCCCTTAGCAAGGGGAGGGTTGGGGTGGGGTAAAAAATTTACGACTCATTTAGTAGGATTGCTATAGCAGTTATCAATCGGATGAAATAAAGTAGGAACTTAGACCTAAGTCCCTACAGATGTTCGCATACAATCTATATTTATCCCTAGTTTTAAGAATTGGTATAACTTTTGCCGATCGCCCGATCCGCGATCTATTCTGCTATAAAAACCCGGTTTCTGAGTAAGTCCTAAATACAAAAAACACCGCTCCTCAAAACAGGAGTACGGTGTATAGGGGGTGTTATGGGTTGTTGTCTGGGATTAACCCTAACAAATCACGATCGGCTCAGGCTATGCCTTGTGATGGTTAACAAATTGGCACAAACCTGCATTATCGCCCGGATCGCGATCGACCGCGAGCGATCAGCCCAACCATTCCACAACAGCATCTTCCTTGGTATTGGTGTGCCGTTCAGGGGTTTCGCGGTTGAATTTCATGTGGATAGCGCGGTTTTGTTCGCCGTCTGCTGCTACTGCAAAAATCGGATAGTCGATTAAGCCGTCTTGGAAAGACATCTGGAAGCGGAAAGTGCCGTCAGCATTGAGTTTAATCGGCTGTCCGCCTACGTAGACGGTGGCGTCGGGTTCGGTGGCGCCGTAGACGATCAGTTCGGCATCAGCAACTAACCAGAACTGGCGGGGGCGCATCGGGGCGGCGAAGCCAACTCCCGACATACCGACACCGGACATACCGATACCCGACATGGTGAGGCCGGACATACCGACACCCGACATGGTGAGGCCGGACATACCGACACCCGACATACCGACACCGGACATAGTAGGAACAGCCCACATTCCAACGCCGGAGGGGAACACGTAAGAACTGAGAGCTTGTTCGTGGATGCCGACTTGCTGGACGGAACCGGCGACGTGCTGCATGGAACCAAAGATAGAACCCGCTACGCGCAGGGATTCGGCAGATTCTGCCATGCCGAAGATTTGTTCGTAGATGGCGTTGCTGGTGCTGTAACCACCGCCATTGACTGCTTGTGCGAGTTTCTTGGCCGGAGGAACCAGTTCCGCGAAGGTTTTGCCCTGCAATTCTTCTTCCCAATCGAGGGTGATGAATTGATCTTCAATCCAGTCGCTGGGATAGACGGGAGGAACGCGGACTTGGGCCGATCGAGCTAATACCAGCCAGCGACCGTCTGCACAGCGGTAGCCGATGTCGATCGCGTAGTCTCGATCGCTTACGGGGATTGGCACGTACCATTCCCGCGCCAGTTCGTCGCAGGGATATTCTTGAATGCTGTGCGGGCTTTGGGTGTCGAGGTTAACATCTGTAACGTCGTAGATCCGCAGGGCGAGTTGCTGTCCTCCTTGGCGGCGCAATTCTTCTTTGCGATCGTTGGGAATGTCCCAGTAAGTGTAGGCCCATTCTGGGTCGCGGGGCATTAAAACAACCCGGCTTTCGCCGTAGCCGTTGGGCAAATCTGCTAAACCTTCATCTACAGACGACAAAGAACCGCCTGTTCTATCTTCTTGACCGAGTTCAAACTTTGCTGCTTCCACTGCTTCTTGTGCCTCTAATTTGCGAGATGGGCTGTAGGAAAATTTGGTGCGCTGAATTTCTTGAATTGATGCCAGAAGTTGCGATTTCCGCATCCGGCTGTAGCGAGAGACTCCACATTCGCTAGCAACTCTGCGGAGTTGTCGCAAAGTCATCTCTTCTAATGGTGGGCGTTCTTTTGCCATGAGTTTGTTCTCCACTTATTTGGGATGGCGGGTTAGATTTTTTCTTTCAACACAAATGTGTTGACTTTTTGAGTTAGAAACTCTTTTAAATGCAAATATTATCGAGCTTCCAAATCTCTCCAACCTTTGAAGCCTTGCTTGTTTTTAGCTTGTCTTGTCCCCAATGCGATCGGGGGTTGTGACTTCTTGGCTTCTGCGCGCACCGTCCGATCTAAATAAAACTTTTCTGTCGATTCTTGATTGACAAGATCGATTTTGTGAGTGCGATCGGTGCTGCTAGCAACGCTGTGCTGGCAGCACACGCGCTATTCGACTCCCAGAGCTGCTTAGCTTAATCGAAGCATTTCTTTGGGATCGCTTTGTCATGACTTAATGTTGCAGACAAGTTGCGATCGGGTCAAGGGGTCTTTGCCATCAATCATGAGTAGTTATACGCATTTTCGTGATTTTGGGGATCAATATGTCAGGAAACCTTGACAAAAAAACGCTTGTGGGGATCGTCACCTACTATTGTCAAGATTCCCTGACATGAATTAGATGTGAGATTGAGTCGGCCGGGGCGGTACTATGGATAGAGGAGATTTAGTACCAAATTTCCTAGGCTGGCAGTTGGGCGCTCTTTTTCTGCAAGCTTCGCTAACAGGCGATCGCAACTACAAACCAACAGTCCTGGACGCAAAAATAGTTTGACGCGCTACCTATACAGATCGGGTGCGCACTGCGCACCCTACACATAGAGGTTCTGCGTAAATCTTGTAAAATCTAAAATCTAAAATCTAAAATCTAAAATCGAATGACTCTAACGCTTTACAACAGCTTGACCCGCCGCGAATCACCTTTTGAACCCATCGAACCAGGAAAGGTGCGGATGTACTGCTGCGGCGTTACGGTGTACGATTACTGTCACGTCGGCCACGCCCGCGCTTACATTGTTTGGGACATGGTGCGCCGCTATCTGATGTGGCGGGGATACGATGTCCGCTACGTGCAGAACTTTACAGATATTGACGACAAAATTCTCAACCGCGCCCGCGAAACTAATTCCACAATGGAAGCCGTGGCGGAACGCTTCATCAATGAATATTTTGCAGATATGAAAAAGCTAAATATTCTCAAGGCCGATGAATATCCCCGCGCCACCCATACAATGGACGGCATCAAACGGCTGATTCACGAATTAGAAAATAAAGGTTATGCCTATGCTTCCGGCGGCGACGTTTACTACAACGTGAGGCAGTTTGCCGATTACGGAAAACTTTCGGGCCGCAAGTTGGAAGAAATGCAGGCAGGGGCTAGCGGTAGATTGGAAACCGCAGAAATAGAAGCTCAAAAAAAGCAAGATTCCTCTGATTTTGCCCTGTGGAAAAGCGCTAAACCGGGAGAACCTGCTTGGGATTCATCTTGGGGAAAAGGCCGCCCCGGATGGCACATCGAATGTTCGGCGATGGTGCGCGATTGCTTGGGCGAAACTATTGACATTCACTGCGGCGGTTCCGATTTAATTTTTCCGCACCACGAAAACGAAATTGCTCAATCTGAAGCCGCGACTGGCAAGTCACTTGCTAATTATTGGATGCACAATGCTTTTGTGACTGTCAATGGCAAAAAGATGTCGAAATCTTTGCACAATTTTATTACAATTCGCGATTTGTTGGAGGGGAATTGGTCGGGCGATTTGGAATCTAACCCCCCCCAGCCCCCCCTTGGTAAGGGGGGGAGTCAGAATGAAGGAAGCGAGAAGTCAAAAGCGGTGGAACCGATGGCGGTGAGGCTGTTTGTGTTGATGGCGCAGTACCGCAGTCAAATTGATTTTACCGAAGAGGCGATCGCTAACGCTCGAAATGGTTGGCATACTCTTAAGGAAGGTATAGTTTTTGGTTATGTGCACGGTTCCCAATGGGGTTGGGATGTAGATAAAATTCGGAAATTGCCCATAGTGGAGAGTGAGGCTGTACAGCAATTTAGAGCAGCGATGGATGATGATTTCAATACTCCTAATGCTTTAGCTGTTCTGTTTGAATTGGCGAAGGAATTGCGGCGCGAAAGGAATATAATTGTACATGAGGGAAAAACAGAAATGCCTTTGGAAGTGTTGCAACAAAAGTGGCAGACTCTTGTTCGTTTAGCCGACGATGTTTTAGGAATTACCAACCGAGTCGAGCTAAGTTCGACTATCAATCTGCCTTCCGCATCTTTCAGTATTAATAAAGTTGAAATCATTAGCGAATTAGATGAGGAGATTGAGGCGATGATTCAGCAGCGGAAAGATGCCCGGAAAGCTAAGAATTTCGCTGAGGGCGATCGCATTCGCAACGAACTTAAGGATCGGGGCATTACTCTGATCGATCAAAAAGATGGTACAACAATTTGGCATCGGGGTTGAAACGAAATTCATAATCTGCGGAGGCAGACTTTGTTTTACAAGAAGCGGTTTCAACCGCCGAATTCTAAACACGCTCTAATGTCTTCCTCCGTCAACTCTGGGAAATCGTCTAGAATCTCTGTATGAGACATTCCCGCAGCCAGCCAACCCAACACATCATACACGGTAATTCGCATTCGGCTGATGCAAGGCTTTCCACCGCGTTTACCTGGTTCGATCGTAATGATTTTGTCGCTCATGACAAAACCGAGTTTAGTACATTTTTTTTGTTTAGCCTAGTCTTGGAATAAGCGATACAATTTACTAAACTTCGCAAGTTGTTCAACCTTAGAGGTAATAGCCTAGCTCTATGAATACCCTCGACCAAGTGCTAGAAACTGCTTTGCAACTGTCCTACGAACAGCAGGAAATGCTGATAAAAATCCTGCAAAACCCTCACCGCGAGAGTATCCGCGCAGAAATAGCTGCTGACGCTCAACAAACCTTAGCTGATTTCCGTACAGGCAAATTTCGACAGCAGTCAGCCGAGGATGTTATTGCAACATTACGCCAGTCTTTGGACGAGCCGGAAGCATGAGACAACTGGTTATGACTCCCTAATTCAAACGAGCATTTCGCAAGTTTGTCAAACGAAATCCTGAGCTCCAGCAACGTATTGAAGAATCTCTTCAACAAATGGAAGCAGATGTATTTTTTCCCAACCTAGGTACTCATAAACTAGGTGGCAAACTTGAGGGTTTTCAGTCCTGCTCTTGCGGCTGTAATTGTCGGATTGTGTTCTCGATTGAAGAGGACACGGAAACAAATTGTGAAGTCATTGTTTTACTCGACATCGGGACACATGATGAGGTCTATTAACTGTGTCAGTTATTATTAGATAATAACTCCACAAATAGATTTAATTTTTATTTAACTTATCCACAAACGCCGCAACAGCCTCGACAAATTCTGCGGTTGATTCGTAGGGCAAAACATTGCGCCCTGGCATTAATAAACCTTCCGCATTGGGAAAATGGGCTAAATATTGCGCTAATCTTTCATCGGGTTTCTCTTCCTTACCCGCTTGACTGATGCTTGAGGCTTTTTCTCCCATGACAACAAGTGCAGGCCGATCGAACTTTTGAATCGTACCGCTGTAATCCTGGCGCCAAAACCCCGCTAAAAACGAGAAAACCGCGTGCCGGCTGTCAGGATTCGCCGCCCCAGCCTGCAAAGCATCCAACCATTCGCTGTCAACTTTTTTCGCATCGCCAAAGAGTTGTTTGATGGAAAAAGAACGCAAAAACTCAGCGCGTCTGGCGTAGCGGTAAAAAGCGTTTCCCAAGGGAGAATCTAACAAATTCCAGACAATTCTTTGCTGTCTTTCTGTCGAATGTTTGTTCATCACAGCCCAAGCGGGAGGCCCTGCGAGAACTAAGCCGCGAATTAAATTTGAGCCACTTTCCTGCTGCTTTTTTACTAAAGCCAAGGCTACAGCTAGTAAAGCACCTTGCACGAGGACGATCGCAGGTTTTTTTACTACTGTTTCCAAGAAAAACTGCAACTGTGCAGCCCAATCGTCAGGATAGCAAGCCACAGCCGGCATTTCGCAATCGCCGCAGCCCAAAAGGTCGGGATTGTAAATCGGATTGCTGTTCCCTGCTTTGTACCAACTATCACAAAATCTATGCCAAAAGATTCTTGACAAACCAACTCCTATCGGATGAATTAATAACAAAGGGATGCTATCTTCTGTCGCAGTAGTTGGGTTGTAAAAATCATAAGCACAGCGATAATTTTGCCATTCGTAAAACAGCGTTGGTGATTTAATAGACGAAATAGTGGAGAAATCTTGGGTTGAATATTGCGGTTGCATATTTTTTTTTGTACTGATGTTACTTTTGATTATAATATGAGTAGGGGCAGATTTTACCCCACATATATTTGGTAAGTGAGAAGATAAATAAACTCCCCCTAGGGGAGGACATAAGCGCGAATACAAACCTTGATTACTTAATCATGTCAGAACAGCGGATTACCATTTCTTTACCTAACTTGCTGCTAATAGTAGCATCGTCCTTGCTGCTAGTGCTGCTGTGGCAATTGCGCAGCTTGCTAGTAATTCTGATGATATCAGTCGTGCTGGCCGCGTCGATCGTCCCGATCGTTAATTGGGCCGAAACAATGCGGGTTCCCCGCTGGCTAGCGGTGATTATGGTTTATTTAACTCTCATCGGCGGATTTAGCGGGACGGTAGTGTTAATCGGTCCCACGGTAATCGAACAAATAGAGTTACTGCTGCGGCAGTTACCCGTTTATGTCGAAAGTTTGAGAACTGTGGCAACTAATGTATTGAGTCGGTTGAGCGACAATGCCCCAACCTTGGTGGGTCAGTTTGTGGACACTCAATCGCTGACTAATTGGCTGATTCGATCGAGCCAACAACTGGTTTTGCGATCGTACAGTTTAACTAGAGGCATTCTAGGCGGTGTCTTCAGCCTAGTTTTAGCATTATTTATTTCCGGTTACATGGTTGCGGACAGCGACACATTAATTAAAAGTTTGGTGCAGTTTTTCCCAAAACCTTGGGATGCAAGATTAGCCGCACAAGCAGCGCCAATCGGTCAAAGAATGGGGAGTTATATTCGCGGGCGAGTGTTAGTTTCGGGGATTTTAGGGATATTTATTACCACAGGTTTAAGTATTTTGGGAATGCCGGAATTTGCTTTAGGCTTGGGTGCGATCGCCGGTGTTACCAACTTGATTCCCTTCCTCGGGCCAGTGTTGGGAGCAGTACCAGCATTAATCGTAGCATTAGCTAAAGGTGGCTGGGTACTTTTGTGGGTGTTGCTGTTATTTGTAATCATCCAGAATTTGGAAACCTACGTGCTAGATCCTTTGCTGGTTGGTTCATCGGTTGGAGTGCATCCTTTATATCAATTGCTGTCTGTCTTGGGAGGCGTTCAAGTATTGGGAATTATTGGAGCTGTAATTGTACCGCCTTGGTTTGCGGGAGTGGCAGCTTTGATTGAGAACTTGTATTTAAAACCGAAGCTTAGGAGCGAACATCAAGATGCCATAGATCAGGCTCAAAATAATTCTGACTTGCCACCTCTTACACCTTCAGCCTGATAGCCTGATAGCGGAGAAGATAGGGAGATAGGGCCATAGGGAGAGGGGAATTGAAATATTTAATTTATCTGGTTTCTGTTGGCATCGGAATAAGATGCTTGAAAAATGACTGATGACTGATGACTGATGACTAAGGACTAATTGCCACTTCAATGCGGCGGTTGCGCTGCCGATTAGTATCGGAACTATTGTCTACCGAAGGGCGACTTTCCCCATAGCCGATCGCCACCCAATGATAATTCTGGCCCACCACACCAGACAAATACTGAACCACAGCCTGAGCCCGCGCCAACGACACATTGCGATTGTCCGCCGCTTCCCCCGCGTCGTCAGTGTGGCCCGCAACCCGCACAGTTGCCCCCTCGTGATTGCCCAACTCCGCCACCAAATTGTCCAAAATCGCACTTGTTCCCGCGCGCAAAGAAATGCTGCCAGTATCAAACAAAACATCGCTGGGTAGAGTCACCATCAGCCCGTCCCCTCCAAACACCGGATTGTTGGCATTTTGTGGCGCAGTATTAACAGTTTCAGCGATCGGACTCGGGCTGCTGCCGATCGCGGGCAAAGCAGGAACAGGACTTGCCGCCGTTTCCGGCCCCGCCAATTGCTGCGACATCAACTGCAACCGCTTTTCCAAACTTTCCGTCGGGCGGCTGCTGCCCAACTGACTTTCCAAAGCCGCCGTGCGGCCGATCAGCGCGTTGAGCTCGCCCTGCAACTGTCTCAAATCCGACTGCAATTTCTCTCTCTGCGCAGGACTGACTGTGGACTGCGGACTGGGTGTAGCGGTTGGTGTCGGGAGCGCCGGAATTTGCTTTGCTGGTGCGAGTTTCGGGCTGGGGGTCACATTTTGAGTTAGACGCAGCAATCTCTCTGCCAGCGGCATCTCGGTCGCGCCTGAGGGATAAATTTGAGCGATCGCCATCCCCAGAACCCAGGCAAAACCGCTCCCCACCCCCAGCAGCAGCAGTCTAAAAATCAGCGACAGTACAAGCAAACCTTTTCCCCGCGACTTGGAGGCGCGAGTCGGGGGGATTGAAGGTTTTTGGTTAAAAGATCGCGTCATATTTCCTGCTATACAAAACTTGGCTCAATTTTATCTTTGCTTCACCATTCAACTCTAAGTATTTTCGTTGCTTGGTCTGACTCCTGCTTCTACGTGCATGAGTCTGCTCCTACTTGTCCACTGCCGTCAATTCGGGTAGAGCAACACGCTATTTTTTGTCAGTACAACTATTTTTTTTAAGCTTTTAGCCATTGTTTAATCATTATTTTCAACCTATTTAACGAATCGTGGTATCCCGTTCGACCTTTTTATAGGCTGGTCAGTTTTACATCGATCGCGGTTTACAAACTAGAAAAAAATTGCCAACCAGAAAAAAATTGCTTTGGTTTTTGGGTTTATCTAGACCTTATAGCATACAACGGAGCGTCTGTCAATAAAATCGCCATAATTCGCTTGAGAAAAAGTTTAGTAAACTATGAGGTGATTAGGTCAAACTCCCTCTCCGTTCACATACCATATGGATTTCGGTACTATCTTATTCTGTGAGATTTTAATAAAACTTGAGTTAAGTTGTGTAACGAACTAAATTAAGATAGCAGACCTTGCCGCCTTTGCCGATCGATTTTAGATTTTAGATGGGAGCACAAATCTAAAATCTGAAAAAGAAACCCGGTTTCTACAAATCTGGGGTTGGGTGGCGAAGTATCGAGGCTAAAACCGGGTTTCTAGTCCGTTGCGTGTAAGCCTGAATCTGTTGGATAATCCAGTAAAACTTTTGGAAGAAAAACCGATGACTGACCCTTTAAATAGCCCTTATCCCGTTCCGTGGGAATGGATTAGTGCCACTCATGCTAAAGTTAGCTCAACTGCAGGCACAGGCCTCCGCTACTATCGCAGTCCTTCCCTAGTTTCAACTAACGGCCAATACGCGGCTTACAGTCGAATTGAGTTGCAAGTGCAGCCGGAATTCGCCCGGTGTCGGGTTAGCAGCGTCATGTTTGTGGAAAATCTCAAAACTGGGGAACTGCAAACAGTGGCGGCTGCTTCGCCGCTGGCGGAAAGCGGAATGTATGCTAGCGATGACACAGATATGTCCGGGACGATCGCCATTTTAGTGCCTGTTTCTTGGAATCAAGACGGTTCCCGCGTTCTCGCCCGTGAATTTGAAGCACTTTTCAACTCTTCCGATATGTCCGACTACGGTGTCATTTGGGACAAAAATGATAATTACACTTATACCGTTGCTCCCGCTCGCAGTCTTTACACTCATGCTGTATTGTTGGGTTGGAGTCAAGTTTGTCCCGGACAAGTTCTGTTCCGTGCCGGCAATTTGGGCGATCGATCTTGGCCTCTTTGTGCAGTTGATATGGCCGGCAAAACCGTAGCTATCACCGAGGACAAACCCCTCGTTTTCGGCAGTCAAGCCAGCACAGACTGGATCGAACCTAAAACTCGTTTTTAGATATTATGGCGGCATTTTCTTTGAACGGGCCCACAATTTTTTTACTGTCAGGTCAATCTTTCGACCAATTCATTTTGACTCTGGCGCTGATAGTTCTGGCTGTAATTTGCGGCCTAACAGCTTTTATTTTTATTCGGATTTTTCTCAATTGGTTGCAGGCGAAATTGGAGGGAAATAGCCATTTTTTTAGACGGTCGTTCAAAAGAAAGGCTGGCAATTCACCCGCTAATATTTCAGAACCTGACAAAGTTTTTTTAGAACCCCAATTCGTAGAAAGTGACAGCAATTTAACGGCTGCTATTTTTAGAGAAGGAAGGGGTATTTCAGAAACGCTCGATCCGGAGATAATCTGCGAAAATTCAGCAGCAGTTGCCTATCTCTACAAGCCGATCGCTCTTTGGCACGGGCGGTTAATTTTGCCCTCAAGCGAACAGCGCCAGCCCTACGGTACAGTGTTTTTTGAAGTAATAAACGCGCCAAAAAAATATAAAAACTTTATTGGCAAAACAGCCTTTTTGAAATGGAGTACAAATCGCGAAGTACAGTTTTTCGCCCACGCAGTAACGCAAGATATCAACTTCACAAAACAGGCTAAAGATAGTAAAAAAGCTGGCAACATTCATCCAGATAGATTGAACGGCTGGCGAAATGTAGGCCCTTTAGAAACTCTAGCAGGCAGCAGACTCGAAGACAGCGTGACTGTGATGCTGCGCAGGCCGGTGATTGCGATTAATTATAGCAGCAGCGATCGCTATGAACTCACGATCGATCGCGAACCAGTACAAATTATCGGACGTTTGTGCGCCTTCGTCTCAATTTTGCAACGAAAAGAACCCGACAGCGACAAATTTATTGTCCGGCATTTCAACAAAACATCTCGACAATTTGACGGCGCAGCCGAAATTATTCGGATTCCGCAAGTACAGCCAGACAAAAATGGCGTAGCGAGGTCTACCAATCACCTGATCGAAAAATCGCCATTAAATCCAGACGGCTGGTACATTTACGGCGAAAGAGACGAAGACAGTATTTTTGTAGTGCAGGCAATCGAACCCCGCAAAATTGCCCAATTAACACCAGATGAAACACATTTCGGTCTCAAAAAATCTCTGGCTTATTTAAGCAGCAAAAATTGGGCAAATACACCAGCACAAAAAGGGCAAGCAAAAATAGTATTGTTAACCCCAAATGATGCTACAGAAAACGCTTCAATCTCCCCTTGGCAAGAAGGAGATATCGGCATAGTGATTCACAGTTTCGGCGGTATCGGTGGCAAAAAACGCGAACCTGCACCGCTGGGAATTGTCACCGGACATTTTGCTTTCGGAGTAGCAAAAGTGGTGCGCGATCGATTTACCAGCGAACTGCGTTTTGACATAGAATACAAACAAGTTTACGCCCACAATCCCGACGGAATTGTTGCCGGTTCCAGCAAATGGCAAAGCTATATGGGAGACTTGCAGCGCGGCTGGTTGGGCGATCGCCCGGTTTGCGATATCATCTGTAAATTAGATTGCGTGTGTTGCGACTACGATTTTGGCGGGATCGCCTTGTCGCCTTTAACCGAATTAAACCAGCAACTAGATATTATGATGGCCCGCTACCGCAGCGGAGACGGCACCGGCGCAAGTTTAGTCACGCCAGCAACTTCTTGCGTCCAAGATTCAAGTCAGGCAATTTACGCGACTATTAAAAAAATTACTTCCGAAATAGAGTCAAATCCTCAAATTCAAGACTGGCTGAAAACACATCCCACCGACGCACAAACCCAAAGATTTCACCACTTAGTAGCTTTAGGAGAAAGTTTAGAAAAAGTATTAATGCCCCTCGGCATTGTCCGTCCAGATTGGCGGAAAAATCCGAGATTGGCGGGGATTGATTCGGAACTGAAAAAAACCTTTTTTGCGGGTATAGTGAACCTAATAAAAGCTGCTATTAGTTACCGAACAATGCTGCCTAGGCGTACCCAAGATGAAATCGCTAAAATTTTCTTAAAACAGGGAGCATTTTTGTGGATAATTCGCACAAATCAAGTCGGAGGATTTGACCCCGACATTGAGCCGATCGCACCGACAGGTTTTTGAATCAGCAATCGGTTTGTAGATGATTCGGCGATTGAAATCGCTACTAAAAAAACCAAGTCTGCCTCCGCAGACTAAGAGATTGAGGGAGCATTTAAGCGGGATTTGGTATCAGTCAACAGTCAACCGTTAACAGTCAACAGTCAACCGTTAACAGTCAACAGTCAACCATTACCAAGGAGTGACTTGAACAGTGCCGTCTGGTGCAAAAACTACTCGGAAATCAGCCAGCGGTTCCGCAGGCGGCCTGCTGCCAACCGGTTTGTAAAGCAACTCCGACAACGGCGTTTCGGATCGATCGACTGCTGCCGAATTTTCCGACTTGTAACCGACAATCGCCCCGTCTTTAGCCACACTCACCCGATAAACCAACTCCGCATCAACCGGAGGCTGATTCTTCACAACTCCGTCAATTTGCTGGGAAAGTTTGCCCTTCAAGAGATCAATTTCTCCTGGATCGCTAATTGGCACGGCTGCCACCTCAGGGCTTGCCAAATCTTCAGAAACAGGACTCGGCGTGCTTTCTGGCGAAGTGTTCGACTGCGGTGTGGCGCTAGGTAAAGCGTCCGACTGCGGCGCGGGGATCGGAGTCGGCGAACTCGATTCAGCGTTCGGAGTTTGAGTCCCAGGCAGCAAACCGTCAGCCGCAGGCGTAGGATTGGGATTAGGCGAACCCGATCCGCCCGGATTCGGCGTTCCCAGATTCTGGCCGCCAGCATTCGGCTGCGGCACCGGATCTCTGGGGCGCTGGACTTCGGGCACTGGCACCAAGAAAAACGCCATCGCCGCCAAAGCCAAACTCGACACTCCCACGACAGCAGGCAAACTCCGCTTCGCCAAAGGTTCGGCAGACTTGACGTAACGCTTGGAAATTGGGGTTAATTGCAGTGACAATTCCGGCAGCGTCTGCGTGTCCGCAAAAAACTGATCGATCGCTTCCACTAAGTCAAATAGCTGTACCGTCGTCAAATCTACTTTTGCCGACAGTTCTGTTTTTTGATCGATTTGGGTTGGGCTGCCTGTTTCGGTGGGTAGAACGGTCAACCGATGCAAATTCCCGTCAATTCTGTGCAACTGCACCATACCCAAATTCGGGCCGTAGCGATCGGGATAATGCACTCCGCTCATAAATTCTTGAGCGTAGTTGCTGACGGCCCTCACCAAGCTTTCAAAAAAGTCTCGTCCCCCGCTTAGGGGCCCGCTGAGACCTGTAACATAGCATTCAGCGCTCATTAGTATGGAAAGCACCGGCCGTATATCTAACTGGCTGGCTGCCGATCCATCGCTCAACCCTTCTAGAACCAGGGTGCAATTTGGCAGACTGTACTGACGCCTAATAGTCATTTTTTATTCAACTTCTCCATCAAACAGGCTAACCCAGAAGCGCTGCATTCCGGCTGTGCCTGTACAAAATAGCAGTTTGCTCAACAAGTTCAAAGCTAGTTCGTTGAGCTTGTCGTCGGAATCGTAAGCTGCAACTAGCGATCGCTTGGGGTTCATGCGCGATCGAAAGTGAGCTCGAAAGCGTTCTAAATACTCAGCCAGCGGCAAGTTCTGGTTGAGGGGGATATTTCTCGATCGCAACTGCTGCGAGTCTAGCAGCAACTGCCGAATTGTCGCGGTTAACTTGCGCGCCATATTACAGGCGATCGCCACCAGCGCTTTTGCCTCCACCATGGTAAGGGAGCGGCGCTGCGTGTAGCGTCTCAGCGGGTTAGTATTGCGCATCAGCCAAAGGGCAACCCGATTTTTGATAATTGATTCCAATTCCAGGTCCTTTGACACTGCCAGCATTTCTTCAGCACCTCCGAGATACAAGGCTTCGATCGCCAGCAACATCAAGTCAATTTGCAATCTGGCCCGGCGGGGACATCCGCCATCGTTCGGCGACAAGTCTGGCAAACTGTCTAAAATCAAGGGTTTTGACTGGGTAAGCGAAGTTTCTGACGGCATTAAGATCACGGCAACATCCATTCCAAACAAACTATACGGGCACGGGGGGTCTTGAGCAAGACAAATTCTCAACCAAGGACTCTTCTGGGATACTTTATTTTTATCATTCACTTTTAGATATATTTTCCAATCTAGCAGCAACCGACCGTCGCGGGCGAGCTCTGGAGGCGGGAGTTCGATCGTCCACTCCCCCACCCCCGCCTTCAGAGCTTTTTGATTCCTTACTTAGCCTGGGGAGAAGCGGAGAGTAGGAAAGTCGCAGAGTCGGAGAGGGACAAAGAATTTGACAATTACCCATTTCCCATTTCTTATGCCCCATTGGGATCGATCAATGTTCCTTCTTCTGGGGTTGCACCGCCGCTTGTCTTTGAGCCGTAAAATCAGTAGCCGCCGCCTTATCAGTTAGACTAATTTTTCCCTTGAGGGTTTCTTTGTCCACAATTCCGCGCATTTTAACAGAACTGTTTTGACCGGTTGCTGTGGAGTTGCTGCAACCCGCTAAATTAGGAACCGCACCCGACAAGTTCAATCCTTGAGTTTCCCACTTACCAAATAGAGAAGGTTTCTCCTCGCCTGTTTTTTCCCTGTCGTCCCTGGTGCCCGAGCGCAAATTACCGCTCAAATAAACACCCGATTGCTCGATTGTCAAGACCAAGGAATCAGATTCCAGACATTCGGGCAAACTTTTAGCATCGAAGCGATAACTTCCCCCAATTGCCGGGGCCGCCTTTAAATTTGTTTCGCCGTAAGCACTCACTACTTTAAACAGGAGCGCAACTGAGCCGATCGCAACCCCATAAAATGCCAGCGATTTGAGGCTTAAATGATTCATAATCTTGGTAATTAATAATTGGGCATTGGGCATTGGGCATTGGTACTCACTCACAAATAACCAATAACCAATAACTAATAACAACTGCCAACAGTCAACAGTCAACAGTCAACTGACTACCTTTGAGGAAGTACCGATGCCAAGTGCGATCGCACTTTAACGTAGCACCGCGCAATCAGCAGCGAAGAATGACACTGCACAGCCAATTCATCAGTATACTGTCCCAAAGTTTGGCGCTCAATTCCCCACTCCCGGCTCGTACCTGCAATAGTCAAATCAGCATTAGCAGAAGCCGCCACCACAGCTTGAATTGGCTCAGCAGCCTCCACAATCGGAGTTTCAATGCGCGATCGCACCTCAACCGGCAACTGCTCGATCACTCGCTGAAAATCGTAACTCAGCTCGTTGCCAGATTCCCCGTCAACTGCTACCCGCAGCACCGTCAAACGGCGTTCCTCGCTATTTACTAACAGTCTCAGCGCCAATTCTAACCCCAAATCATCGTGAATGTTTGCCGCGTAAGGTACTAACAAGTTATTCAACCTTTCCTGGCCTCTGTCAACAAAAATTGCTACATCAACCTTAGCGTTGCTGAGAATTTGGCCGACACGGCCTCCCAAACGGTTGCTGCTAAAAGTAGGTCTGTGCCATCCTACTAAAATCAAATCCGCGCGATCTATTTCCGCAATTTGTGCCGTTTCCCGGGCTACATCATTAGTAACCCGAATGATGGGATGTACAAATTTTCGCGCCTCAGACAGTTCCAAACTATCAATCAATTCTGATAATTTCGAGCGGCGCTCTTGAATAATGCGATCGGCTTCCGCAGGCGTACTTTCAAAGGCATAGTCATCATTTAATTCTATCAAACTCAGAGGATGAACCGCCGCCGACTGTAAATCCTCACCACCCATACCAGCAGCCGGCTGCGCCAGCGCTACCGCTAGTCGCAGTAAACCTTTCTGCGTGCTGGGATTGGCAACAGGTACTAAAATTCGATAAGTTGGCAGCAATTTGTTAGCAGTTTCTTCGCTGCTACCGGCAATTGGTGAATCTTCTAATTCTGAATCCTCAGAGTTAACTTCGGAAATATCTAACCTAATTAACCGTTTTGGATAAGTCCACTCCAACAGAGGCGAAGTCATAAAAGTTGTCACTAAAGCCATGATGACTAACATCGTAAATAGCAGCGGCGAAACTACGCCCAAGGAAAGACCGATATTTAGCACAATTAGTTCCGTCAAACCGCGAGTATTCATCAGCCATCCCAGCGCTGAAGCTTCGCGGTTGCTGATGCCACAGACTCTGGCCGCAACGTAAGTGCCGACGTACTTGCCGATAATTGCCACTCCCAAAACTGCGGCGCACAGCAGCCACAATTCGGGACTGTTGAGCAAGCCGATTTGAGTCCGCAAGCCGCTGTAAGCAAAAAATATTGGCAGCAGAAATATTAGTACAAAGTCTTCGGTTTTTTCTGCTAATTCTCTGGTTAATCCCGCATTCTTCGGCATGGCGGCACCCAACAAAAATGCACCGAAAATTAAATGAATGCCGATCAATTCAGTAATTAAGGCAGAAGCTACAACTCCCATGTAAATTCCCGACAGCACTAACTGTGTTAATCTGCCAGTGCGGTTGTACTGTTTGGAAAGTCGCTGCAAGAACCAGCGGACTACCGTCAGCATGAAACCGATGTAAATTAAAGACTCAATAATTGTCGGCAAAGCACCGATCATCGAATTAGTACGAGTAACTGCGATCGCCACCGCTAACAAACACCACGCCGTCACGTCGTCTACCGCAGCGCAAGTCAGGGCTAGCGTCCCCAATTTTGTATTCTGCAAGTTGTGTTCTGTAATAATTCTTGCCAGCACCGGAAAGGCAGTAATTGACATCGCAGCGCCCAAAAACAAAGCAAAGGCGGTAAACGAAACGCTATTATTTGAAACGATGGGATACAGCAGCAGTGCGAGCAAGCTTCCCAGGGAAAACGGCACTAGAATGCTGACGTGGGAAGTTAAAATCGCTATATCTAAATTGCTTTTGAGGTACTTGGGATTCAGTTCCAAACCAATCAAGAACATGAAAAATATCAGCCCCACCTCAGACAACACGTTGAGGAAGGGAACGGCCTCGGCTGGAAAAAGTGCAGTTGCTAAATCTGGTGCAACTAAGCCAAATAGAGAAGGCCCAAGCATAATTCCTGCTACAATTTCTCCAATGACTTGAGGTTGTTTGATCGCTCGAAATCCTAAACCTACAAGTCTCGAAAGTCCGATGACAATTAGAACTTCAAGCAGGACAAGAATGGGTATGGGCATAGCGTTTTTAGCTTTGGGATTTTTGCGGATCGAGAGGGCACGGCAGTAAAGCCGACAGAATGGGCGATCGAAAAAAATGGATACCAGCTCGATCGAAGGTAGAAGGCACAAGAGGCGCACCAACAACGCCATTCTCTCACAAGCGAACAAAGGCTTTGGCAACCTCCCACCTCGATTTTTCGTTTTTAAGAAGCGCTTGCGAATAACTCTAACCGCAGCCTGCGCACCCCGCACTAAATCTCACCTCCGGGTGCCTACCGCCCATCTAGACCTAGGGATATCAGATTGTCAGAAAAAGTAGCGCGCGCTGTGATAAACTAGAAAAGTTGTTTAAATTCGCACATCCGGGTTTTCGGGTGTTTCGAGGGCGCAAACCTTCAGAAATACGACCGGGTGGAGGATTAACCCGAATACAGGAGTTAAAAATACAATGCCAGTAGTCAGTTTGGCTCAAATGTTAGAGTCAGGGGTTCACTTCGGACACCAAACCCGCCGGTGGAACCCGAAAATGTCTCCCTACATTTTTACAGAGCGCAACGGGGTTCACATCATCGACCTCGTGCAAACCGCTCAGCTTATGGAAGACGCCTACGAGTACATGAGAGTGGCCTCAGAAAAAGGCAAAAAGTTTTTGTTCGTGGGTACGAAGCGCCAAGCGGCCGGGATTGTAGCCCAAGAAGCTCAACGCTGCGGTGCTTATTACGTCAACCAGCGCTGGCTGGGGGGAATGCTCACCAACTGGACGACTATTAAGTCCCGCGTGGAGCGCCTCAAGGATTTGGAGCGCCGCGAGGAAATCGGCGCCCTCGATTTGCTGCCGAAAAAAGAAGCTTCGGTGCTGCGCCGAGAAATGGCCAAACTCCAGAAGTATCTGGGCGGGATTAAATCCATGCGCAAGATTCCCGACGGAGTGGTGCTGGTAGACCAACGCCGCGAGTATAATGCGGTGTTGGAATGCCAAAAGTTGGGAATTCCGATAGTCTCTCTGTTGGACACCAACTGCGACCCGGATTTGGTGGACATTGCGATTCCGGCGAACGACGATGCTATTCGATCGATCAAGCTGATTGTCGGCAAGTTGGCTGATGCCATCTACGAAGGTCGTCACGGTCAGCAGGGCGGCGACTCTGAGGAAGACTACGACTACGACGGTGGTTACGAAGGCGCTGAATATGATGTCGAAATCGAAGAATTGGATGACCCCGATTATGTAGATCCAGACGACGCTGCTGAGGCCGAAGGCGAAGAAACCGAGAGCTAGTATTGCCCTCGCAATCTGACACCAGGAAATTAAAAATTAAAGATTGAAAATTAAAAATAATTATTATTTTTAGTTGGATATTTTTAATTTTTAATTGTACATGGCAGGAGTCTAAGTCATTAGTAGAGTTCTGGCAAAAGCATTCATTGTGTCAGCGCTAGAATTAATTCTGGCGCTACACCTACAAAGTCGGTACTAATATCGACTGGGTATTTCTTCACTCTGGTCTAATCATTAACATTAAAATTAGTGACTGATGACTGATGACTAATGACTGATGACTAATGACTAATAACTAATTTTGATTGGGAACTTAAAGAAGATGGCGGACATATCTGCAAAACTTGTTAAAGAACTGCGCGACAAAACCGGCGCGGGCATGATGAACTGCAAAAAAGCCCTCGCTGAAAACGATGGCGATATCGAAACATCCATTGAGTGGCTGCGGAAAAAAGGTCTCGCCGGGGCTGACAAAAAAGCAGGACGGGTTGCCTCAGAAGGGCTCGTAGGTAGCTACATTCACACGGGCGGCCGCGTCGGAGTGCTGGTGGAAGTTAACTGCGAAACTGATTTTGTGGCACGCCGCGAAGAATTCCAAACTTTGGTGCGGAATATTGCGATGCAAATTGCAGCTTGCCCGAATGTGGAATACGTGAAAGTTGAAGATATCCCCGCCGAAGTTGTCGAAAGAGAAAAGGCAATTGAAATGGAGAAGGACGACTTGGGCAACAAGCCGGACAACATCAAAGAAAAGATTGTTCAAGGGCGGATTGACAAGCGCATGAAAGAGTTATCTTTGATGGATCAGCCTTTTATTAGAGATCAGAATATCTCGGTGGAAGAGTTGGTGAAACAAACGATCGCCCAAATTGGAGAAAATGTCCAAGTGCGCCGCTTCGTGCGTTTTGTGTTGGGCGAAGGCATTGAAAAGGTAGAAGCTAACTTTGCCGATGAAGTGGCAGCCCAAATGGGTGCTAAATAATTCCCAAGTAAGATTGAAAATTAAAAATTAAAAATGTGAAAACTTGATTTTTTGCATTTTTAATTTTTAATTTTTACAGGACTCCCGGACTGCGTACAAAACACCCGGTTTATAACCAGTATTAAATGGAAACTCAGACAATTTGTGGCAGAAACCTGATTTTTTTGCCCGCCTCCTATTTTAATTTTATACGAAAGATATGGTGCGAGCAAGAGAGCGAATAGAGCAAGATTTGGCAGGACTCGAAGAGGCTTTAGCAGCCTTGACTTTGGAGTTTCGCAGTACCTACGATGGTTATTTAACTGCGTTGGGACAAGCAGTGCGGCAGCAATTAATTTTGGCTTGCTATCACCTTTGCACTCAAGCAGTACCGGAGTCCTTTCTCAAGTTGTCATTCGACGGGCGGCAAAAAATGCAGCAGTCTGTAAGGGCTTTGGCTGCGGCGTCGGAGGAAAAATTGCGATCTCTAGTGACGACAGAATCTGAGGAAGAAGAAGAGGAAGAAGAAGAAGAAGAGGAAGAAGAAGAAGAAGAGGAAGAAGAAGAAGAAGAGGAAGAAGAAGAAGAAGAAGAAGAAGAAGAAGAGGAAGAAGAGGAAGAAGAAGAAGAGGAAGAAGAAATAAAGGAAAAAAAAGAGGGAAAAAACGAAGTTTCCGCCATTAACTATCTATTTTCATTGGCAAATTACCAAATGCCAAGTGCCAATTCCCCCGAAAGTTTGGCGCGCTGGCAAAATAGTATTGAAAAGTCGATCGCCCGTATTATCAAGCTGCTTTCTCGCGACACCAACCGCTTGCTGCAACAGTCGGGAATCTTGCCCAGTCACTTGCCAGAACCTATTCTAGAAGCCGCTTCTCAAGCTGAATTGTCCGGCGACAGCGTTGCTGGGCCACCTAACTTATTAAACTTAATCATTGAAACCGATGCGTCATCAGCATCCCGAAACTTGGCAGAAACATCCGGTAATAGGGCGCTGCACATTACAGCGATTAAACTGCGGCTGTCGGAAATAGAGTTTGCTGATGCGGGAACCTCGGCTTGGCGCCAGCAAATTCGCAACCTCTCTGTAAAGTTGAACTCGCTAGGCCGCGATTACCAGAAAAAGCAGCGGGAACTTGCTGTGGTGGACGCTGAGTCGGCTTGGCGATCGAGTTGGTTTGAAGATTAGTCAGTTGACAGTTGACATTTGTCAGTTGTCAGTTGACAGTTGACAGTTGTCTGGAATTCTTGAGCTATGATTAATAACTAATGACTAATGACTAATGACTAATGACTAATGATTAATTACTAATGACTAATTACTAATGACTGATGACTGATGACTAATAATCAACCAGAATGGCAGCGATTGCAAAAAGCTCTTTCAGTAGAAGCCGATCGCGGATTTAACGACATCCAAGGCAGTCAATACCGCTTCAGCGAGTTTCTGGGCCTCAGTTTGAGACAGTTGGCAGTTGCTGTGGCGGCTTCTTCGCGCGATCGAGCCAGACAACTAGCCGCTGAATTTGACATCTACCCTCAGAAAGATCTCGAACAGCGCCAACATTCGATCGCCATTACGGTCAGTTTTTTGAGGCAAATGGAGCAAGTTTGGGACCAAGAAACTCGGCACCAGCAAGAACAAGCAGCACAAGTAAGACCCGCAAACGCTCTCCAACCAACCCCCCCAGCAGTTTCCGTTCCCCGAACAGCACCCCTGAGTGCAGCACCCGCACCGCCGGGCCTGACTCTCGACCAACAGTTAACCCGCGTCACCGGCATCGGGCCCGCCAACGGCAACCGCTTAGCCAAACTGGGTTTATACACTGTATACGACTTGCTTTACTACTATCCGCGCAACCACATCGACTATGCAAAGCAAGTACAAATTCGCGAACTCGTAGCTGGGGAAACTGTGACTTTGATAGCAGAAGTGAAGCGGTGCAATTGCTTTTCTAGTCCGAAGAATAAGAAGTTAACCATATTAGAAGTAATTTTAAAAGACCGCAGCGGAGAAATAAAAATTAGTCGTTTTTTTGCAGGCCCTCGCTACAGTAATCGCGGTTGGCAAGAATTCAAAAAGCGCGAGTATTGTACTGGTGCGGTGCTGGCAGCTTCCGGGTTGGTGAAGCAGGGTAAATATGGAATTACTTTAGACAATCCTGAGTTAGAAGTATTAGACGACTCCGGCGGTGCGATCGAATCAATGAAAGTCGGCCGCCTGATACCAGTTTATCCGCTGACGGAAGGGGTGGATGCCGGTTCGGTGAGGCGATCGATTTTGGCTGCAATGCCCGCGGCGAAAATGTTGCCAGAATCGCTGCCGGAAGATTTGCGCGAGCGTTACGGTTTAATGGGTTTAGCCGATGCCGTGACTAATATTCACTTTCCGCTCGATCGAGATTGTTTGGCCGCCGCCCGCCGCCGCTTAGTTTTTGACGAATTTTTCTACCTGCAATTAGGACTTTTAAAGCGCCGCCAAACCCAAAGAAAAGCTCAAGCTAGTGCCGTCATCCTTCCTAGCGGCAAATTGATCGAACATTTTTATGAAATCTTGCCTTTTGCCTTGACTAATGCTCAGGAAAGAGTCATCAATGACATCCTCAACGATTTAGCTTCCTCGCAACCGATGAACAGATTAGTGCAAGGCGATGTCGGCGCAGGCAAAACTGTAGTAGCCGTCGTGGCAATGCTAGCAGCTATTCAATCCGGCTATCAAGCCGCTTTAATGGCGCCGACAGAAGTTTTAGCAGAACAGCATTATCGCAAATTGGTAGGTTGGTTTAACTTGATGCACTTGTCAGTTGAACTGTTAACTGGTTCCACAAAAGTAGCAAAGCGCCGGGAAATTCACAGCCAGTTAGAAACCGGAGAATTGCCTGTTTTAGTGGGAACTCACGCGCTGATTCAAGATACGGTGAGTTTCAGAAAATTGGGTTTGGCAGTAATTGATGAACAGCACAGATTCGGCGTGCAGCAGCGTGCTAAATTGCAACAAAAAGGCGAAGCTCCCCACGTTTTGACGATGACGGCAACTCCCATTCCCCGGACGCTGGCACTGACGCTGCACGGGGATTTAGATGTGAGTCAAATTGATGAACTTCCCCCCGGCAGGCAGGCGATTCAAACCACTGTACTGTCTGCAAAAGAACGCATTCAAGCTTACGATTTGATTCGGCGGGAAGTGGCGAGCGGGCGTCAAGTTTATGTGGTGCTACCGCTGGTCGAGGAGTCGGAAAAGTTGGATGTGCGATCGGCAATTGAGGAAAAAGAGAAACTTGAAAAAAGTGTATTTCCTGAGTTTAAGGTGGGTTTGCTCCACGGCAGGATGAGCAGTGCTGACAAAGATGAGGCAATTACTAAGTTTCGGGACAAAGAAACGGATATTTTAGTATCTACTACTGTGGTTGAAGTGGGAGTAGACGTGCCGAATGCCACAGTAATGCTGATTGAAAATTCTGAGCGTTTTGGACTGTCGCAATTGCACCAGTTGCGGGGTCGAGTCGGTCGGGGCAGCAACCGTTCTTATTGTTTGTTAATGCCCGGTTCCAAAACTGCGGAAGCTATGCAGAGAATGAAGGTTTTAGAACAATCTCAAGATGGCTTTTTTATTGCGGAAATGGACATGAGATTGCGCGGGCCCGGTCAGGTCTTGGGGACTCGGCAGTCTGGTTTGCCGGATTTTGCTTTGGCGAGTTTGGTGGAGGATCAGGAGGTTTTGGAGTTGGCGAGGGCCGCGGCTCAAATGGTAATTGAGAATGATGAAACTTTGAATCAGTGGCCGGTGGTGCGGGATGAATTGGAGCGGAGATATCAGCGGATGATGAGCGGGTCGATTTTGACTTAGATATTCCTGGACGCAGCAACGGTGTTTTTAATAATATTTTGTATGGTCGGGTTAAGCGAATATCTATCACAGCCGGCAGTTTATTGCTGCACTCACGCGCCCTATCCCCGTAGGCGGATTTATTTGCACCTACCTATTTAATGTCAGATTTAATGTCAGAAACCGGGTTTCTTGCCACAAAGTCACGTAAAATCTGAGTTTTTTTGTCAGGACAACCCGCTTTATACCGTTTTGCTGAGAATGGTGCAAAATATCAAGTTTAGCGAAGCGTCAAAAACAAGAATTTGTTGGGTACGAGTGCCTCAACCCAACCTACTTTCTGAACCCAACCTAACTTTCACAGAAAATTTTTCCCTTGGTCTAGGGTATTTTTATGAATTGTAAGGATTCCCGTACTGAATTAAACCAAAAATCCTTCGCAGGAATGACGGGGAAGTGTCAAAATTAAGATAGTTCTGCCAGAAACAGGGGAAAGGAAATCTAGCCTGTACTGGCGCCTAAGGCAACATTGATTCCTCGCTGGTTACGCTTGCAGGTGGTCGCCGACGGTTCGTCGAATTTAATCTCAACAGTAATTATGAAAGATCTCACTCGTTATCGAAATATTGGCATCTTCGCCCACGTAGATGCTGGCAAGACCACCACAACAGAAAGAATCCTGAAACTGACAGGCAAAATCCACAAAATTGGTGAAGTTCACGAAGGCGCGGCGACTACTGACTTCATGGAACAGGAGCAAGAGCGCGGTATTACGATTCAATCCGCTGCTACCACCTGCTTCTGGAACGAGCATCAGCTCAACATCATCGATACCCCCGGACACGTCGATTTTACGATCGAGGTGTACCGTTCGCTGAAGGTTCTCGATGGTGGCATCGGTGTGTTCTGCGGTTCGGGTGGAGTTGAACCGCAATCTGAAACCAACTGGCGCTACGCTAACGATTCCAAAGTCGCTCGCGTCATCTACATCAATAAGCTCGATCGCACGGGTGCAGATTTTTACCGCGTTGTCCAGCAAGTCGATAAAATCCTTGGCGCTAAACCGATGGTAATGGTATTGCCGATCGGCATAGAAGAAAAGTTTTGCGGCGTAGTCGATTTGCTGACCCGCAAAGCCTGGATCTGGGATGAATCCGGCGATCCGATGAACTATGCAATTAAAGATGTCCCCGCCGATATGGTCGATGATGTCGAAACTTGGCGCGAAAAGTTGATCGAACTGGCCGTCGATCAAGACGACGCTGTGATGGAACAGTATCTCGAAGGCAACGAGCCGAGCATCGACGACCTCAAGCGCTGCATTCGCAAAGGTACTCGCGATCGGGCATTTTTCCCCACCTACTGCGGCTCATCGTTTAAAAACAAAGGGGTGCAGTTGGTTCTCGATGCCGTAGTTGACTACCTGCCGAACCCGATGGAAGTCACACCGCAGCCAGAAGTCGATCTCGATGGCGAGGAAACCGGCGAGTTTGCGATCGTCGATCCCAATAGGCCATTGCGGGCACTCGCGTTTAAGATCATGGACGATCGCTACGGTGCTTTAACCTTCACGCGCCTGTACTCCGGTAAGTTGTCCAAGGGCGACACCGTTCTCAACACCGCCACAGGCAAAACCGAGCGCGTCAGCCGTTTGGTGGAGATGCACGCCAACTCTCGCGAAGAAATTGAATCGGCCCAAGCAGGGGACATTGTGGCGATCGTCGGTATGAAAAACGTCCGCACCGGACATACCATCTGCGACCCCAAAAATCCCGCAACCTTAGAGCCGATGGTATTCCCCGATCCCGTTATTTCGATTTCGGTCAAACCGAAACAAAAAGGCGGCGAAGAAAAAATGGGAGCAGCCCTCACCAAGATGGTGCAAGAAGACCCATCCTTCCACATGGTGACGGATCAAGAAAGCGGCGAAACGATTCTCAAGGGGATGGGCGAGTTACACCTCGACATCAAAGTAGACATTCTCAAGCGCACCCACGGCATCGAAGTAGAAGTCGGCGAACCACAGGTAGCCTATCGCGAGTCGATTACCAAGCGCCTCGAAGACGAATACACCCACAAAAAGCAATCAGGTGGTTCCGGTCAATTTGCCAAAATTGGCTATGTGATCGAGCCTGGTGAGGTGGGAACTGGCTTCCAGTTTGAGTCAAAAGTGACCGGTGGTAGCGTACCGAGAGAATATTGGCCAGCGGTCGAAAAAGGCTTTGAAAGCTGCATCGACAAAGGCGTCTTGGCTGGATTCCCCTGCCTTGACTTGAAATTCACGCTTCTAGAAGGCGGTTTCCACCCCGTTGACTCGTCAGCAATGGCCTTTGAAATTGCTGCCAAAGCGGCCTATCGCCAGTCTCTGCCGAAAGCGGGGCCTCAGTTGCTCGAACCGATTATGAATGTCGATGTATTCACACCAGATGATTACATGGGCGACGTGATCGGCGACCTCAACCGCCGCCGGGGGATGATGAAATCTCAAGAAACAAGCCAGACAGGAGCGCGGATCAAGGCAGATGTGCCGTTGAGCGAAATGTTTGGTTACATTAGCGACTTGCGTACTATGACATCTGGCCGCGGCCAGTTTTCCATGTCCTTCTCGCACTATGCTCCTTGTCCGAATAACATCGCTGAAGAAGTGATCAAAGCGGCAAAAGAGCGTCAAGCTGCGAAGTAGTGTATTGATTGCGACGAATCGATTCGTCGCACTCGATCGCCAAGGTTAAAAACTAGAAAAATCTAGTTTTTAACCTTGGTCAATGGGAGTCAGCACAGGCGCATCTAAAGGGTATTTTTCGGGCGGGCGGGACACCCCACAAGAGTTCGATCGCACTTCACAGTAAAACTTAGATGCGCCTGGGCTTATCCCAATTTTATTTTCACACTCCTAAAAAATGCTTTTTAGTCTCCGAAAGAGATGCTCGCTTCAAAAGTCTCTCTAAAAGGGCGATCGCGCATCAATCAATATAATGTTTGCTAATATACAATCAATAATTTACAACCCAGGCAGGTAGCCATGACAGCCACCCTGATCCCGAGTCAAAGTAGCGGAATTCTGCTGAAAAACATTAGCTGGAAAACATACGAATCCCTGCTGAATGAGTTAGCCCAACAGAGAGGAATTCGCCTGACTTACGATCGCGGAAATTTAGAAATTATGACTCCATCAGCACCCCATGAAAAGTACAAAAAAATCTTGGGACGTTTTGTAGAAAGCGTGAGTGATGAATTGAATGTTGAAATTTGCAGTTTGGGTTCTCTAACTTGCAGGCGCGAGGATTTGGCTCGCGGTTTGGAACCGGATCAGTGCTACTACATCCAAAATGAGGATGTGGTTTGGGACAAACAACAAATCGATCTCAATCAAGATCCGCCGCCAGATTTAGTTGTGGAAATTGACGTTACGAGTAGTTCGATCGATCGACTTTCTTTATATGCAAGTTTAGGCGTACCGGAAGTTTGGCGCTACGACGGAAATCGTTTAATAATTTATCAGTTAGAATCACAGGAATATGCCGAAAGAGATGTTTCTCCGACTTTCCCTTTTTTGTCGCAAGTTGAGATGCTGCGCTTTTTGGAATTGAGGAGGACTACAAAAGAAAATGCTTTAATTCGCTTGTTCCGGGAGTGGGTGAGGAGTCAAATTCAGTCAGGAGAGTGAATGAGGGCGATTCCCTAGGGGATGGCTGGGTTTGACGCTCTTTTTAGCAACCGCAGATGAACGCTGACTGACGCGGATGGATGACTCGGGCGAGATACTCAAATTCACCTCAATTTCGCCCTTGCATATCTTAAACCGTATCGCTAATGTTCTCCTCCATCTCAATTTTGATAGAGATGTAACGTGCTCAACAAGAGACACAACGAGCCGATCGCCTGGCCGCCAAACTGCGAGAATTAAATATTGACCCTGATACAATTTAGCAATTTTATTTCATCAGATAGCGAGGTTGAGATGACCGAAATAAATCCCGATCGCACTGCTGGTACAATTGCGATCGACGTTTGTGCTCAATCAAACGGGCAGTATCTTTGTCAGATTTCGTCATCTCTGAGCGATCGTCCCGACGATCGCATGAATTTTTACGGACAAACGAAAGAACACGCGATCGCGATCGCCCTGGAACATTTAGCCTACGAGTATCGCGAAAAAGCAGAAGATTCTCAGAATATAGATTCGCTCGCCGTGGAAATTTCAGATTCTGGAGAACCAATTAATAAATATTATCATGTGATTGTACACTACGAAGAAATTTCGGAAGCAGAATCTAAGTTTGAGGCAGTACACAATACAATGATGGGAAATACGATAGTTGAGAATGCCAGAATTGCAGCCATTAAGATTGCTCCAGATATCGAAATCGAGCCATTAGAGCGATCGGAATATTGATCGATCGGGACTTACGTGCAGACACTATGCTCGGGGTGCGCAGTTCGCACCTTAATAGGTTTGCCGATCGTACTTTGATTTTTTTCGTAAACCGGATAGAATTTGCCAGCAATATTGTGACCGTCGATTTTCATTTAATGAGGCTACTTTAGGTCTGCAAAATTGACAAGCAATCTGGGCAATTGCTGGCTTCGATTTTACCAGTTTATCACATCTGGCAGACAAACAATTATGAATTATATCGTACCCTAACAGAGCGCCGATCGTATACGTATCACTGACTTGACAACTGCTATATAATTAAATGAACTACCAGCAGAAGGCAAAATCTTGAATCGCTGTTCTGATTTCTGTTAAAGATTGATCCCGCCGATTGGAGTTGAGCGCATTGGCATTGATAAATTGAATATCCGTAATGCCAATAAAGTTAAACACAGTTCGCAAAAAAGGTTCCTGAAAATCAAATGGGGCAAATGCAGAACCCGGACTAAAATCACTGCCGCGAGCCGTAAAAATCAGCATTTTTTTGTCAGTTACTAATCCTTTAAAACCACCAGCATCAACAGCAAAAGTGCGTCTGGGTCGAACAATATGGTCGATGTAGGATTTAAGCACTGCCGGAATACTGAAGTTATACATCGGGACAGATAGAACGTAGCGATCGGCAGTCAAAAACTCATCAATCAATTCATCTGAAAGCTGGAGCGCATCTGCCAAATCGGGAGTGTATTGGTCGGGTGGCGTAAACTTTGCCTTCACCCATGTCGCATCAATGTAAGGCACAGGATTTAACCCTAAATCTCTGTGGATTATTGTAGTTTTAGGATGACGATCGCTCCACTTTTCCATAAATTCTTGCGCAAGCATCCGCGAATGAGATTGTTCGTACCGAGGACTGGTGTCGATTTGTAAAATGCGAACCATAAAATCACTTTCTCCATGAGATTGTTTTGAATTTGATTGCCTAGTAGCGTCGCATTTCCGCAGCAGTTACTCCAGAGGCTCGATCGCTGGCATACTGGGCGTAATCCTGAATGTAAACTTCGGGAGGCTGAGCAGTTGCTCGAACAGAAGGATGCTGCTGCATCACACCCAACCATTCCCTCAATCGAGTACATTCTGCTGGCAGTTTGACACCTCGATAATGTTCTAAAGCTATCCATCGATCGAACCAGGGATAGAAGGACAGATCGACTAAACTCAGTGAATCACCTAACCAGTAGGAACCTGCTTTTGATAACTGACGAAATCCCTCTTTTTCGATAAACAACAAGTGTTGATGGAGTTCATTTGTCCAGTTTTGTTGTTGTGGAACATCCTGGCTCAACAGCAATTTGTAAAATGCAGGGGTAAATTTGGTATTGGCAAAGTCAATCCAAATGCGGGCGATCGCTCTCAATCCAGGATTCTTGGGCATTAAGGGTGGCTCTGGGAATACTTCATCCAGATATTCGTTGATAATGCTCGATTCCCAGATCCGATTTTCTTCATGTTGAATCACGGGTACTTTGCCATAGGGAGAAACTTCAGCAAACCAATCTGGCTTATTTTGCAGATCTATCTCAATCTGTTCAAAGTCTACCCCTTTTTCTAGTAGAACCATGCGAGTTCGCTGAGCGTATGGACAAACTTTGGCGCTATAAATTTTTACTTGAGACATGAGTCATTATTCCCTTACTAAACGTTTAATTTCTATCGATCTCTCAACCGTTTTTTTGTTCTAGCTAGTAGCATTCGCAACAGCTACTGTGAACGTAGGGAGTTTGGGGTTGCGGTTTGAAACTGCATCCAGGTAATCGCCACAACGATCGTAAATCCACCAACGATCTGCATCAGAGTCAGGGTTTGACCGAACCAAAACCATGCCAGCACTCCTGCAACGACGGGTTCTAGCGTGGGAGCGATCGCCGCTCTTTCTGCCTGAATCCGTTGAATGCACCAGAAAAACAATAGATAAGGAAGTAAATTCCCTGCAATTCCGACATAGATAACTTTCAGAATGTTCTCCCGTGCAAGCAGCGTCCAAGGCATTCCTTGGGTCAACTGATAGGCAATCCAAAATAGGCTGGCGACGGCAAAAACTTTCAACATTACACCAATGGTTTCTTGAGTTGCGCTCACCCGATCGCTCAGCACAATATAGGCAGCAAAAAATACCGCCGTCGTTAAACCGACGAGAATTCCCAACCAGTCAATCTGTGCGTTGCTACTGGCGAGTAAATTAGAAACCAGCAGCACTCCGACGATGGAAAGAAGGCGTTGCTGAATCAAGGTATGAATGCCCCAGGAATGGGAATATCGTGAAATTTCAAGTAATGTATTAATAACTTAATAGAATGCTTGAGCATTTTCTCGCACTTAGAATAACAAAGAGTCTTCCGATGTAGTCTGG
>NZ_SRRZ01000309.1 GCF_013179805.1 Microcoleus asticus IPMA8 | reverse complement strand
AATTGGGAGTGAAATTATGTTCAACTAAGCAAATCGAAAATTATTTTGCTCACTGCTGTTACTGTACCTCTTAGTCACGCAAAGTGCTGTAACCTGGATTGCCTTATGCCTACTGTAGAAGAACTATTTTGCTCTGTCGATGACTTCTGCCAAGTTTTTGAACATCAATGGCAAAGTCAACTGATAGGTCATGATTTGCAAGTGCGCAAACGCAAGCGCAGCTTATGCTTGAGTGAAATTATGACTATTGTGATCGGGTTTCACCAGTCGTATTACCGGAATTTCAAAAGTTATTACCTTGAACGAGTCCAAACCCAATGGCAGAGCCATTTTCCCAAGTTAGTTAGTTATAATCGCTTCATTGAATGGATCCCGGATACACTCGTCCCCCTATGCGCGTATCTGGGCTCTTGCTTTGGTGCTTGCACAGGAATTAGCTTCATGGATTCCACTTGCCTGAAAGTCTGTCATAACCGCAGGATCAGCCAGCACAAAGTGTTTAAAGATGTCGCTGCTCGCGGGAAAACCGAGCGTCGATTGGTTCTTTGGTTTAAAGTTACATCTAGTCATCAACGATCAAGGCGAGTTACTTAACTTTCAAGTTACGCCTGGTAATGTAGACGACCGAAAACCTGTGCCTGAGTTGTTGCAACATCTGTTTGGCAAAGTGTTTGCTGACAAGGGTTACATCTCCAAAAAAATGTTTGAGGAATTGATGGCAAGCGTCGGTGTGCAAGTGATTACTAAACTCAAACGCAATATGAAACAACGTTTGATGTCTTTGAGCGATCGTCTGCTGTTACGAAAACGTGCTGTTGTTGAGACTGTTATTGACCAGTTAAAGAATATTTCTCAGATTGAGCATTCCCGACATCGTTCCCCCGTTAAGCTGTTGTACATTTAAACTGTGATACAAGCCTTACCCTTGTTTTTGATTTTTCTTCCCCATTTAATAATTAACTCTCCTTCATTTAAGAGGCGATTTAATAAACACTCTAGCTCTTCAATTGATGTAAAAAGTCGATTTGCAATATATTCTTTTGTCGAATGCCAGACTAATTCAATCAAATTATAGTCTGGGCTATAT
>NZ_SRRZ01000308.1 GCF_013179805.1 Microcoleus asticus IPMA8 | reverse complement strand
TGCGGTTTTACTGGGTACAAATTAGGGGAACACCCAGCAAATCCAAAGCTTTTTGTTGCACGATTGTCGGTTGAGTAATCTTGTCAAAAACCCAACTAGCACCCTCAATGCTGCCCACAATTTCATTATGGGCGATCGTACCCAAATCTGCTAGTAAAGTCTGGAAACTATGCACTGGTAAATTATCTTCAGTCCGCTTAGTTCTGGCTTTAGCCTTAGTCCGAACGCTTTTGGTCGCCTTCACCACAGATATTTGTTTTTGGTGAGCCGATTCCCAATCGTCTTCATCAAACAGCATTGGCGCTAATCGAGAACGCATCTGGTATTCTACGTATAGGCTAACATACATAAAAACACGTGAGCCTTAACTCGAGCGCTCAGGCGGTGGTAAATCGGTCGCACCTTTAAATCCACAGTCTTAAAACTCCGAAAAGCCTGCTCTACTTGAGATAGGCTTTTATAAGCCCTCACCGTTTCTGTTGCCGATAAAACCTCGGACTCGACTGAAGTCCGAATCACATATAACCCATCTAATGCAGCTGCGCTGTCAATGCTTTGCGTGTTTCTTTCGTAGCGAAAACTGTTCTCTTGAATATCCAGCGTGAAATGCTTGGCAACTTTGTAAAGATTCACCACCTTACCCACTTTCAGGGCAATATTTGCTGCCCCTGTTAAACGCTTTTTCTGTCTCGTTGTCGCAGCAACAATTTTGGATAGTTCTGTTTCGGTTGCTTGCAACAATTCTTATCGGGTTTTGGCTCGCTCTGCTGCTAGTATCGGATTGCGGCAAGCAATTAACCGTTCTCCCGGATAGTCCTCTGACGAGATTTCAGCGATGTTATGTTCGTCAAATAAAGATAGTTGAATCGATTCTTGTTCGACCAGGCTGCGGATTTGTACCGCACGCAGGGCGCTAATCCAATCGAAACTACGATCGGCGGTTTGAAAATGTTTTTGAATTGTGGTTGAAGAGATGATACCTCGATCGCCCACCCAAATGATTTTGGCAATGCCAAATCTTGCTTTAAGTTTCGTAATTTGATTGGTGAGGGTTGTCGGGTCTGCTGTATTGCCCTCAAATACTTCAATAGCAATCGGGCAGCCAGAGCCATC
>NZ_SRRZ01000307.1 GCF_013179805.1 Microcoleus asticus IPMA8 | reverse complement strand
CTTCCATTTGCTTTCTTCCCTTTCATTTATTATCAAACTTTTCTATTTTACCATCGAAATACATATTTACATCTCAAATGGAATTGCTATAGTCTGTGTTCTTTTACTATATGGGCTGCGGACTAATTCGATATTTTGCTCGTATCTTTTGTCTAATACCCACGTCCTCAAAAACTAGGGAGACCTCAGCATATTCTGTGATGTTTCATTTCAGGTTATGCCACAATAGGTTGGGTATGAATTCTGAAGTTTTTCATTAAAGGTTGATAGTATTATGGCTAAATTATTCTAAATGTTAGCATAAATTTGTTAAGTAGTTGGTTTGACTGGTCAGTAAATATTGGCAATAATATACATAGTTAAATGACATATTTAGACAGGGGTTCAGATGTCGAACAAGTATTATCGCAGCAATCGCCTTCTAATGAGTCAATTGTGCAATACAATCGGCCTTTTCGTCAGCGTTTTATGCTCCGGGGCTCGCTCAATGTTAACTTGTGCTTGTGCGATCGCACCTCTCTATCCATCCCGAACAATTTTTGAGTAACAGATCAATTAGTAGCGATCGCACAAGCACAGACACGCTATATGTAGAGTGCCTGCGTAAGTCCTTGAGTTATCTAGGATATTAGGAAAAAAACAGTTATCCGTGTATCCTTGACTTTTGGAGCGTGAATCAATGGAATGGGGAATGGGGAATGGGGAATTAGTGATGAGTTTGAGTTTCCTATTAAGTCCGATCGCACAACTCCCATAAAATTGGTTTGTAGTAAAAACTTGAGCTACCAACCCTTGTGTACCTTGGGACACCTGAAAACCGCGATACAAAGTTATACCAAATCCGGTTTGTATACGCCTTTATTCTTTAGTCTCTTAAAGAGGGACGAAAGGCAAGTGTAAAAGCGGTGTCAAGCGCCGAGAGCTATAAAGTTTCTAAGCAGGATTGAGTATTGTGAGGAACGCCACAGAAGTTACGATCTGCTGTGGCGTTTTGTTCGGAGAACCGGCGACTTTCGCGGCCAATTCTAACTGGAGTTTAGACTAAAAGCGATATGAGAGAACGCAAATCAAATGGAATTAGAGATTAAAAATATTATCTTTTCAGCCTCAAAGCATCC
>NZ_SRRZ01000306.1 GCF_013179805.1 Microcoleus asticus IPMA8 | reverse complement strand
AATCTTTGGCGTCATGTGTCCTATTTTATGACACTTTGTGTACTCTGCTTATTTTTTTTTCTGTGCTACCGCTACTTATTGAGCGGATACATACAGCAGATTGCAAGTTTATATAGCAATCCTATATGATTTGTGAGAATTTACCATAACTGTGAAGCTTGGGGAAATCAAATATCTGATAATGAGTAACTAACTTAAATATATATTTGACGGCAGCAAATGTCTTACACATATGATAGCACTTCCTAATCCATTGTGAGTGCTTGTAACCAAATATCTTCAATTGGATTCTGAGTCGGAGCGTTGGGTGCCAATCTCAAACAAGTGATTTTCCAATCAGATTCTTCTAAACCCTTATTCACCACTGATAAAAAGTCTTTAACCTAGAAAAGAAGAATGATATTTAGCGCCATCCCAAATTAATGCTATCCGCTTGTCGTTATATTGGCTCATCAGATATTTTATATATTCAATAGTATGTTCCCCATTTCCCTTTGGATATGCCTGAATCAGACTTTGACCAGTCGCAATATTTACGCTAGCCAAAGTAAGTCTGTCGCTCTTTCTCATTAACAATTGGCACTTCTACTCTTTCATTCTTCTTGCCCCAAACATAGCCACAAATATCTCCCCAAAGAAGATGACATTCATCCTGAAAAAAAACTACTAATTCACCTAATTCGATTTCATTACGATGAGCTTCTAGCCATTGGGTCAATTCTTTTGTTTTTTTTTGACCAGTTCAGGATCTGTTTTAGGATTACGTTTTTGAGATTTTTTCTTTTGTTGAGCCAGCAGCGTCAAAAATCTCATAGTAACTCTGCTGAGAACTAAAAACTATCTCATACCGCGACTCTATATAAGCTTTTAGTTCTCCTAAATTCCAATAATTATTTTTTTGGAGCCAATCAATGATGGCAGCCCGTTCCTCAGATTTTAAATATCCCACAGAACCCTTATAAGCCAGCTTGAGAGCAGATAGACCTTGCATGATAAATATCTGAGTCCATTTACTAATAAAGCCAGAACTCACTGATAAACTTTCCTGAATCTCTCGATGCTTATATCCTTTAAGCTGCATAGAGACGGCAATTGCTCGTTTCAACTCGCGGGGATCGGGATTAGATTGGATAAATTCCGTTAGGGTGCATCTCACTTTTGCAAATATATGAAAAAGGGCTCAAATGAAAAAGCTAGTAAAACTGTGAAAAAAGATGAGGTAAAAAAAATGAC
>NZ_SRRZ01000305.1 GCF_013179805.1 Microcoleus asticus IPMA8 | reverse complement strand
TATCGTGCACACTAGCTAATTTAGGATGATTACATTTACGTCAAGGAGCTTAACTACACAGAGGCTTTGATTGTTTTCGGAGATGTCTTTTATTTGACGATTTTACTAGCTTTTTCATTTTAACTCTTTTTTGACACATTCGCAAAAGTGAGATGCACCCGACTGCGGGGCATAAAATTTCTGTTTTTTTAAACAACAAATTAACAAGAAAGGGGTCAAAAGTAAGATACCTATACTATCACCAATCCACCAACCCGTGAAAGTTTTTATAAAGTCAGACAAAGGGACAAATTTTTGATAAGTGAATGAACAAGTCCCGATAAAAGCGTTGGGTAAACTAACTCCCAAAAAACTAACGGCGATAAAAATTACTACATGATTGACTTCATTAAAAGGAAATTTTGTGCGAGTTAACCGTCTAATCACAAATACTGCCAATAAATTCCAAATCGTTACACTAATAGTATTGAAAACAGCACTCCATAATAAGCTTGGGGATATCGGCCACATGATTAAGGTCGCAATCAATTGACCCATAAAGATACCTAACCAACGAGAATAACCCCACTCCAATAAAGTGGCGAACATCCATCCTGTTCCGGGCCAAACGGGTGAAAGATATGGTGGAATAATCGTAATACTGGATATTTTATGATTATTCGTGAGCATCCAACAAATCAAAGGATAAATAATGGAAATAATCAGAACTTGAAGCCACCAGTGGGGATTTTTTATTTCTAATCCGAGACCATTTAAGATGTTAAAAAACTGTTTTTTTGCGATCATTTCTTAGGTATAAACTTGCTTTACAAAAACTGTCAAATCTCTATTATGAACCATTAAAGGTTCAATTAAATCAAGAATTTGCTCAAATTGAAATTGACGTGCTAATTTAGTCAGGCTTTTGATTAAAAATAGTTCATTTTCAGGAATTTCCTGCATTACTTTCATCACATTTTGTGTGTTAGCTTCTAACACAGCTTTAGATAAGCTTATCATCCATTCATGGGGCTTTAACTAGGTAGGCGCTGTCAAACAAAACGCAACTATGTAAACGATCGTAAAGTATCAAAATCCCAAGAAAGCAGCACTAGGAGACCCTGTTTACATAAAGTTACATAGTTCAGTTTATTTCCGCCGACCTACTTAGGAATGAAAATTTAATAACATCAGCGATGTATAATAAATAAATGAGTGAATATGAATAGGTTTATGTTGCGGTAGAGATGTCAAATAT
>NZ_SRRZ01000304.1 GCF_013179805.1 Microcoleus asticus IPMA8 | reverse complement strand
GAATCACATCTGGTCGCTTTACCTTCACCGTTTTCAGTGCCATCCGCCCACTGGTAACGCTGCGAACAGTGTAGCCGAGTTTGAGGAGCGCATCGCTTAGTAATTGTAGATTTTCTAGAAGATCGTCTACAATTAAAATATTACCTTTATTTTCAACTTGACAATCATTATTCATATCTTTCTAAATTTTAGTTAGTTAGTTGTAATTGCTTATTCAGCATCCTCAATTCACAATTATTTGGCAATGGGAATTTCAACGACAAATTCGGCTCCTTTTCCGAAATTCGAGTTACAATATAAATTGCCACCATGTTGCTCTACCACAATTTTGTGACAGATAAACAGTCCTAGTCCCGTACCTTTTCCCACGGGTTTAGTAGTAAAAAATGGATCGAATAATTGTGAGTGTAATTCCTCAGAAACTCCTACACCATTATCGGATATTTTAATTAATATTTGATTTTTGTTTGCAAAGATAGTTTTAATTTTTATTTGTCCTTGAGCGCCGATACATTGGGTGTAAATAGAATCAATAGCATTATCCAGAAGATTCATAAATACCTGATTTAGTTGACCAGAATAACACTGAATTCTGGGCAACTGAGCATAATCTTTAATCACGATAATTTCTGGATGTTCTGCTGTGCCTTTCAGGCGATTTTGGAGGAGCATCAGCGTACTGTCGATACCTTGATGAATATCCACTCGTTTGTATTCAGCCTCATCGTGATGGGAGAAATTCCGCAAAGACAAAACTATTCGCTGAATGCGATCGGTTCCTAGCTGCATAGAATTCAGAAGTTTGAGCAAGTCTTCTTGCATAAAATTTAGGTTAATAGCCTCAATTTCTACTTTAATTTGTATCGGGGGATCGGGAAAGTGTTGTTGATATAGTTTTACCAAATACAATAAATCTTTGAAATATTCAGTAGCAGGAATCAGATTGGCGTGAATAAAATTCACCGGATTGTTAATTTCATGGGCTACCCCTGCAACCAGATTCCCAATAGAAGACATTTTCTCACTCTGGATGAGTTGGGCTTGGGTGCGCTTTAGTTCGCGCAGAGTAAGTTCTAAATTTTTAGCTTGTTGTTGTAATTCAAATTCGGCTTGTTTGCGGGCGGTGATATCACGGATAGTAACGGAAAAACCATCTCCTAGCTTGACTGCTGCGAAGTGCAACCAGCAAGATTTTTCTGATTCATATAGCGATCGCAAATCATTCATAAATCGATCGAGGGTTCGATCGATCATTAGTTTCATGAGAATGTTGGCTCAAAATCACCAAACTTAT
>NZ_SRRZ01000303.1 GCF_013179805.1 Microcoleus asticus IPMA8 | reverse complement strand
CCTTAGTAGTGTAGATTTTCAGATCTGAAGTCTATTTATTTTCAACTCACCTTTGCTGAGTCTTTTCTTGCTGCCTAGTCTAAACTCCAGAGCATAACAATAAGGATAGAAATTAAGAGAGCGATCCTCTTCGAGGGCTTCGCTAACGCAATACCGAATTGAAGGGCGATCGACTGCAGGTAATTTTGAAGTATTCGGTATTGGTATTGCGATCGCTCTTCGGCGCGACTCGGTTCAGGGGCTTCCAGAAAACTTGGCAACTTCACACTTGGTTTTGGTCAGTCCACTTCACGAGATTTTTCGACGGCTGTCGATCACTTAACTTCTAGCGAGGGTGGTGTTCGCCTAGCATACCAGGCATGAATCAGAAGGGTCTGTAAGAACAATACAGGTGTATCAAAGCCGCTGGATGCAATTATTGATTCGACTTCAAGTGGCGGTAGCACAGCAGGATTTTGACCATAAGAAGCACGAAACTTTTCAATCTCCTCAGCAGGCACTTCGGAATACCTCAGCATTCGCAGCCAAACCTCGAAAAGGCTTTGGCACGCTGAAGTAGACTTATCGGAAGCCAGATCCGCACTGACCAAATATCCGTTAGGGCAAAGTCGTGAAGCAATTTGACTAAAAAAGTTGCGCCGCTCATCTTGTTGCATAAAGAAGTGAGAAACTAGAAGGCAAGTCGCCGCATCGAAAGAGTGCGATGCGGGCAGTGAATCGAGATAACCTTCGTGAAAAGTGCAGCGTGACGCGATACCGCACTCTTCGGCGCGTTGGCGACAGATGTCAAGCATCGGTGCCGCAGGCTCTACCGCAGTAAACTGCCACTGTGGAAACGCTTGAGCCAGATAAATCAATTCCAAGCCTGTTCCCGCACCGACACAGAGAATCCTTGCATCGGTAGGAAGTTCAGAAAGTACCAGGCGGATCAGTAAATGAAGTGCGTCGCGCATCGGAGCCAATTTAGCGAATCTTTTGTCGTAGGAAGAAGCGCGCTCTCGATCGAAAACAATAGGTGACTCTTGATTTTGCATTCTGGAAAGCCAATAAGCTTGCAATCTGTATTTTAATAGCTATCTGAATTGGATTTTAGCCCCTCGCTTCAAAACTTACTGGGTTCGGGCAAAACAAAAGTAATAATAATCCTAAAAGCTCGATAGAAAAAAAATATAAAACCCCAAAACCCGTTTAACAATCGCGGTTTTGGGGTTTTCTTCCTCGCATCCGGTTCAAATTATACCAATTTCATAAAATAGTGCTACAGTTAGTAGAAGTGCATTTTGCAATTGACTAGCCAAATAGAGGTCAAAAAAATGTCAGGAGT
>NZ_SRRZ01000302.1 GCF_013179805.1 Microcoleus asticus IPMA8 | reverse complement strand
AAATTCTTTTTTGGTGTTTCCGAATCTCTAGCAATACCTCTACAGATTCGGTAATCGTTATATGAGGACGACCAGACATTTTAATATTCTCCTTGACTTTTGATACAAGTCTAGCATAACTTTCAAAAAATGGTGTTATTAGGGTGGTGTGATGAACTCCCTTGATTCGTTAATCGCCCGAAAACCCATACCATTGACGTACATTTTTAGACATTCGCGTTTCACAGTCTCACTGTAACCTCGCTGGCACTCATAATCATCGATAAATTGACGGCCACATTTGACACAAATGTGGTTCTGTTTTCCTTTTTTGTTACCGTTTTTACGGATATGGGTTGATTTGCACTCAGGACATTGCATGGTGATTCCCTCTATTCATACTCTAATTATGCAACGCCCCAGTATCCACAAAGCTTCGGGATTTTCAACTGAATTTTTTTCATACCCAGATTAAGCAACACCCAAAAATTTTTAGACTTACCCAATGGCATCCCGAGCGATGATACCTTTCGACGAGTTGTTGAAAAGCTAGACCCGAAAGTTTTAGAACAGAAGTTGACTCAATGGGTTAAACAATTAATTGGGCCAGTTGGTCAACAAGTTATCCCGATTGATGGCAAAAATCTCCGAGCTTCTTATGACCGAAAAACCGGGGTAAATAATTTACATTTAGTGACAGCTTGGGCCAGCGAAAATCGGTTGGTACTTGGACAAGTTAAAGTTGAAAACCATTCCAATGAAATCACAGCTATCCCAGCTCTATTGGAATTAATCGATGTCACCGGAGCGATTATTACGATGGATGCGATGGGGACTCAAACCGATATTGTGTGGCTGATTCGTCAGAAAAAAGCCCATTACGTTGTCACTCTAAAAAGTAATCATCCAACGCTTTACAATAGTCAAGATCTGGTTTGAAACAGCCAGATCCCACAAGTTTGGTGGAATTGAAGTTAGTGAAGATTGTCGAACGGAAACAGCACACCATCGGATAGAGAATAGAAGAGTTTGGGCGGTGACAGTTGCCGCATTAGGAGACCTTCACAAACAAGAGCAATGGGCATATATTCAGACTATTGTTATAGTAGAACGTTGCCGTTATCTGTGGAACAAAACTACTCATGAACTCCAGTTTTACCTAAGTTCTTTACCCGTAGATGCCCAGCTTAATAGTCCCGCTATTCGCCAACATTGGAGTATTGAAAATCAAGAACATTGGGTTTTAGATGTCACTTTCTTCTCTACCAGAGAAAGGCTATATTGTGCCAGGCATTGAGCTATTTTCTCAGGCAGTGACGGGGCAAATATGTTCGCCACCGCAGGCAGCGTTTAACAA
>NZ_SRRZ01000301.1 GCF_013179805.1 Microcoleus asticus IPMA8 | reverse complement strand
TTTTAGTTGATTATTAATAATTTATAAGTCTACAATTATACATTGCTCTGCCAACTTTAGCAATCTTTTCCTATCATTCAACACTTCTGGTCGCAGACCAATTTGAGGAACTGTACACCCTTTGTCAGGTGCAGGAAGAACAGGAACGTTTTGCAGATGAGTTGCTAACGGCTATCGCACAAGAAAATATTACATTAGTCTTTACTTTACGCGCTGACTTTTACGGTTATGTGCTTTCCTACCGGCCCCTTCGAGATGCGTTGCAGGAGTTTACGCCACAGTTGCTCAGTTCCATGAAACGGGAGGAATTACAGGCAGCAATTGAATTGCCTGCTCAAAAATTAGAAGTACAGTTAGAACCGCAATTAACCCAACGCATTCTTGATGATGTGGCAGAAGAACCGGGAAATTTACCTTTATTAGAATTTGCCCTAACTCGTTTGTGGGAAAAGCAAATCAACCGAGAGTTAACTCACCAAGCTTATGAAGAAATTGGTGGGGTAAAAAAAGCAATTGCTAATCATGCCCAACAGATTTATCAACAACTCAGTGAAACAGAGAAAAAGCAGGCACAGCGAATATTTGTGCAATTAGTGCGTCCGGGGGAAGGAACCGAAGATACCAGGCGCATTGCTACTCGTGCGGAAGTGGGGGAAGATAACTGGAAATTGGTCAGTTATTTAGCGGGATATCAAGCGCGTTTGGTAGTCACAGGTCGGCAAGAACCTGAAGATACCGTAGAAGTGGTGCATGAAGCGCTAATTCGAGAATGGGGCACTCTGCGCGAGTGGATTAATACCAACCGTCAGTTTCGGACTTGGCAAGAACGGCTGAAGGTGGCTCTGCGGGAGTGGAAAAATAACAACCATGATTCTGGAGGGTTGTTGCGGGGTGCGTCGTTGACGGTGGCAGGAGATTGGTTGCAAAAACGTGCTGGTGAAATGACGCAGGAGGAACGAGAGTTTATTCAGGTTAGCGCTCGGAAACAAAAACGTAGCCGGCA
Source organism: Microcoleus asticus IPMA8 (assembly GCF_013179805.1). Classification (GTDB taxonomy): domain Bacteria; phylum Cyanobacteriota; class Cyanobacteriia; order Cyanobacteriales; family Microcoleaceae; genus Microcoleus; species Microcoleus asticus. The sequence goes on along the minus strand of NZ_SRRZ01000301.1, from coordinate 341 downwards.
ATTTACTACTTTTGTAGTGTCTGGTGCTTTTATACTTGTTTCTACTTTGGGTATTTTTGCAGCTTGGCAGTGGTGGCAAGCAGAATTGCAAAGAAAACGAGTAGAAACAGCACAGTTTGGTCAAAGCGATGCTCTCAGTCACTATTCAGAAGAACTTTTTAATCAAGGCCAAGTGTTTGATGCACTTTTAGCAAGTTTACGAGCAGCCATACCACTTAAACGCACCAATGCTCAACCCTCAATGCAAATGGTATAGCAATCCTAAATCATTATCAAGACTATGATACAATTATATGCAATACTCGATCGTGAATAAAAAATGAATAACTTACAACTGCAAC
>NZ_SRRZ01000300.1 GCF_013179805.1 Microcoleus asticus IPMA8 | reverse complement strand
CAACAGTCCGGACAGATTTTCGGTCGGTCAAGCTTTGAGAGAGCCGTATTCTAGAAGCTTTTGGTAGTTTGGATTTAATTTAATCAAAGTCGGGTCCAAATCAAACATGGCGATAAATAGTTCTAGTAAATGCTCATTTAAAGCTTTTCGTTTGAACGACGCTATAGAAAATGAAATAACCTCTGGTGTCGGTTGAGCTGTGACGGTAGCCTCTTGTCTCAAGGTGACTTTGGCTAAATTTAGGGCTGTCAAACTACCATTGACCTGGGCATCCAAGGCATCCAGATTGCGAGATTGGCTATCGACCATTCCGGTATATTGTCTGGCATCACGAAAGATAAACTCAATCTGAAATCGAGCACGATAATAAGCCAAGATATGGCTGGCGCTCAGATTAACATCGGTGGAAAACAACAGAATATACCGCTCTTTCCCCTCGACGAGTCGCACTAAGCAAACTACACGAATCCGGCGGTCAAGAGAAACCGACCAGACCACGGCAGTCCACAGCTCTGTCCCATCGTCTAAGGTCTCAGTTAACGTGAAATATTTTAATTGTCGCTCCAATGGGGCAACCTTGCCGTCATAGGTTTTCTGACGACCAGGACCAGACCGACGTGGCCCTTGATACAGATATTTTAAATTCGCGTCTTGTCGCAGTTTTCCAATGGCATTCCACCCCAGGTTCACGACCCCATCCACCCATTTCCGTTTGCTGTAGAAGCTATCAGCAACCACATATTCAATTCGTTTGGGTACATAGGTCTGACAATAGGCTAGATGGCCTAAATAGAAATCGACTCGATTCCCACAGACTTGATGCTCTATTTCGGCTGCTAAAGCTCGGTCGGACAGGCCCGCTTCCGTCTGCTGAGCCGATAACGCATAGGCTGTATTCTGCTCTACATCGACCACTGCCACCACCGACCACTCCAATCCCGTCTCGACTTGACCACTCTTGCCGTTGTAGAACCGATCGTGATTGGGTGTATGACGACCACTTTTTTCATGAAACGTCGCATCCACCACTAGGATTTGAACTCCTTCCCGAGAACCGTGGGTTTGAATCAAATGACTATTCACCGATTCAAACCCAATTCCTCTGTTTAGATTTCGACGAAACGTTCGCTCTGACAGGGGACTATAGCGGCTTAAATTGGTGTAGTTGGCTCGACCACAGACGACGAATAGGCTCGTCAAGAATGCGAGGAGAAAGGTTCGTTGCGGTTTGTGAAATGACCCACTGTGGTCAGTGCGTCCGTTAGAATATTCTGTAGGCTATCCATGGCGCAGTCCTTTTTTGAATCTGACTGTACTTTAAGCCCTGGATAGCTTTCCTCGCCACTACCCTTGTAAAAAACTGTCCGGACTGTTG
>NZ_SRRZ01000030.1:22582-60195 GCF_013179805.1 Microcoleus asticus IPMA8 | reverse complement strand
TCGTTCACCTCTTTATCATCGCCAACACTGACACCATCGGGAACTCGTTCACCATCGTGAACACCAACACCATCGGGTACACCAACACCATCGGGGACACCAACACCATCGGTAACGCCAACACCAATAACCAACAGCATCCCCAATGACGACTGCATCTGCGATGACCTTTCCTATCCCAACTTAAACCAACCGAATGCAGTTAAAAACACCATACTCGGTGTATCCAACCTTCAAATAGGCACTGCCAAAAATGATGAATTTCTAGGCAGCCAAAGGGGCAATATATTCGATGCCAAATCCGGGAATGACAATTTATATGGTGCTAGCAGTCGCGACATATTCAACGGCAATCAAGGCAACGACTTCATCAGCGGTGGCAAAGGTGACGACATCCTATTTGGAGATGAAGGAAACGACATCGTTCTTGGCGAATTGGGCAGCGATTTAATCTTTGGAGGCAAAGGCAATGACTCTCTAAATGGCAGCGAAGGTAATGACATCATTCTTGGTGATAAAGATGATGACTTTATCGATGGTGGTAAGGATAATGACACGTTATTTGGAGGCAAAGGTAACGACATAATGCTTGGTAGTCAAGGTGATGACTACCTGTTTGGACAGTTAGGTTCGGATACTATCTGCGGCGGTGTAGGTAATGATTTGATCTGCGGTAACAAAGAAGCAGATATCCTGGGAGGATGTGAAGGAAATGATACCCTATACGGAGGGGAAGATAACGATACTGTCACTGGTGGTAAAGGTGATGATATCCTTTACGGAGACTTGGGAAATGATAGTTTGATTGGGGGTAGCGGCAATGATATCTTTGCCTTAAAAGTTGGTAAAGGATTTGATATTATCGCTGATTTTACTATCGGTCAAGATTTGATTGGATTAAGCGGTGATTTGAGTTTTGGAGAGTTAGAAATAACTCAAAATATTCAGGGAACTCTCATCAAAAACCTCTTGACAGGGGAGCAGTTAGGTGTGATGGTTGGAGTCAGTGCGGATGCGATTACCTCTGCTAATTTCATGCTGGTTTAAGAAAGAATGAAAAGTGCGATCGCCACTTCGATCAAAAAAGACCAAAAAAGGCGATCGCCCTTAAATGCAAATCAACAATTGAGCTCACATATTCCGCTGAAATTCCTCAAGCACATCCATCAACTGAACTTGACACTGCATCGGAATCAAATCTGCCAGCGGCACTTCTCGCTTGCCGCCGCCCAACTTGACTGGAATTCCTTGCAAAACTTGTCCCACTCTGTCAGCATCTATATTCCCATTTTCCAGCATCGGGTAAAGTTGTTGAGCAACAACGGTATGCAGGTGGGCATCACTGAGATACAAATGCCACTTGGCAATATCAATGTAGACATTTTCGCCGATTTCAGCGGCTAAGGATTCGATCGCCTGTGTAGTATTAGCCATATCAAAAAAGCCGAAAGTTATTTGTTATCAATCAAAAGACTTAACAAATCGCCCACCACTGCCTTCAGCCAGAATCTTTGGTGAGGGGCGAATAATCGGCGATCGCGAAAATGTAAACCGCGTGGGCCAAAACTACTAGAGCCCATGCACCCGTTACCGAAGTTGCCCAAGGCCAATCAGCCTTTTGCAAATTGTGAACAAACCACAAACCAGAATTGGTAGCAGAAAAAAGACCGACGTGGATAGCAAAATTCATCCGGTCATCTAAACGGCGGTACTCTGGATCATTGCGATCGGGTTTGCGGGGCCAACGAGGAGGCATAGTTTTTCACTTGATATTAGTAGTTCTTTGCCTATTTTAATCCTAAGTGCAGCTTTTTGAATTCTGCATCCCTCTCAAGGCAGGAAACTTATGCCTCTAAATTTTCATAGTCTCCTGACTTGCCGCCACTTTTACTCACCAGTCGAATCGATTCAATGGCGATCGACTTTTCCAATCCTTTCGCCATATCGTACAGAGTCAGCGCCGCCACCGAAACCGCCGTCAGCGCCTCCATTTCCACCCCTGTTTCCGCCTTAATTTTCACCGTCGCCCGAATTTGATACCCCGGCAACCCAGCATCCGCTATCACCTGCACTTCCACACTACTCAGCGGTAGAGGGTGACACAGAGGAATCAAATTCGCCGTCTGTTTCGCCGCCATAATTCCAGCCAACCTGGCAGTGCCCAACACATCACCTTTCGGCGCATTCCCCGCTTCAATCGCCGCAAAAGTCTCCGGTAACATCCGCACCCTCGCAGCGGCCACAGCTTTTCGCACAGTCGGCATCTTCGCCGAAACGTCCACCATTTGGGCTTCCCCGCTGCTGTCGAGGTGAGTTAGCTGTGCCGCATCGGGCAATTTAGAAAAAGTTGGCGAAAGGTCTTGCATTATTTTGGTAATGGTGTTAATGTTAGATTCTGTGAGAAAAGAACTTAATCAATTTTAGATTAAATCTGAACTCAACAGGGGCTTGTAGCTTAGTTGGATAGAGTGCATGGCTACGAACCATGAGGTCGGGGGTTCGAATCCCTCCAAGCCCATTATCAAAAGTTATGAGTTTTGAGTTCTGAGTTTTGAATTAAGAAATTAATTCAACTCACCACTTAAAACTCATAACTTTTTTAATTTGGTACGTTTACTGATTCAAAGCATAAATATCTTTGCCTCGACCGATCGCAAATTTCATCGAATTAGACAAGCCCTTGCTAGACTGAGTAATAAAAATCAGCAAAGCCAAGCCAGCGAGTCCAGCCGCAAAACCAAACATATTTCTGTAGCCAACTTGTTCAGCAACAAAGCCTAAAGTCGGCCCCGCAATCGCAATTCCCAAATCAAATCCGCCAATACAAAGCGAAAACAAGCGGCCCCTTTCATGAGGTTTGCACCTGTCAGACATCAGCGTTACCATCATCGGCAAAACCATACCGCCGGCACAACCTTCAACCAAAGCTGCGATTAAAAAAGCACTGCTGTTGTTAGCAAAATACAACAATAACATAGATACGGCATAACAGATTAAGCCTGCTGAAATAAACAAGCCGCGGCCGTATTTGTCCGAAGCCCGTCCCGTGACCAAGCGAATACCAAAACTGGCGATAGCCGCCGTAGAATAAAATAATCCCGGATTCAAATTAGCCTTGGTTTCTTGGATAAACAAAGGCATAAAAGTGCTCAAAGTTCCAAATACTAAACCAACCACCAATAACACTAAAGCCGGAATCCGCACTCTAGGATTCCAGAGCATTTTCCAGTATTTTTGGCTATTTTTGTCTTCAGATAGCGAGTCCGATTTTGTTAAACCTACAAAATTAGGTTCCGCAATTTTGCAGGTAAAAAATATAGCCGTTGCCGCGAAAGCCGCCGACATCGCAAACAAAGGAATATAACCAACCCAAGCTTGCACAAATCCGCCAATAGCCGGCCCAACTGCTAGACCAATAGGGTTCACCAAGCTCATGTAACCGATTAATTCGCCCCGCTTTCCTGGCGGCGACAAATCTGTTACCAAAGCGCTGTAAGCTGTGGTAAAAGCGGCAATGCTAATGCCGTGAAAAACGCGAATAAGTAACAGTAAGGGAATAGATTGAGCTAACAGGTAGCCCATCGGGGCGATCGCAGCGACTGCCGCGCCTAGAAGCAAAACTTGTTTTCGCCCCCTGCTGTCGGCTATTTTACCCAACTGCGGCCTCGATAGCAAAAGTCCGATCGCAAATGCACCCATCACAAAGCCAATTTGCTGTTTTGTGCCGCCCACAGATTGAACGTACAGCGGCAAAGTTGGCAGCAGCGAAGCCAAACTCGACCAGAATAGCAGGCCTGCGGTGAATAAAGTCAGCAAGCCGCGTCTGGGTTGGGGATCTATGTCCCTAAAAATATTCAAGATGCTAATTCCCTTTAAATTGTCTGAATGCACTCAAAGTAAGGTATATTTCGGCGGTTTTATTTCCTGCCTTTTGATTGCCGAATCCGGTTTAAATACCCCTTTATATCTTAGTCTCTTAGAGAGGGACACAAGTTTGACTCTCTGCAGCGGTTTCAACTGCCGAGTCTAATTTTCAACCTGGCAGTTTCACCAATCAACCTCAGCCCTTTCCTCCACCACCCGGTCATAAACCCACTGGGTTTCCATCGCCAACTTCTGCCAACTAAACCGGCGTTCCAAATCCTCATAAGCATTGTCAACCAACCACTGCGCGTAACCCGGATTTTTCAGCACCTCCAAAATTCCCCAGGCCAAAGAATCCCGATTGTTGGCCTCAGTAACAACGCCCGTTTTAGTGTGCAGCACCACCTCTGGAAGTCCGCCCGCATCCGAAACCACCACCGGCACCCTTGCAGCAAAGCTTTCTAACGCTACAATCCCAAAAGGTTCGTAAAGACTGGGGAAAACCGCGCAGTCAGCCACCGTCTGAAATTTGTCGAGATGTTCCTCAAACATGAAGCCTGTAAAATAACACTTATTCCAAATTCCTAAATGCCAAGCCAACTGTTTTAGATGGTCTGTATTGCCCCCGCCAACAATCACAATTTTCGCTTTCCCCCCCATTTCCCAAATTACTTTAGGTGCAGCATTTAGAAATACAGCAATGCCTTTTTCGTAGCTAATTCTTCCTACATAATATACTATTTTTTCGTCGTCTGTCGCAAACTGTCGGCGGAAGTTCATCGCGTCAAATTCGTGCCAGCGCGGTTTTTTTTCCGACCTGATTCCATTGTAAATTACCTCTATTTTGTTCCACGGAGTTGATAGTACCCGTTCGGCTTCCCGTCGCATATAATCGCTGCAAACAATTATCCGCCAAGCGTTGTAAGCGAGGTCGTTTTCCTTAGCGTTAATGTAGCGCTGCCCCTCATTGTGGATGCCGTTGAAGCGCCCGTATTCGGTGGCGTGGATGGTGGCAATTAGCGGTACTTTAAAGGTATGCTTGAGGGCGATCGCCGCATCTCCCACCAACCAATCGTGAGCGTGGATGATATCAAAGGGGCCTTCCTCCAGCATGAGTTTGCCGCCTTGTTTGCCCATGCTTTGATTGAGGTTCGCTACCCAGTGAAAAAAGTCCCTGGCGTGTCCCACCAGCACCCGATGCACCCGTATTCCTTCCACCACTTCGTACATAGGCGCGTGGCCGAACTCGACTGTAATTAAGTGAATCGAGTGGCCCAGCTTCACTAATTCTGGATACAGTTCCGCTACGTGGCGGGCGATACCGCCTACGATTCTGGGAGGAAACTCCCATGCCAATACCAAAATTTTCATCTTTTTCCCCTCCAAAGATTTTATATATCTTAATGTTTAGAATTGACAGATTTATTGTATGATAATCAGCCTCAAATTTAAGGCACTCGCAAGTTTATGGCCAATGCCTGACTTGTGGCAGCAACAAGGACGGAAAATCATGCAGAAACCGGGTTTTTGCAGGAAATGGCTCGATCGCCATTGCCTGAAAACACAGGTTTCCTCAAGATTTGTGCCACAGAAGGAAGCAATGGCGATCGCGTCTATCCGCCTACGCTTTCTTCAAAATCGGCTCCAATTCACGGCGAAAACTGGTCCAAGCAGCAGCCGATGCAGAGTTAGAAACAGCACCCTGACGCATCAAAATTGCCCCGTCTTCAAAGCCAACAATTCCGTACTCTCCTGATTTGGACATTCGATCGATCGCCGGTACGATCTCCCGCAACTGTCCCCGTTCCCCGCGAAACGCAGCCTGATACTGCTGCAACTGCCAGACATCGGCAATTACATATTCCATCTTCACTGCCTTCCCCGCATCATTGCGCAGTTCAAACATCGGAAACCTGAGAATTTCCCGGCGGCTTGACAAAATCGGCACAATAGTATTCGTCGCTGCCACGCTAGCATCAGCAGGAATTTGAGCCAACAGCGGCCGCACTTGAGATACGTGCTGCCACTGTCTGACCAGAGGAACCTGCACCCAAGGATCGATCGCATCGGGCAAAATCCAAGAAAAAGTCCGATTTGGGTTAGACGTGAAGGTAAAAAATAGCGACAAGCAGATGCAAAACGCCCAAAAGCGGCGAAACTTTGAAGACGAAGGCAGAGGAAATAAAGCAGAAGGAAAACGCAAAAACATTCTTTCCTCTTTCACCATTCTATCTTCTTCCTTTTGACGCTGGGCCCACCACAGAATTGCCCCATAAAAAAGCCCTGGAACCACAGTCATCGCATAGCGAATATTAATCGCCAGCACCGACTCTCCTTTCGCTAAAAATAGCTTCAGCAGCGGAAATCCAGCTATCATCCAAGACGCAGGCGCGAAAGCTGGAACCAAAGCTAATGGCAACCACTGGCCAAGCAGGTATCTAATCTTACCAAAAAACGGCGTAAATAATTGAGCCACCAAGCGCCCGGGATTGCTAACCATTCCCCAAATAATTTCAAGAGTCGAAGCTTCATCTCCATCGGCATATTGACCGAAGCGCTCCATCATAAACCGCTGGGATATATCAGCAGAAAACAAAGGCATAATCAGATTGGTCAGGACGATCATATAACCAAAACTGAGTATGCAGACTGCTAAACCAGTCCGAGGGTAGCGCCGGCTCAAAATCATGTAAACTCCGACGCCAAATAAAACAACTCCCCCATCTTCTCGCACGGCCAAAATTAAAGTTGCCAGAATCCCAAACAAGGGCCACCAGCGCTTCTCCATCGCCAGCAGCAAGCCAAATACATACAGCGGCATTTGACAAATATCGTGAAAATTGCCCAAAGTCGGGCCGATGACCGCGTTAGCGCAGTAATAGCTCACAACAATTGTCGCCGACAGCCTCGGTTCCAGATAGTGTCTGGCGAGAGCCCAGAGCACTCCTCCAGCCACCGTAATTAAAGTCACCTGCAATACAGTCAAAGTGACGGGGGAGGGAAACAGCGAGTAAATTGGCAGCCACAGCATCAGCGCCGGGGTGAAATGCTGCCCCAACCGATAGTAAGATACTTCCGGGAGCTGGTTTTCGTGAACCACATTAGTGGACAAAGCCGAAGATAGGGAACTCTCAAACAAGTGACCCCGAGTGCCGTTCCAAAAAAGTTGATTGAAAATGCCTTGGTCGTAAGTAGCGTAAAAGCTGTAGTAGCGGTGCAGCGTCAGCAACAGGCACAGCACAAAAAAGGCGGCCGCCACTTGAACCACCACCCGCAGCGACTCATTTTTCTTCCATCTCAAAAATATCATCTGCCCGCCTGTAATGAAATTATCGGACAATAGCATAAATCTAAAGTAAGTATTAAATTAAAGTAGAAGTGAAATAACTCGGCTCGGCAATGCTCAATTATTTTCACCCGATCGAAAAGCTCAACAACGTCCATCCAACACCAGGCACCAGCGGCACTGACTGTTCTCCCGAACAGCCGGCCAATTCCGCACCGCTTTTACAGCTTTTGCTGTTCGTAGACAAGCGTCCCTCTTCCAGGGAACAGACCAGACACATCCGCAAGTCCCTAAAGGATTTGAAGGCAGAGTGCGACTTTGAGCTTCAAATCATCGACGTAGGAGAACAGCCCGATTTAGCCGAACACTTTAAACTTGTAGCAACTCCTTCGCTGCTCAAAATTCATCCCGAGCCGCGACAAACTCTCGCCGGCAGCAATTTGATCGCCCAACTCGAACACTGGTGGCCCCGCTGGAAGCGTTCTGTAGAAGAATACGCAGCTCAGCAACAGTCTGCCCCAGCTCTTGCTGAAGCCATGACTGACCCAAAACCCATCTATTCCGTTGCTTGCGCCGCCGAAATTGTGCAGCTTTCTGATGAAGTTTTTCGCCTCAAACAGGAAAAAGAACACCTGCAAGAGCAGTTGCAGTTGAAAGACCGGATTATTGCGATGCTAGCTCACGACTTGCGCAATCCCTTGACGGCCGCATCTTTGGCTTTGGAGACTTTGGAGTCTAGTCAGAAGGTTAAACAGGGAGAAAAGTCGCGTTTGACACCGAGTCTGGCGGCTCATTTGATGAAACAAGCCCGCCGCCAAATCCGGATTGTCGATCGTATGATTACAGATATCCTGCAAGCAGCCCGGGGTACAAACGCTCAACTCCACATTGAACCAAAAAGAATCGAACTGGGGGCGATTTGTCAAGATGTAATCTTGCAGTTTCAAGACAAATTTCAGGCGAAAAGTCTCAACTTAGAAACAGACATTCCCGCAGATTTGCCCTTGGTTTATGCCGATCCCGATCGCATCAAACAAGTCATAGTCAACCTGCTTGACAACGCCAGCAAGTACACGCCAGACCGAGGAACTGTTAATCTTTCAATTCTCCACCGCACCGCTTATAAAGTTCAAGTCAGCATTTGCAACAGCGGCCCGGGAATTCCTGAAGAAGATTGCGCGAGCATTTTTGAAGACAGCTTTCGGTTGCAGCGAGATAAATCAACAGACGGTTACGGTATTGGACTGTCTCTGTGTCAAGGCATCATCCGCGCTCACTACGGTCAAATTTGGGTAGACTCTGTACCCGATAGAGGCAGTTGTTTTCACTTTACTCTGCCCGTCCAAAAATAAAAGTTAGCTGTCAATTGTCAGTTAACCGTTGTCAGTTGTCAGTTAACCGTTGTCAGTAGCAACTGAGTTTGATATTACAGCAACCGCGCCCGACGTTTAGGAAGTTCTTAATTCCTAAAACCCTTGCGGAAGATTGCTTCTTGCTTCTTACTTCTGGTATATGGCTCAACTTTTCCGCAGTGCAGCAATAATCTGTGCGTTTGCCTTGGGAAAAGTAAATTGGTCAATTTCGTCGAGTGTCACCCAGCGAATTTCATCGCATTCGATCGTTTGCGGTTCCCCGCTGATGTGGCGGCAGTGGTGCACGTATAGTCTAACTGTGAATTTAGTGTAGTCGTGGTCAATTGTAATCAGGCGATCGCCAACTTCTACGACAATCCCCAACTCCTCCATAATTTCCCGTTCTATGCAAGCTTCGATCGTTTCCCCAGGCTCTATTTTACCGCCCGGAAACTCCCAGAAACCCCCGTGCAGTCCGTGTTGTCGGCGCTTGTCAATCAAAATTTGTTGCCGATCGTTCCAGATTGCAGCAACGCCGATAACTTTGTGGGCAACAGGAGAAAGAGACATATTAATTAGGAATTGGGAACTAGGAATTGCGAATTGGGAATTTAAGAATAATATCAATAATTATTCAATTATTTAATCTAAAATCTAAAATCTAAAATCTAAAATCTAAAATATTAAGCCCCCATCTTGCGAGGGGGGTCTTGACATTTTTAGCACTTAAATGTTTAGAATCTACTAATCGTCTGAGCCGTGTCTCTCACTGGCTTGTATGGACTTTTCAAAAGTCATTCGCTGTTCGGCATTTTTGAGAAAATAACCGCTAATCATAGCGGAGGCGAGTAATCTACCCAAATGTTCGCGACTGGTAGTCACTGTCACCCCGAAGTGTTCCGAAGGCAAATTCCCTAAAAGTCCAACAATATTTCGCTCCATTACTTGAAACACTTCGTGAGAAGTCGGCTTAGACAACTGAGAAACTGTGTCGGGAGCCATGGACTGCACGTATTGCCATAATAAGTTGGCATTTTCTCCGTCTTCTTCAAAGAATTCTGGGGATTTATTAGATGAGTTGCTCACGAGTACCTCCGTTGCAGAGACAGCTTGTTATGTTAGACGCGGGCGGTTAAATTAAATAACCTTTATCCGATCGCTGCTGATCTTTATTACTAAGTAATTACTAATGTAGCAGGACAGTCGTAGCAACCAAGTGGGCACAACCGAATTAAAAGCGGCGGTTTTTACGATTTTAGATTGGGGATTGCGAGTGGGCGAAATGTCCGATCGCCAATCCCCAATCTAGCTAGCTGGCGAGATAATCGTTGATATCTTGCTTGCGCTTGCGGAGTTTGGTCAAAGCTTCGCGTTCTATTTGCCGCACTCGTTCCCGACTGATGTTGAGACGATCGCCTATTTTGGCCAAAGTTAGGGTTTGCCCGTCTTCTAAACCGAACCGCAAGGCGAGCACTTCTCGCTGTTGCTGAGTCAGTTCCGCCATCAGGTGGTCTAAGTCAGTCCGCAGGGAAGATTGCAGGGCAAAATCTTCTGGCGTAGTACCCGTATCTTCCAACAAATCGCCCAACTCTGTATCTTGATTGTCTCCCACGCGCAAGTCCAGGGAAAGTGGCAGGCGCGCGCGATCGAGATATTCGCGAATCTGTTTGGGAGTCAACTCTAGCTCTGATGCCAATTCAGCAGCCGTGGCCGCGCGACCGAGCTGTTGAGCAAGTTGGCGCTGAGCCTTTTTAATTTTGTTGAGCTTTTCGGTGATGTGGATGGGTAAGCGGATGGTGCGGCCTTTTTCGGCGATGGCCCGAGTAATTGCCTGACGAATCCACCAATAAGCATAAGTAGAAAATCTGTAGCCCTTAGTCGGGTCAAATTTTTCTACTCCCCGCTGCATCCCGATCGTGCCTTCCTGAATAAGATCCAGTAAATCTACGTTGCGCTTGATATATTTTTTTGCAACAGACACTACCAGGCGGAGATTCGCTTCCACCATTTGGCGCTTTGCCCTTTCCCCGTGTTCGATCGTCCGCTGCAACTGTGCCTCAGACAGCCCAACTGCCTGTGCCCATTCAGCCGCCGTCGGGTCGCGGCTTAACTCTTCGGCTAAAATATTTTTCTCCTGATGCAGTGCGGTTGAGCGCTGTACCTGTTTCCCGTAGAGTATTTCTTGCTCATGGGTCAACAAGGGAACGCGGCCGATTTCCCGCAAGTAAGCGCGAACAGAATCTGTATCTGAGGACTTAAGAGTTTTCATGAGCTTTTCCCGCTGAGGATCTGTGCCTCTAAAGGTTTGCGGTAGTCGCAAACCCCTAGCTTTAGCTGGGAAGGAAAGCGGGCGGGGACTTGCGCTTTCCTTCCATTTAAAGAGGCTTAATTTTATGGTAGCTAGCTACTACTCCCAGTCAGCACCGTCTCAGGTTAGGTTTTGGTTGGGGTGTGCACAATACTACGTTATGTTAAGAATCTTAACATTTGTGAGAGCAGTTGCCTACATTTCTTCATATTTATTTCAGGCCAGGCTGGACTGTTGATACGAGAGTATCCGCTTTCCTGGCTTTACAGTTTGCATCAATATAAACAAAATCCGCCACATCTCAGAGGGGGAGATTGGTAGAGGGGGAAGAAACGCTGGGGGCACAGCGAAGTGAAAAATACAATTTAAAGGCCCGGCAGCTTCAGTTGACGATCGCACAAAGTACCCAAAAAACCGGGCTTTTTACCGAATCGGCGCGCTGTAAGGAGGTATTTTGGTTGAAAAACCGGGTTTCAGGCCACCCGTATGTCCAAGGGTATAAATTTGAAGTTAGAGATATTGATGAACCCGCCCTACAGATAATGACCAATTAACAATTGACCCATAGACTTGAATTGCAAGCATTCGCTTTCCAATCTTGAAATGAATCTGCGTTGCATCTGCATTTATCTGCGGTTTCCCGATCGATCAAAAATTTATGCAATAAGTCTAATCAGTTCTTTGCCGTTGAGCTTCGTACAAGATGAGGGCTGCGGCGATCGACACATTTAAAGATTCTACGCCACGACTCAGGGGAATTTGGATTTGTCGATCGGCCAAACTCCTCAATTCTTCCGACAAACCAGAGCCTTCGTTGCCCAAAACTATCAGAGTCGGCACTCGCAAATCTACTTCCCAATAACTTAAACTGGCCCCGGCGACGGTTGCTAAAATTTGCATTCCTCGATTTTTATACCCGGAGACTTCCGCGGTTAAATCTGGACTGACTGCCATTGGCAGCTTAAACCAAGCTCCAGCAGAGGCGCGCAGCACTTTGGGATGGTCTAAATCGGCGCTGTCTGCGCTCAGCAGCAAACCGTCAGCATTAGCAGCCGCAGTCGTGCGGACGATCGCTCCCAAGTTGCCGGGATCTTGGATTGTTTCTAGGGCTATTCCTAAAGTTGACAATTCTGCGGGCGCGGTGGCGGTGCGGGGTGCGGTGGCGACAATGCCGTCGGGTTGGACTGTCGTGGCGATCGACTCTAACACTTTTGCACTTACTAATTCTGTGCGATCGGCTAAATTACCAACTTGCTCCCAAAGTTTCCCGTGCTCCTCCAGCCATTCGGGAGTGCAGCAAACCGTTGCTAGTGGGTATTTGGCAGCGCAAGCTTCTTCGAGCAAGTGCGTCCCTTCGAGTAAAAATAATTGTTGTTCCCTGCGTCCTTTCGAGCTGTGCAGCTTGCGAATTTCTTTAACTAGGGGGTTTTGAATACTTGTCAGCATTGTTTAATTCAGCAGAGCGAATGGGGTTATTGCCTGTATCGGGTTAACCCCAAACTTCCTTCTGCCTTTGGAATGCGGAACCCGGGACTTGAACCCGGAAGGCTTGCACCACATGAACCTGAATCATGCGCGTCTACCAATTCCGCCAGTTCCGCATCGGTCACGAATTACTACTCTGCCATAAGTTCGCCGATATGTCAAGTGTTTTGGGGAATTTATTTTTTTTCTGGGCTGCGAGTAATATTTTGCACAAATTACTGTTCGGGTTGAGAAATGCTTTAGTTTCGAGGATTTACTGTTAGCCAAACATCCCAAAACGCTGTGCAGTTGACTAGGGTGCGTCAGATCGCGTCCGGTTATTAATAATCCACAAGCTTCGATCTGACGCACCCTACGGGATTTGCTGAAAAAACGGGAAATCTAATCGGCCAAATCCGGGAAAACCTCGCGCACGGCCGGATGAACCAATCGGTGATTCTGCACGTTCAATCCCTTCGCCAAACTCGGATTTATTTCCAAAGCTTTAATCCCGTTATTTGCCAACTGCAAAACATAAGGCAAAGTGCTGTTATTCAAAGCTTGAGTTGCAGTCCAAGGCACGGCACCGGGCATATTCGGCACGCCGTAATGCACAACTCCTTCCTCAACATAAGTAGGATTTGTGTGTGAAGTTACCCGCAAAGTTTCCACGCAGCCGCCTTGGTCAACGGCTACGTCAACAATCACAGAACCGGGGTGCATTTTCGCAACAAATTCGCGAGAAACCAGCACCGGAGCTCTTTTACCTAAGACCAAAACCGCACCGATTAACAAATCAGCATCGGGAACAACTGCTTCAATTTGCAAAGGACTGCTGTAGAGGTATTCTACTCTGGAACCGAACAGAGTTTCCAAGTAGGCTAAACGCTCGACATTTACATCCAAAATCTGCACTCTCGCGCCCATTCCTACAGCAATTCGCGCTGCTTCTGTGCCGACGATTCCGCCGCCCAAAATCACAACTTTACCCGGTCTTACCCCCGGTACACCACCCAAAAGCACTCCTCTGCCACCTTGCTGTCGTTCCAGAAACCGAGCTCCGAACTGCACGGACAAACGCCCTGCAATAACGCTCATCGGCGTCAGCAGCGGCAACTTTCTGTCGGGGAGTTCGACGGTTTCGTAGGCGATAGCCTGGACTCCGCTGCTGATTAAATGTTCGGTTAATGTGCGATCGGCCGCCAAGTGCAAATATGTAAACAGCAACTGCTCTTTTTGAATCAGCGGATACTCAGCAGGCAGCGGTTCTTTAACTTTAACAATTAGTTCGCGATTCCAGACATCTGAAGCCTTTAAAACAATCTTAGCCCCTGCTTCAACGTAGTCCTCGTCCGCAAAACCGGCCCCAGCACCAGCATTCGTTTCCACAAAAACTGTGTGGCCTTTGTCCGAACAAGCCCGGACACTTGTGGGACTGAGCCCGACTCGAAACTCTAAATCCTTGATTTCCTTGGGGACGCCTATTTCCATCTATAACCTCTAATCTCAGGCATACATAGATCGAATCTAACCTAAAAACCATCGCCAGCGGGACAATACCATTGTAGATTTTAGATTTGGCAATCCGGCTGGGCTAGGATAATTTTTGTGGGATTTTCCGCCAGTGCGATCGCAATTTCCTAAATTGATCGTTTTCCATAAAGTCGATCGTCTTTTTAGCTGGTTCCTACTTTATTTGATATGCGTGGTCGGCATTGATATACCCTAGGTCAAAATACTCGTAAGTAAAGCCACTTAAAATGGTTACTCTACATTTACCTTTTCTACCCCTTTTTTTTTATTTTTTTTGTGACTTACTTTTTCTTTAAATGACTCCAAATTATAATCCATGAGGGGCAGTTTTTTGGGCTAGTAAGAGAAATTATTTTTTAGGCAAAGCACCCGTATTGAGTTCCCACCTCAGCAACCATACTATTACCTTTAGATATTCCAACATCTTCGCCAGACTTTCAACTAACTAGGTAAGTACAAATGAACTTTTGACATTTAGGTAAACTTATCTGCTAAAAAAATTTGTAAAAATCTCAACAAACAACCCGAAACGGTATAAAGTAGATGGTGGTTCTAGAGATTTGCTTAAAAAAGAACTAACTTCTAGAGAGTTTGGTGTCAATATATTTGATGGGTCACTTATAATTTAACAGGCATAACTCGCCCCCCTATCTAAACAAATGCCACGCACACCTACCTTAACATTCGATCGCGGAACTCTCCTGCTGCACCCGCCGCCCAAAGGCAGAGACTGGGTGGACTTTGCCACTTGGGACGATCGCGTGGAAAAATACCGCATTCGGGCAATTCACTACCGCCCGCTGGTAGAATGCCTCCAAGCCGAGTGCATTCACTTCACCGACGAAGCTAGGGGATACGAACTACTAGGACTCGTACCTAGCGTGGAAATGCAGCCTTACCCACATCAAGAACAGGCCCTGGCAGCTTGGCAGGAAGCAGGAAGCCAAGGAGTAGTCGTCCTCCCCACCGCTTCCGGCAAAACTTATCTGGCACAATTAGCCATGCAAGTCACTGGTCGCAGTACATTAATTGTAGTACCAACTCTCGATTTAATGCACCAGTGGTATGCTAATTTAAAAGCCGCTTTTCCCGACATCGAAATCGGATTGTTGGGCGGAGGTTCGCGGGACAAAACGCCAATCTTAGTGGCTACCTACGACAGTGCAAGTATTCATGCAGAAACCTTGGGCAATAAATACGGTTTGCTGGTTTTTGACGAATGCCACCATTTGCCAACGGACTTTTATCGAGTAATTTCCGAATATGCGATCGCGCCTTTTCGACTCGGACTGACAGCCACACCCGATCGCACCGACGGCCGCCACAGCGATTTGCATTTTCTCATTGGCCCGACAGTATTTAGCAAAAGACCCGAAGATTTGGCAGGCGATGCTTTAGCCGACCATAAAATAGTTCAAATCATGGTAAAACTGTCAAAAGAAGAGGGCGATCGCTACGCCGAATTAATCAACATTCGCAACGACTTCTTAAAACAGTCTAACATCAGAATATCCAGCCTCGAAGGTTGGAAACAGTTTATCATGGCAAGCGCGCGATCGCCCGTGGGACGGCGCGCCATGCTAGCCCACCGCCAAGCCAAAGAAATCGCCCTTTGTACCGAAGGAAAACTGCGAATCTTAGCCACAATACTAGCAGAACACTCTCCCCAGCGCACCCTAATTTTCACCGGAGACAACGCCACAGTTTACCGAATTTCCCAAGAATTTCTCATCCCCACAATTACCCACCAAACCCCAGTCAAAGAACGCCACGAAATCCTCGATCGCTTTCGCAGCGGCGAATACAAAACCCTCGTCGCCTCCCACGTCCTCAACGAAGGAGTGGACGTTCCCGACGCCAGAATTGCTATCATATTGTCAGGTACCGGCAGCGAACGCGAATACATTCAGCGATTGGGTCGAGTTCTCCGCAAAAGCAGCGATGTAAATAAGTTAGCAATTCTCTACGAAGTCGTCACCGAAGACACCAGCGAAGAAAGAACATCCCAACGCCGCCGAGGAGGAATGCAGCCTCACCAATCCCAACCACAAACACAAATAGAACCGCCAAAGCCAGAATATCAGAAATTAGAAACTGTCAAACCGACACCCATTTACGGAGTCAACCGAGAGACAACTAAAAAAGCAGCAGAATCACCCGCAAAATGGGGAGAAGACAATGATGAAATTCCCTGGTAGCAAGCCTAAATAAGTTAGTTGTGGGATGGTAGTCTTAGTGAAAAGATGGCTATATAATTAAATCACTCCTAGGTCTATTTAAAAACTACCATCTACAATCGATTTACGGAGTCAACCGAGAGGCAACTAAAAAGCAGAAGAATCACAGAAAAGTGGGTAAAAAATGATGATTTCAAGAAATTTTGAAGGTTGCCCAATTAGTGTATAATCTGAATATTGACTAATTCATAGTACCGGAAAATGATCGATATCACACAAATAAGTAACTTTAAAGTCTTCCCCAAACATACAGGAGTTTGGGAGGGAACTTGGACAATCCTCAATGCTGATTTCCAAGACACCCAGAGTTTTACAGCAGTGTTAACCCAGAAAATTGTTGATAACCAGTGGAGGCAAACTAACGTTCAAACTTATGCCAATGGCAAGAGTGAAACACAAAACTTTGTGGGTCATGTTGTCGGTGAAGGGCAAGTAGAAATTGAAAGTAATGACTCTATCTTTTCTAACTACAAGACACTAGCCACAGAAGTTGGAGATAATTTAATCGTTTTTCAAGTATGGGACAAAGCAACTGGCATTCTCAGGGCTGTAGAAACCATAAATCTTGTCAGTTGCGATCGGCGAATTCGGACTACCCAAAGCTTGACAGAAGAGGGAAAACTCAGGGGAGTTATGGTGATTGTCGAACAAAAGATTGAGTAAAAGTTTTCACTGCTTATGTTACCCACTGATTTATTAAGTCACCGCCAAAACGGGGAATCAATCATCCCGCTACGCCTCAAGATAGATGCTAAAAACATAGATGCAGCTACAGAAACGATAAACTGCTTCCAAGAGTCGATCGGCAAAACCCAAGGCGAGCTCGACGGACGCTTGCTAGAATTAGAAGGCGACAGCCCGGATTATCGGCTGAAACGGGGATTAGCGCACCTGCTGAAAGGCGGTTTCTGCACCTTAGAAGTCATCAGTCCCCTAGAACCCTCAGAGTTGAGACAGCGGGTTTTTGCCTTGTCCGCGCGATCGACTCCCAGCCCTCAATCCACCCAATTAACCCTGGAAAAAGTAGCAACTGAGCTCAGCCAAGACTTAAACAGAGAAGTTTTGCCTCACGAAATCACTACAGGTTTATACGCCGATTTAAACGAAAACAAAATCCTCACTGAGTTTAATGCACCAACACCCGAAAACTTGCTTCACAAATACAATCTTTCTCAAGTTCAAGGCATATTTTACCGAGCAAGTCAAGTCCAATTAACCGCCCACCGCAACGATCCAGGAGAATACAAACTCTTATTTCGCTATCTGAAACTCTTTCAATTAATGACTTATATCGAAGGCGATGCAGACCACGGTTTTACACTGACAATAGATGGGCCTACAAGCTTATTCAAACCCAGCACCCGCTACGGTTTAGCCCTCGCGAAAATGCTGCCGGCACTGCTGCACGTCACCAAATGGAGTATGCACTCGACACTGCACACAAAAGATCCTTTTAGCGGCGTTTTGAAAACAGGTAAATTTACCCTAAATTCCGACTGCGGTTTAGTCAGCCACTATCCCCCTGGCAAGCCTTATGATAGTATGTTAGAAGCCGCATTTGCTGAAAGATGGAATTCCACAAAAACCGAGTGGCAACTAGAGCGAGAAGTTGATTTAATTCCGATTCCAGGTAGTGTGATGATTCCCGACTTTCGGTTGGTGCATCCCGACGGGCGAGTGTTTTTATTAGAAATAGTTGGCTATTGGCGGCCGGAGTATTTGCAAAAGAAATTTGCACAAGTACAGAAGTCTGAATGCGATCACTTGATTTTAGCTATTTCCGAACGGCTGAATTTAGAAAAAGCCGGGGTGAATGTAAATGATGTGCCAGCAAAAGTAGTTTGGTTTAAAGATAAATTGTTGCCCAAATCAGTCCTGGAAGTCCTCGAAGAGTAACTAATCCGCGTATCAGTTGCGAACTTATTTCTTTCTCTCTCTGCGCCCTCTGCGGTTCAAAAAAAGCCTATTATATAAATTAAATTATCCTCAAAAAACATCGCACATTGCACGCTATACTAAAATGGGAATTTACCCAAATCTTTGCCACCGCGTACTCTCACCCTAAAATCGATTGAAAAATGCCAGACACAAGTATTGTTGAAAGAATCAAAAAGCTTTTAGCCCTCGCCACCTCATCCAATGAAAACGAATCGACTGCTGCGGCAGAAAAAGCTTCCCTGTTACTTGCACAGTACAATCTCAGCCTCGCGGATTTAGGGCCAAATCACCAAGAAGAGATTGACGAAAACTCAGTTGAAACAACATCAAAATTTGTTACTTGGAAAATGATGCTGCTGTCGGGAATTGCCGACGCTAACGGTTGCAATGCCATGCGAAACACTTATAATGGCAGTATGTTTTTGGTGGGAACTTCTACAAACCTGATTGTTTGCAAACATCTTTACGAGTATTTGAGTTCCGCGATTGAAAAAAGAGCGAAGTACCGCAAAGGAAATGGGAGGGGATTGGCGTATCTGAATGCTTTTCGGGTTGGATGCGCGACAAGGTTGAGACAAAGATTGTTGGAACAAAAACAGGAGATGGAAGAGTCGGGGATTCCCGGTTCCGGGGATGTGGCGGCGACTCCAGGGATTGTAGTGCGATCGATGTTTGAGAAAAATCAACAGGCGATCGCGGATTATCTAGAGGGCCGAGGGGTTAAAATTAGAACGAGAACAGATTCTCAAGTCAGCAGCGAGGCGGGTTTTAATTCGGGGTATGAAGTGGGCGACAAAATTAGTTTGCACAAGCAAGTGCAGCAGCAAGGGGATATGAAACAACTGAATGAATGTCTTTGAGTTCTTGATAGTAATTGATGGATAATCAAACAGGGGTAAAATTAAAGCAAATTACAAAGTAGGTCAGTTTGTGTACTGAAAAGTGGAGTATCATGCACCTTGATCCTGACTCTTCTTAAGAGTTTTGAAAACTTGCCACAAGATAAATGTAACAATTACGCTGAGGAAAAGTGCAGCCACTCCCCAAATTATCACTGATAAAATAACAGATAATATTCCTATTAAGGCTAAGGCAAATAATAATCCAATAAATATTGGTATAACCAACCAATGTTTAAATGACAGTCGAATTAAAGATTTAAATAACTTGGAATATCTTTGCTGTTCTAAATACAAAAAAACCAATTTAATCAGTATTGCTATCTCTCGTTTATATTCCCCAAGTTCCTTGGCTATTGATAATGTCTGCTCGTATAACTCAATAGCTTGTGGTTTGTATCCTAGTTTTAAATTGGTAGAGGCTAAACGAGCCAATGCTACCATTTCCATGTCACGAGTCCCTGTTGTTTGTGCCAATAATATAATTTGCTCGTAACAACTTTTTGCTTTTATGTAATCTTCTTGCTTAGAGTAAATACCTCCCACACTAACCAGAGCCAAAATTTCGGCTTCACTGTTATTGACTTCACTTAGAAAAATTAATATTAGCTGATAATACTCTATAGCTTTAGGATAGCTTTTTAGTTCCTTATAAGCTTCTGCAATACCCAATAATACAGCTATTTCTCCCTGGTTGCCCATCTGTCGCACAATTGGTAAAGCCTGCTAATAGCACTCAATTGCTTTGACATAATCTTTTGAAGCTACATAAGTTGTTCCCAGACCAAACAAGACCAAAAACTCTCCTTCAATGTCGCTTTTTATTTGTCGCACAATGCTCAAACTTGCCTGGTAAAAATTAATGGCTCGATCGTAATCCCCTTGTAGGTAATAAATCCATCCCAAATCTGCTAGTGCCTGTCTCTGACCCAATGGGTCTTGTCTTTCTTTTGCTTTTGATAAATGCTGATTGTGACACTCAACCGCATTAGTATAATCTTTGAGACGGCGGTAACCTGCACCCACATTCATAAAAGACTTTTCCACACCTTTACTGTATTGAATGTCTTGCATTATATTCATGCTTTCCAGTAGGCATTGCATAGCTGTAGCATATTCTTTACGAGAGCGGTAAACCACTCCTAAACCTCCTAATGCTGCTCCTTCAAGTTGGCGATCGGAAATTTCGTGTGCAATGAGTAAACCTTGCTTTAAATACTCTATTGCTTGAGTAGAGTTACCCTGGATATGGTAAAAACCGCCCAAATTTGTTAATGCCGTGCCTTCCATGCGACGGTCTGGGATTTGCCGTGCAAGAGCTAAACTATCCTGATAGCACTTCATTGTTTTAGAAAACTTTCTTTGAGATAAATAAGTATTTCCTAGATTTCCCAAAACTATCCCTTCTAGACTGCGGTCTTGAGTTTCCTGTGCAATAATCAAGACTTTATCATGGTATTCAATCGCTACTTCATACTTTCCTAAAGCTTGATTCGCATTCCCCAAACCATTTAAAAAACTAGAAGTGCGTGTCGCGACTTTATGTAAAATGCGGCTATAAATTTCAATTTGTTCTAAATAGTATCCCCAATGACCCAGTTGATTGTGTAAAGCTTGATTTGTTGGTGTTTTTAAATGAGTAAAAAGGATTTGACTTGCTCTTTCCCAGTCTTCCACTTCGCAGAGATGGTGAAATGCTTCCAAGTATCCCCGAACTTTCTCAAGATTGGAAGCCTCCGGCTTCGGTTTGTACTTCGTCAGCCAATTTTTAACCGCTCTGTACTGAGCGCGTTTACAAGGGGGCAGTTCCCTAAACTCCGGTGCTGCTAGATCAATTCCCAGATTAGCCAGCATCCACTCTCCTGGTGGCGTGATGTCAACATCCAAACCATTTTGACTTTTAAAATCAAATTCAGCAAAATCACTCTTCATATTGTCCACTACCTCCCCGTCAAATTTTTCAAATGCTCTAATGCTACGCTGCGAATTAAATTGTGCTGTCGCAAGTGTATCTCATCGTCAATTAATTCTTCTTCTACCAAAAAGCGATCGCGCAACGCCTCCAAAGCTAACTCTTGCTTCTCCTCATCACAATCCCAATCTTCCAAATGACTCAGCCAAAACTCCTCCGGTACGGCACAGCGATACGCAGAAGCTTCGCAAAGCAATCTATAGGCATTCAAAACATCTTTTTTTAATCTCTCAAACGTCTTTTCCAGCCGGAATCGCACATTTTTTCGCAATTCGCGAGTATATCGATCCAGTCGCCAGTCGTCATCTGCTGATGAGGTTATTCCTTTGGTCTTAGCTTCCTCAATTGCCTTCTCCACTTCTTCAATTTCATGCCCGTATTTATTCCAATAACCTGCCACGTTGCCATCAAAAGGCTGACTGCCAATTTCCCCAGCAATCACCCGCAAAGCCAAAGGATGCCCCTCATAAACAGCGCCGATTCGTTCTAAATAGGGTTTGTTTGGTGAATCTATATCAACCTCTAGTCCAGTTTTATCGAACAAGGCTAACTGTTCTGATGGTGTCAGTCCCCTCAATTCTTGGCGATACCAGAAATTTTTATAACGGGCCGGAATCTGCTCTGGCAAATCCTGCGATGTTACGATGATACGACTTTGGAAAGATTCTACTGCCAAAAAAGTTTCAAAAAATTTTGCCCACAACTCATCCTGAAAACCATTCCAGCCTGTTTCTTCATTTCCTTTTAAAATCAGTTCCAGAGAATCTATCACAACCAAATACCGATTTTCTCGCAATCGCTTGACCAATCGATTCAGCAACCGCTGTGTATCTTTGCGGTCATCTGGCGTAATGCGTTCTCCCCACTTTTCCAACCATCGAATCGCCACACTAGCAAAATCAGAAGGTTGCTGTTGATTTTCTAAATTCTCTTGATGAAACTTACGATCGTCGTCTTGCAACTCCACCGCCAATCTTTCAGCTAAAGCCGTTTTACCAATTCCCGCGATGCCCAGAAGAATTAACAGGCGACACGAACCCTGAACCTTCGGGGCGAGTTGACTAATCAGGTCTTTTCGACCAACCCAAGCATCGTCACAAGCAAAAAACTCTGCTCTCGAATCTGTCTGAGACAAGGGACTATCATCAACAATATCTTCCCAGTTATCCACTTCTACAGCCTTGCAAATATTGACAAAAGCATCCTGCCCAATAGGAATCCGCCGCCAAAATCGGTTTAAAACTGATTCTGAAGTTTTCGCCTCACCCCACCAGCGAGAAGCTTTTTTGTTCAAACCTTTTTTTCGCCTTGCCCGATCGACTATTTCCAAACCAGATTCCGATGCTCTTAGACTAGCTGCCATGCTGATTTTTTAACCTTCAGTAACCATATTTAACTTATAACATCTGCCAATTTGTGGCGCGGCTCAATTTTGGCTCACTTTTGGATACAGCGCCAGAAGTGCGTTGAAATAGAGCCGTCAAGCCTTTGCTGTTCAAGGAATATAGAGATGGGAAGCAAGTTAGGCGATATCGACTTATTCCCAATTCTCACCTCCACTATGGATTAAAAAAAATGCAGGACTACAAACAATTGACATTGGCTGATGAAGTGAGCGCACAACTTCAAAAATTACTCTCTGAACCCTCCCACAGCATCGAACAAGCAGAAAAATCACGCCTAAAAATTCGCGCACTACTGGAGTTGCAAGAATTCTTTAAGCTGGTGTGAAAAAACTCTGTTTTACTCATATAAAAATATATGTGGTTTCTGGAAACCGCTATCAGCCCAAGAAGTTGCCATCAATAAAATTTGTCGCGTTTCCTGCTTAGGGAATGCGACCTTTTTGTTGCATAGAAACAAAAGAGCGATCGCCCTCAATCAATCAATCAATCAATTCCGCTTCTTCAAAAATCTGTCTAGTCGTCAACTCCAAACCAGGCAGCAACTCATCCAAAATTACTGTATTATCCGTATAAACTTGACTAGAACCATCTGTCAAAAAACTTTTTATTAAAATAGCCTCTGGATCTATCACCCAAACTCGCGGAACGCCCGCCGCCAAATAATCTTTCGCCTTCTCTTCAAATTCCTTCATACTTTGATCGGGCGATATAATCTCAATCACCAGTTCAGGAATTGCAGGACAAGCTTCATTTCGCCGCCAACTTTTCGGCAGACGTTCATAAGAAATGTACGTTAAATCGGGAACAGGTGCCCAATCTTTATCCTGACGTTTTAACAAAATTGCCCATTCTGGAAGCACTCGCCCGCGTCCTTTACACCATACACGAATCAGGCGACACAAAGCTCCCTGTAAACTGGAATGAAAAAATTTTGGAGACACTTTAGGAACTGCTTCACCATCTACAAACTCACAATATACATCTCCGTCGGGCAAAGCTAGAAATTCTGCTAAAGTGAGTTTGGTTCCGATGCCTACCATGACTCCCAGCCCTCTCGCTAATTAACTCAAATATCAATTATACAAAATTTCCCAACTTTCCTAGAAGTACGATCGCCCCTCAGCCTCTATTCCAAAAACAGAATAACAAAATCCCCGACTTCTTAAAGAAATCGGGGATTTAACCGCGATCGCATTTTAGGTTAGACGTTTCGCCTGTTTTTATGCCAAAACTGGCACGGGCTGCGGCCAACGTCCCATGACTTTACCAATTACCGCCAATTCTTCCATCAACTTGTCGAACTGATCCGGTGTTAAAGATTGCGGCCCGTCAGACAAAGCTTTTTTGGGATTCGGGTGCACTTCAATCATCAGCGAATCAGTACCAGAGGCGATCGAAGCAAACGCCATTGACGGTACAAACTGCGCCCAACCGGTGCCGTGACTGGGGTCAACCATCACCGGTAAGTGAGTCAGGGTTCGCAATACTGGTACTGCGGACAAATCTAGCGTATTGCGCGTATACTGCCTGTCATACCCGCGAATTCCGCGCTCGCACAAAATCACGTTCGGATTGCCAGAAGCCATGATATACTCAGCAGCCATCAACCATTCTTCAATGGTGGCGGAGATGCCGCGCTTCAGCAAAACGGGTTTGTCTTGAGCTCCGACTTTCTTCAACAGTGAGAAATTCTGCATATTTCTCGCCCCGACTTGGATTACGTCGGCTACTTCTACGATCGCACTTAAGTCGGCCGCATCCATAACTTCTGTGATAATTCCCAAACCGCTAGCTTCCCGGGCCGCAGCTAGCAATCCCAAAGCACTCTCGCCGTGGCCTTGGAAAGCATAGGGGGAAGTTCTCGGTTTGTACGCGCCACCGCGCAGAAAATGAGCTCCAGCAGCTTTGACGCGCATTGCCGTTTCGACAATCATTTCTTCGTTTTCGACCGAGCAAGGGCCTGCTACGATCGCGATCGGGTGATTTAGGCCGATCGTCACAGTTCCTAAAGGAGTAGAAACTTTTACTGCGCTGGGTTCTCCTTGGCGGTACTCCAGAGAAGCGCGCTTGTAGGGTTTTTCCACGCGCAGCACTTCTTCAATCCAGGTGCTCATTTCGCGCAGTTGCAGAGGTTCGAGATCGACGGTATCGCCTACCAAACCCATGACGGTTTTGTAACGGCCGACTATTTTTTCTGGGATCAAACCCCATGTAGTGCGGAGGTCTTCGTCTAGTCGATCGATCTCGGCTTCTGGAGTGCCGGCTTTCATTACAATAATCATATTTTTTTTGCCTTTTCTGTTGGGCTAGACACGGATTATGACACGGATGCACTGAGAAAAATAGATGCAATGGGTGATCGAGAATCTATTTATATCAGTATTATTAGCAATGTTGTGGGGCGGGTTCTTGTTCCCTCCCCAAGGACAAACTCTAGATGGTTAACAGCTTAGTTTTTAGCTAATGACTAATGACTAACTTTTTGGCTTGGCGGCGCGCCACGCTTCTCGCATCCTGCCAAAATTGGTATTAAATTCTTCCCACCCCAGAGTGCTTCCTGAAACTTCTTCATCCCAGGAAGCCGAGAGGACTCCGTAACTCAATCCCAGAACCCCTAGACCAAAACAGCCCATGCTTACCAGTAATACTGCTGTGTTGGGCAGGTCAAACAAGCCGTTGCTGACTACCAAATAGCTTACAAAAAATGTGGAAATTCCCAGGAGGGTCGGTATGCCGCAGAATACCGCTATGCGGGATATCATGCGTTTGCTAACTGCTTCTGGGATGGATTGCGCCTGTTTTCCGGTTTTGTTAGCTTTGGGCTGCTTCTGGGCAGAATCAGACTCTAAGGCTGCGTTTGCTTGTGGTTCTGGGGGCTTTTTAGGCGTTTTTTTACGATTTGTTGCCGGTTCAAAGGGCAAGCGCTGGCGGGGTGGTTCGGAGGACATATTTTATCTCTAACCTGAAATCTCGAACATTTTTCAATAAGTCTTGGTGTTTGTCCAAGATTAAAGAATATTGTCGCAAATTTTGGCTTTGGTGTTTAGCCGCGAATGCCTAGACGGGCAATCAATGCTTTGTAGCGATCGGCATTTTGCTTTTGGATGTAGGCCAGCAGGCGCTTGCGGCGGCTGATCATCATCATCAAACCGCGCCGGGAGGCGAAGTCTTTTTGGTTGATTTTCAGGTGGGCGCTGAGTTTGGTGATGCGATCGGTCAGCATGGCGACTTGGACATCTGCTGAGCCGGTATCGGTTTCATGGGTTTGGTAATCGCCCATGATTTCTAGTTTGCGCTGTTGTGTAAGTGGCATGAATTGATTTTATGTTTTTTTGTACGATGTCACAATCTCCAATGATATCACAGGTGATCGACAAGGGTGCAGCGTGCGGGATGAAATTTTTGCTGCAAGAGTTCGCAAACCGAGATATAAACGGAGGAGACGGCAGTGCCGTGTCCCTACAATCGATCGGGGTAGGGAAACGGCACTGCCGTCTCCTCATCATTCCGGCACAGCCGGAATTGATATTAATCCCATTGCTGGGAAAAGTAAATTGCAACTGGAGCTGTTGAAGATTGGACAACCGACAACTTCCAGTTTCAATCCCCTTGCGGGGACAAATAAATTGCGACTCTAAGTGCGCTAAATCCTCTAACTCAGGCAGATGTGAGTTTCAATCCCCTTGCGGGGAAAAGTGAATTGGGACACATTGGCAACAATTCTGTACCGAGATTACAGCCGGCCAGTTTCAATCCCCTTGCGGGGAAAAGTGAATTGCGATTTTAAGAAACAAACACCAGTGTATTGACAGAATCAATAGGTTTCAATCCCCTTACGGGGAAAATTGAATTGCGACAGAACTAAAGATGGTGTACAAAAAGAACATAAAGAAGTGTTTCAATCCCCTTGCGGGGAAAAGTGAATTGTGAGTATACTTGAAGGATTTGTTATTAATGATTTAATGATGTTTCAATCCCCTTGCGGGGAAAAGTGAATTGCGACTTCTAACAGAAGCTCCTACTGGTCAAACTTACGTCATAATGTTTCAATCCCCTTGCGGGGAAAAGTGAATTGCGACTTTGTTATGCGTCCAGCCAGGTATTGTTGCAACTTGCGTTTCAATCCCCTTGCGGGGAAAAGTGAATTGCGACTAGGAACTACTTCCTACGCAGCTAATCAAGTAATGGGGTTTCAATCCCCTTGCGGGGAAAAGTGAATTGCGACTTCGGGTATAACTTCCTCCTCCTGATGATGGGGTGTGGGGTGTTTCAATCCCCTTGCGGGGAAAAGTGAATTGCGGCCCCTCGTTGTGAAAGCCGTGCCCAGTAAAGGCTCCAGAAGCCGTTTCCGATCGCCTCTGATGCTGAACTCACTTAGAGCCGAAAATCAGCTCCCAAAAATCGATGAAACCCTTACTGAACAAGAAAACGGCTGCCTCCACCAGAGAATCGGTGTTTCAGCCATTTAGCGAGGAGATCGCACATCTAAATGATTGAAGCGCTAAAACACTGCTCTAATCTATTTAATTTTCTAGGTACTGGTGCTGTTTATTTAGATAGTAATTAACACGACAAGTTTGTATTGGCTTGTGTAATTTACAATCACAATTTAGCAATGGCGTGATGTTAACCTAGATTTCTATGGCTGTCAAGTGTCAAAAAAAACACTTTCAGACAACGATCGAAGTTGGCGCTTGAGTCACCGACGGGCCAGAACCCCAAGTTTCTACCTGCCCGATCGCCCGCGTTGACAAGGCATAAAAACGGATGTTATCTTCATCCAAATTGACCCGTCCCCGCAGGCGAGTGCGAAACTCCTCAAACTGACGCTGAGACAGGGCACACTCAAAAACCATAGTATTAAGCAGAAAACTATCGGCTCAAATAGGCGATAGCCTCACGTATCCAATCATCGGCATTACCTTTTGCGCACAAAGTGCTGTCTTGACTGAGGGTTTGCAGCGCTTGCAAGACTTCAGCCGCAGTGTATCCCATCGCCAGCAGGATCATCTCGACTTCTTCTTGAATAGCTGGGGGGACTCCGGCGGCGACTGAAGTTGTCAAACCTGCTTGCTGTCGCCATTCCGAGAGTTTGCTTTTGAGTTCGAGGGCAAGACGTTCTGCGGTTTTTGTACCCACGCCCGGAGTTTTGGCGAGGATGCGGGTGTTACCGCCGACGATCGCCTGGACTAAATCTTGCAATCCTAAAGTATCGAGAAGTGCGATCGCCAGTTGAGCACCGACACCGCTGACACTCGTCAACTGCCGAAACAAATCGCGTTCTGCCGCGCTGCCAAAACCGTACAATACGATTTGGTCTTCCTTAACTTGCTGGTGGGTAAATATTTGGGCGACTTCGCCGGAGGCTGGCAATTGACCGGTCACGCGGGGCAAAATTTGGATTTCATAGCCAATTTGATTGACTTCGAGAGTCAAGATGACGCGGTTGCTGCCTTTGGCGATATCGGCGACTGTGCCTTTGAGATAGCTAATCATAGAGTTTATAATACACCGCTATTCGTTTTCATCAAACTCGGCGACGAGGCTGCGGATTTCGTTGAGGCTGATATCTGTTCGATTCCCTGCCCTTCGGGAACCCCTACGGGAAGATAGCTTCGCTTCACGGATTTTGAGTAAATGGTTCACAAAAGTACGATCGACGCTGATTCTACTTGATAAATTATGCGCTCATCTAAAATCTAAAATCTAAAATCTAAAATCTAAAATCTAAAATCGATCGATTCTCTCCCACAGTTCCGAGATTAATCTCGTTTGTCCGGTTTTAGCTTCCTGCAACGCTCTTTTGAGACTAGCTTTTACTTCTTCAACTGGAGTATCGTCGGGGTCGTCTTCAGCTTCATCTGTAGGTTCGGGAAGAAGGACGATAATTCGCACGGGGCCCGGAGTGTCTAGTGTTAAAGGTCGAGCGAGCAATAATTGACCTTTTTCGTCGATCGTTCCTGTGACTTCAAAGGCTTTCATGTGTTTTACCTTGATTTTTTGAAATTAATACTATTATATAACCCTGCACCAGGGAGTTTTTTTTTAATTCAAAATAAGATGATGTTTAACCAAAGACAAATCCGTCTTGCCAAAATTCACAACCAAAGCCACATTGAAATTTTCCAACGATTTGACAAACCACATAATTTCATTAGAAGCTTTACCTTCATAGTGATTAAACAAAATAGAAAATCGCTTTTCCAACTCTGGTTTAACTTTGCCCGAAAGTAGAACGAGTTTGAACATTAAACCCATAGTCCTGCTGGCGCCGAGGTTGTACACCAAGTCGTAAAAAACGTAGTGGCTGGGATGTTGGGAATTTTCCACTACTAAGAAGTTGAACAACTGGTGGCAAGTCCGAACTAACAATATATTATTGAATTTAACCGAGTCATTTTCTCGCAATGTATTTTTGATTTGCTTGTACAAACGGTCATTAAATTGACGCCCGCCGTATTCTGGTTCGACCGACGATATTAAATATTCATATAAATCCACTTTAAATGAACCGTAAGATGGAGTTTTTCTGGAATCTCTCAGGAAAAATTGAGCCGCTTCTTTGTAGCTGCGATCGCCTGCTACTACTTTTCCCGCAAATTCTCTGACCGCTAAGTGCAGTTCTGCATCGTTCAAAAGTGTGGGATTAGCTGCCCGCTGCACAATGCCTATTTCTGTATTTCTCGGCTCAACCAAATAATTTAAATATTGAGACAAATGTATTTCAAATTGTCGCTGTCTTTGAAATGCCAGTTTTTTGATAGTTTGTTGGTCTTCCTCAATGCTGTCCTTGCTCAGTAGAGAATGGCCGTACAAATAAGGATACCGACAGATCAATTCGCCCAAAGGAGAATCTGTATCTTGTTTCTGCTGTTCCGCCTCTCTATCTAAGGCTTTTACTAAGCGCTCTATGGTCTGGAATTCTTCACTTTGAGTAAAGAAAGCTATTTGTTCTTGCAAGCGCTTGACTATGTAAAATTCCATCCCGAATCTGGGAGAAGTCTGCTTAAATAAAGCTACCAACTTTGCGATAGCCAAGTGGTTTTGGGAATGCAATTGCCAGCGGTTAATCGGGATGTAGCAGCAGCGGTGGAGGATATATTTAAAGTCGTAATTTGCTCGCTTGACTGAGACTATACTGTACAAAGTTGCTTCAATCTCTCGATCGGGATAGCCCATGCCGTCGATAAATAGCTTTCGGAACCGTTCGATCACCTGTGCGGGGGATTCCGTTTCCACGCAGGAGACGATGTGATCGTACAATCTCTGTTCGTTGCTGCCAGTTGGAACACTCTCTGAGGGCGGGGTGAGGATGCTGCTGCCTGCATCGGTGTCTGCGCTGCTGTCTGCAACTTGTGCGACAACGACTGTCGGTTTTTCTTCAAAAGTTCGATCGGGATTCAAGAACCAATAGTGTTCTTGGCTTAATTGTTTGTTCGCAGCCCAATCCAAAGCTGACTGCAAACTTTCCCCTGTCAATAACAGCGATTCATCTTCGCGGTCAGAAGCCAGCCATGCTGCTAGCGCGGAGCGGTACGGAGCCAATTTTCCAAGCTCTTTTTCTACCCAGAAACGATTAAAAACTGACTGATAAATTAGGTTGGCAACTATTAATTTACCGTGAGATTTAACAACCAGTCCTGACAGTTGCAATTCGATTTTTTCGGGAGAGTAATCTGCTGGTACTCCCTGCGATTCCCCCGGTTTTGTTGGCTGGGGCGGTTGCAAAATTTGCTGGTACAGCGTTAACAGCCGTGTGAGGTCGCAGTGGCTGTGGAAAATGCGATCGCGAATTGGTGTCAAATGTTGGGGTTCGTCTTCTTCTTCCCAATTTTTAATAATTCTGTGTTTGACCAGTTTTTCAACCTGATGAGCTTCGGAATTTCTGCCAATAAAAGGCCCGTATTCAAGTACCAACTGGCAAACTTTTTGAGTTAGAAACGGTTGCCCGCCCGTCCAAGCTAATATTTCTTGGAGCACTTTTTGGGGGCGAAAAGCTTTGAGAGCCAATCCTTTTGCTAGCGGCAAACTTTCGTGCAGTTGGAATCGACTTAAATGAATCTGCCGTCCAATATTAAAAGGGTTGCAGCTTGGATCTCGGATCAATGCTGAGGGGGCTACTACTCCCATAACAGCAAAAGTCAGGCGATCGTATTCCGGTTGCTCTGCCCGCTTGGAGTAACAAGCCCGGATCAAAGCAAAAAAATCACTGGTACTGAAATTTAGGCTGCTGATGCTGTCAATGTCATCTATGAAAATTACCAGATTTTGCTGAAGTGACTTGAGCAAAACTTTTTCGATAAATATCTCCAATCGCTGCACCGGCGATAGCAGTTCGCGATCGTTCCACCACTTGATGGCATCAAACCTGTTTGTGAGGTGCAAACTGCTTGCCATGCGGTACATGATTGCGGCATACCACTTTTGGGGGGAGATATTTGGGCTGCTGATGCTTCTCAAGTTGACGGCGGCAAAAGCTGTACCTTCTGCTTGCAACATTTTGGCCGTTTGCACTAGCAGGCTGGACTTGCCCATTTGTGGCGAACTCAACACGTAGCAGAAGTCTCCGGCTTTGAGCCCTTCGTAGAGTTCGCTGTCGGCAGATCGCCTGACATAGGTGGGCGCACCGGCAGGCAAATATCCTCCGACTTGATATTGGTAGGTGGAGTTGACTTCTGCTGTCATCTGGGAATTCATCAAGATGCTACGCCCCTATGCTGTGTGATCGAAAGGTTACAAAATTCCAATTATTGCCAGCTTAATATTGTTTAAAATTTTTGTTCCTCTTTCTCTATTATCTACTAGCTCAGCTTTCTCCTGGTCAATCTTTACCGTATCTTTGCAAGCGTTTGCCGCAAATCCTACGATCGGCTGAATTTTACCCCGGCAATTGATTCTTTACGCTCGTTCACATAATTGATGAATTTTCACCCGATCGGATTGAAAACGCTAAAATGCCCTTTTTTTCACATTTTTTTACAATAATACTTTAAAAATCACTCGGTGGTATGATGTTGCCAGGGAAACTCATAACCGCAGCGCCGTCAACCTTCTGCCTTCAGATCCGCCTGCCGGATGCCGGATCAAAACGCTGAGCAAGGCTGCCAATAAAAAACCCCAGCGTTTTGCTGAGGACTGCTTGAGTGGGAGATATCGTTAATCTGCGTTTTTTTTAGTTGACTTAGATTGCATGGAATTCCATGCTGCTGACTTTCCCCGGGCTTTCGCGTTCGGGGATTCCTAAGAACAAACTTTTCAGGATAAATCCACAAAAAGTTTAATTCTTAAAGGCGTTGTCAGAACCCGGCAAACCACTCGCTCAACTATAAAAGTTAAGTCTGTGGCTAATTGTAGAAGATGCGCCCTGATGGCTTAACTACCCGATGGATTAGCACCCTGATGGCATAACTCCCTGATGGATCGGCGCCCTGATGGCTTTCGCTCCACTACCCAAAAGATTCGGGTTGGTAGATGATCGTGGACGTTAGTAACACGTCACTTCCGGCGTTTCCGATCGCAGCGGGTGTGCCTGTCTGAATTGATTATGGCAGGCAGATTTATCAGAAGACAAGTGGGTTATTGCATCAACCCATTTCTGACAGATCGGGTTAGCCAAAA
This sequence comes from Microcoleus asticus IPMA8, assembly GCF_013179805.1. Classification (GTDB taxonomy): domain Bacteria; phylum Cyanobacteriota; class Cyanobacteriia; order Cyanobacteriales; family Microcoleaceae; genus Microcoleus; species Microcoleus asticus. The sequence goes on along the minus strand of NZ_SRRZ01000030.1, from coordinate 28,318 downwards.
AGTGTCAATCTACGAAAATCAGGGTCATCGAACATGAAAAACAGCATCTTAGTATTAGGGGTAATTGCCTCGGCTGGCTTCGGCTTTTTCGAGGCAGGCAGCGCCAGCGCTTCTGCGATCGCCCCACAACCTTCATCAACCAGCAGTTTGACGGCTTGGGAGAGTCGTCCCGACTTTAACTACACTGGAACGAATGAGGATGGGGAGCAAGAAGAGGTAAAAACGGGTAAAGGCAGGAAATAATTGGCGCTATAGTGTGATTCGCTGTTGTGCGGTTGTGGTTGTGGTTGTGGTGGCGTTTGTTGTCGCAACCGCCTCGGATCGAGGCGGTTAAAACTCGATCCCAATAATCAGTCTACCTAATCCCAGTGGGGGTCAGTTTCTGAGAACCGTGGATGGGAAAATAAACAGGTAAGGCAAGTCTGTCGGTGCAGTTTCCCCGCCTATAAACTTCCTTACCTTCTGATGTTCGGGATTCGGATCTGGCAAAATCGTATTTCATCTCGTAAAAACCCAATGGAAAATACTCTCGAAACTACCCGCAGACAGCGCGTATTGACAAGAACCCAGGAACGGCGTCAGGCGACACCCAAAGAAAAACAGTTGATTCACCTGCTAGCCAATATGGCTTGCAGTTTGATTAAATACGACTACAAACACGCAGCCGGGAAGGGAACCCTCCCGCCTTCGGAAAGCAAGCGTTTAGCGGAATGGCACTACCTGCGAGTTCAGCAAATCCGCCGGATCGAACGCTCGTTGGAGCCCGTAGCGACCCTCAAGCGCGTTTACTACAAGAGCATCCTCAGTCCGAGGGATCTGAAGTCTTTGAAACTTCTGTGGCTTGAGGAGGACAAGAACCGGGTCAAACGGGTCGATCCTGACTTGGACGACATCCTCAGCGAAGCTTTGGATCGGGGAGATACTTTAAAACAGCTATTTCACTCGATCGAAGTCAAAGAACGCACGTTTGCTCCAACTCCTCGCCCCGGCGCCGTGCCGCTTTGGGTCAAAGAGTGGGAAGACTCGGAATATGACATAAACTTTTTTCCGCCTTCGTTCTCTGCATGGGTTTCGATCGTGGACGACTAGCTTCAAGACAAACTCTTTGACATGGCATCGATCGTAAATTTTAGATGGTAGACTTATTTGCGATTGCTGCCATTGGCCAAGAGTGTGCGGGCGTGAGGCTTAACTAGCCGGCATTGCGCGCAGGCATCCGAGTACAGAGAAGTGAATCGGAGTCAGTACCATTGTACAATGGGGGAAAACCAGGGCTTCAGCTAATAGCTGATAGCTGATAGCTGATAGCTGATAGTTTCTCATGACTGACTCGATTTCAACTTCTCCTCTAGACTCGGCAGCCGATACAGCCGAACTCCGCTCTCAGTTGAGGTCGGGTTCGGAAAAAGCTCAACTGCAACTGCTGCAACAACAAATAGCAGATTCCGGTTGGGATGTATTGATGGAATTTTTATTAGAGCGCAAGTCAGAGGCACCGACTGCGGTAATGGGTAAGGCTTACCAAATTCTTTACAGTGCTAATTCTCCGAGAGCGGCGGAGTTTTTGCAAGCGAATTTTCCGACTGGGCTCGTGCCGCTGCGATCGGACTCTAACATTGATTACACTCCCCTGCAACAATTATTGGCATTACAGGAATTTCAAGAAGCCGATCGCTTAACTTTAGACAAGCTTTGTGAATTGGCGGGTGATACAGCTTTGCAGAGAAAGTGGCTGTATTTTACGCAAGTTGAGAGTTTGCCCGTGGCGGATTTGCAAACAATTAATACGCTGTGGAAAGTTCATTCCGAAGGCAAATTTGGCTTTTCGGTGCAGCGGGAAATTTGGCTGAGTTCGGGCAAGAATTGGGATAAGTTGTGGCCGCTAATTGGCTGGAAGAAGGGAAATAATTGGACGCGGTATCCGCAAGAATTTATTTGGGATTTGAGCGCGCCTAGGGGTCATTTGCCGCTGTCGAATCAGTTGCGGGGAGTGCAGCCGTTTTCGGCTTTGATGGCTCATCCGGCTTGGGTGAAGTGAATGGTTTGGCGCCTTTTGGAGAATGTGGGGCGGGCTGGATGTTCGGCGCCACATTTGTTGGTGAGGGAGTGTTGGATTTAACCACAGGGATTCACACGCGTCCCCCCTGTTCCACTGTTGTGCAGGTATTCACAGGCCGGACTCCTGTTCCACAGAGGAAGAGAGGGCATAGGATCGGGCTTTAGGAAAGTTGGGAAATTTTCTATAATAGACTTCTCCCATCGTTCAAATCCCTTCCCCCGCTTGGTTGCTGGCGGACGGTTCCGGAGGGGACTGTCAGGCAGCAACCAACGCTTAAATAAAGATTTCAACGGTTTGTCTAATAAGAACTACCCAATTTTATGACCTAATTTTTACTGTTTTTTTTCAGCTTGTAGCGACTTTTATTGACACATAACGAGCGCCCGCGCGATCGCCCGGGTAGAATTGGACGGTACGGCGGATGCGATCGTTTTAAGGCGGGGCGGCGGTTCTGCGGAAGATTTGCCTTGTTTTAATGATGAGAGAGTTGTCAGGGCGATCGCGAATTGTGCGATTTCAATTATTACAGGCATCGGGCACAAAGAGACGAATCTCTCGCCGATTTAGCAGCAGATAAACGAGCCAGCACTCCCACTGCGGCGGCAGTTCAATCTGTACCAATTTTAGCAGATATTTACTTTGAAAACAAGCAGCAAATGCTCTATTTAGCAAACGCTGTGCGGGCAAGATTTCAGACAGAAGAAGAGCATTTGCAACTGTTACAAAATCGATTTGAAGCAATTATCGATCGGGTGGAATCGGGAGAGTTGCCTCTAGAGGAGGTTTTCGAGCAGTTTGCGGTGGCTGTGGAGTGTTTGCAGGAGTGCGAAAGATTTTTGGCGCGGGGGAAGGAACAGATGGATTTATGGATTTGTCGATCGAGCTTTTGGCCGCGGAACCAGATTTTTAACCGGAGATAAACTCGGATTAGTGTGGATGAAATATGTTGATTTGTTATTGGATAATTTGTGCGATAGTGTCATTGAGGAATCGAGGACACGGCAATGCCGTTTCCCTACCCCAAAACAATCAATTCTTCCTCGCTTTTTATGTAACCATTGCCCGATTAATTGTAGGGACACGGCAGTCCCGTGTCCTGATTGTGGGTAATATCAATTCCGATATCACCGGACATGATATAACGTGTTTTTTGACACAATCAAACACCACAAATCAATGCAAACCCTGACAAATAAACCCCGACCAATAAATCAAATTATCAAAAGGATTTGACATACTGTAAAGATTTTTTGCCAAACTTTCATATCCTTTCTTCCGTTCCTGAATCTGATTCTCCTGCTTCACTATTTCCTTCAACTTCTTATCCAACTCCTTAAACTCATCCGTCCCCTTACTGTAGGATTTCTGCCGCAATCTTAACTCCTTCCTTTCCTGTTGAACCGCAGCCAATTCCCCCTCTAACTTCCCAATAATTGTCTGAAGCAACGGATCGATTTGCGGTTGATAAAGCTCTTTCAACTCCGCCCCCGAAATTGTCCGCAACCTCACCTGTGCCCGCCACAAAGCCTCTGGACGACTCAAACCTTCCCGACGATACTGATAGTAAAAAATTGAAAACAACGAAGTAGCAAAATCATCCACCGCCCACAAAGTGCTGACCACACTCCGAGCTCCCGCACACAAAAACCCCGTTCCCAAACTAAGAAGATTATCCGTAATTTCCGTCCCTCCTAAATTAGTTTCGCAGCAGGACATAAAGACATCGGATAACTGCGGCAAGCGCCAACCAGGTGTCATCAATTCCCCTAACGTGATAATCCCGTCTCCTAAAAACAATCGCGATTCTAAAGGATTGTCCAAACGCGAGACAGCGTGGTGGCTGGAGTGGATTACATTCACATTTTGGGCGAGGTTTCGATAGGCTGCGACTGTTGCTTGTTGACTTCCTTTTAAGCGCTCAGGTTTGGTCACAATTTCGGCAATTTGTTCGCACTCAAAAGGAGTGAAGTACAAATCATCAGTGGCATTTTCCACAATCCCGTATTTGGGCGAGTCGATGGTTTCGTCTTTACTGCAATACTCCAAAATTCTGCAACTGGGAACGTAACGAATCAGGAAATAATCGCTAAGAACCCCCCCCGGCCCCCCCTTGCTAAGGGGGGGAGAAAGAAGAGATTCTTGTTCCTTGGCAAGCGCAGAATCCAGATTCTTAAGCCCCCCCTTAGCAAGGGGGGGTTGGGGGGGTTCGATCGGCAATGCCGCCAGCGGAATCTGATGCAAAAACAAATGCGGAATCACAATCAATTCCTGAATCCCATCCAAACAATTACCAATCAACTCATCAACTTTTAACCGCCGCGACAACTGAAACAAAAACTCACCCATCCCCTGTTGCCAAATTTTCCTATCCAGCAAATAAGGCGACAACCAACTCTCGCGAATCCACTTCTGAAAATTTCCCAAACCCTCTCCGTGACAAGTGTGAATCTGCGGCGCTTTATCCTTGTAAATCACAAAAACATGAGTGTCATCAGTCGTGGTATAAAAACAGAGAATCGCCGTCTGCGAATTGTCAATGAGTTTCTGCATCGCCGCAAACTGCATCGGATCGACTTGAACTTGTCCCGCTAAAACCGGATCTAAACGGCGGATGTTTTCCCAGATTCGCTGTTTCTGGGCTTCCAATTCTTGAATCTTCTCCGTGTAAGCAAACAACTCTGCCCGACTGCGCGACTGACTCTCCACACCTGCTAATTCTTTATTGCCTTCAGAAGGTTTGCGGAGTTGTTCAACTTCTGCGTCAATTTCCCGCTGCTTCGCCTCAAATTCCTGTAAATACTTTTGCACTGTGGGCGGGATTTCGCTGCTAGCATACAAATCATTGCTGTGCATTAAATCGACTAACCGCTGAGCACGGGTTCTGTCGCAATATTCTATGGCTTTTTCCAGTTGATTGCTGTTGACGCAAGCTTGAATTGCCTTTTCGTAAACACCTATAGATTCTGCTAAAATCTGCTGGCGGATATCATCGGAAGTTGCCCAACTTCTGCTTTTTTCTACTGCTTGAATTGCTTTCTCGAATCCTTCCAGGGCGATATCCCAAAAACCAGCAGTGAAAGCGGTATTGCCGAGGTTTCTACCTGATTGCAAGCAGTCTAAAGGGAAAGCAGTAGGAGTGCGAATTTCTAATGCTAAGCGAAAACAGGCGATCGCCTCTTCTATATTCGCCGCCCTGACTCCTTCTATTCTGTCACTATAGGCATTCCCCAAATTGTTTTGAGTCGCTGCCCATTGTTCGGGATAATTCTCGGGGGTACGGACTTTTAATGCTTCCCGAAAACAGGCGATCGCCTCTTCTATATTCTTTGCCCTGACTCCTTCTCTGTCACCATAGGCAGTACCCAAATTGTTTTGAGTCAATGCCCATTGTTCGGGATAATCCTCGCGGGTATAGACATCTAAAGCTAGCCGATAACAGGCGATCGCCTCTTCTAAATTCGCCGCCCTGACTCCTTCTATTCTGTCACAATAGGCACTACCCAAATTGTTTTGAGTCCCTGCCCAATCTTTGGGATAATTCTCGGGGGTACGGACTTTTAATGCTTCCCTAAAACAGGCGATTGCATCTTCTATATTCTTTGCCCTGACTCCTTCTCTGTCACCATAGGCAGTACCCAAATTGTTTTGAGTCAATGCCCATTGTTCGGGATAATCCT
>NZ_SRRZ01000030.1:0-22572 GCF_013179805.1 Microcoleus asticus IPMA8 | reverse complement strand
TCTTCTATATTCTTTGCCCTGACTCCTTCTCTGTCACCATAGGCAGTACCCAAATTGTTTTGAGTCAATGCCCATTGTTCGGGATAATCCTCGCGGGAATAGACATCTAAAGCTAGCAGATAACAGGCGATCGCCTCTTCAATATTCTTTGCTCTGACTCCTTCTATTCTGTCAGTATAGGCATTTCCCAAATTGTTTTGAGTCATTGCCCAATTTTTGGGATAAGCCTCGCGGGAATAGACATATAAAGCTAGCAGATAACAGGCGATCGCCTCTTCAATATTCTCTGCCCTGACTCCTTCTATTCTGTCACTATAAGCCATCCCCAAATTGTTTTGAACCCCTGCCCATTGTTCGGGATAATCCTCGCGGGTATAGACTTCTGATGCTTCCCGATAACAGGCGATAGCCCCTTCAATATTTTCTGCCCTGACTCCTTCTATTCTGTCACTATAGGTAAGGGCCAAATTATTTTGAACCGTTGCCCATCGTTCGGGATAATCCTCGCGGGTATAGACTTTTGATGCTGCGCTATAACAAGCAATACCTATTTCTAAATTCCATGCCCCCCGCCCCAGGGGAAACTGATTAATTAAGTAGCCAAACTTGCCAATAACTGCTGCGATGGATGCAGCTTGCTCTGAGGCAAGTTCTGTGAATTTTGATGTTGCCCAAGCTTGTAATATTTGAGCAAATTGCAAATCCAATTTATCGAAATTTTGTTGTAAAATAGGATAGACAACTTGAGGATTTCCACCACTGTCTGACGTTGCTTGCAACACCTCTATCAAGAAAAATAAATACTCTTCAGAAGTTGCTGTACTGGTGACATAATTTGCCAAATGTGCCGCTAGATTTTGCAACCAAGCTGCATTGGAGTTGCCCTCTGCTGCCATCTTCTCCGCTTCCGCTTCCATGACTTGCACAAAATTGGCATCAACTAAGTCTCGATTGGCGTTGATAATATCATTTACTTTACCGCTAGGGGACTCAACCAGGGCTTGAATCAGTTGGAGATAGGCCACGAGGCGTTGTTCGTCCATTAAAGTTTCCTTTTATTCTGTATATATATCGATCGGGAATGTGGGGGAGAATTATGCAGATTCCTGAAAAATTCTAGATATTTGTCTTGGGAATGTTGTAGATACCCCTTGACAGGTCAAGACAGTATCTACAAGTCATGGAAATTTATCCAGATTTCTGAGATATTGTAGATTTATGACAAGGCAAAATCATCACCATCTCCCCAAATCTCAGCCAACTTCTCCAACAAATCTTCAGCAATCAGATTCAGTTCCGCCTTCACATCCTCCTCAATATCTGAAGCTTTCTCAACAGGTGAAGATTTATCGCGAGAGAAAGATATATTTCTATTTCCCAAACCTCCACTGCTAGAACCACTTCCCGCTAAAGCCTTCCCCCCTTCATATCCCCAGTCAGATTTCTCACTACTGTGCAAAACTTTATTCAAAATTGCCACAATTTCAGAAATAGATTTGTTTTGCAAATTCTCCCGAACTTGTGCTTGTACGGGGTCATCTTCTCCAAAATCAGATAGCAACTCTTCAATTTCACCTTGCAACAGCGGAATTGCCAACTCAATTCGATCCAAATAATCTAACAATTCCTCAACTGGTTTGAGATTAGCTAGAGAAATCTCTTCAGTTTCATCCTGCATTTCCACAGCCGGAATAAACCCCAAAAGTTTCACTTGATCAAAAGGTTCGGCAAACTGAATGACGATATATGCAATGCGGCTTTCCCACACTTCCGGCAGAGAAATCGCCGATTCTCCAAGCTGAACCGGACAGCATTCTATCTTGCCAATTCCCGGCAAAACCAAATCGCCGACATCCAAAACCGCCCGCATTGCTGAATTCCAACTATCACCGCCATCAATATCGGTTTCCATTTCCATCCATTCCAAGAAATAGTTAACCGCCCAAACCGCCAGGGTATTGAAATAAACCCGCTTGCCTTTTTGCGGATTAGCTTGCTCTGAAGCAAATTGCAGAGCCAAATTGCGGGCAGTTTGTTCCAGAGGAATTTCTAACAAATAAGTATCCATGCTATTCACCATTATTCCTCGGGTTGATATCCAAACTTAAGTCCAATCTCTTTGACGAGAGCCAAACCTGTTCTTGTCCAGTGAGAGTTGAGAGTTTGATAGTCAATGTTTAACTCTCTGGCAATTTCAGACAATTTATCTGGAGGGTCTTGCAACAGCAATCGCAGTGCGAGTACGTGAGAATTGGCATCCGGTCGAGGGCGGCGATTTTCGGGATTATTTGGCTTCTTCTTATCTATTTTTTCATTGGGATAACTGTTTTGCAGTTCTCCCGTCGGATCGTCTTCAATACACTGCCATAGTTTGCGACCGATGCGCTGCTTATTTTGAGCTTGTTCTCTCTCGATGAGTTGATCGATCCCATTTTTCGTGGTATGGTCTATTGGTTCTTGAGCCTCAAATTTTTCACCTGGGTTGCTCGTAATCGGAGCATCAAAACTAACAGTAAAAATCTGTTGCTGCATCCGGCGATATTGGTCATAGACTTTGTTATTGAGAGTTTTATTGAACCGCTGAACTACTCGGGTTCGCAACACATCAGCAGCGAGATTTTCGAGGTCAATTCCCCGCAAAAATGCCGAAAGCGTTTTGATAAAACCGCAATAAGCTTCCTGCATCATTTCCTCTAAATCAATATTAGGATAAGGATGCTTGCGAATTCCGGGCAAATCGGGAATGAGTTGGCACAATTTATTTTTGAGTCTTTCTTGTTCCTTACTCCCCTCTGGCGAGTCTTTCAAGAGTTGTAGAAGTTGGCGTAACTGTTCGTCGGTGTTCACAGGCCGGTTCGGATGACATCGAGATAATTCGATTATCCCAGGGAAAATAGCGCTGTAACCTGCCAACAGTAACAAAGTCAAGGAAATCGGTTTGGCTTCCCAACCCGTGGGTGGAACCAACAAGTTGAAACTTGCCGCTACAGGAACTAAACCTGCTAAGGGTTCGACGGGGGTATCATGTCTCGTCATAGTCCAGTTTTTGCGTGTTGATACTCTGATATCGCAGGTTTTGGCGGCTTTATGCAGAATTGAGCAAAAATTTTTCGTAAAGGCAATGCGATAAGGACTGAAGTCCTTACTAAGAAATTAATCCGGTGTAAAATCAATCATCATAGGGACTTCTCCACTGCGCTTTTGAAGGGATATCGCAGGAGTCACCCCGTTTTATGCACATTTCAAAAATAAATCATATCAAACCCTATTGATACCAAAGGATTTGATATGAAGCGAATTCTATTAGCCAGGATTTGGTATAGCGCGGTTTCTACAATTTGTCGATCGACCTTTTGGCTTTATCTGTCAGATTTTTCACAGCATCTTTAGCATCTTCTGCTGCGTGGCGGGCGGAGGCTTCCGCTTGTTTGGCTTTGCCTTCAACCTGGTCTTTTTTGTTGCCCGTGATGTTGCCGAAAATTTCCTGAGCTTTGCCTTCTAAATTTTTGCCGATCGCCTTTGCTCTGTCTTCTGCACTCATAATAAGCTCCGTTTGGCAAGTTGCTTTAGTAACATTGTAAAATCAACTCGCCTGCAATTGCCTTTAACTTCATATTAATTTATATTCTGCTTGACCTCGGTCTTCTCCTGATGACTTACTTCGGGCAAATCTCTCACTCAAAAAGCCAAAGATTCCTTTTTTTGACAACTGTATACGTCGGCAAAATGTGTCCTAAACAACTATTTCAAAGTCGCCGCAGCAACTTTAATCGGTTCCAGTAATTCTAACGGCAAATGTAGCATATTCAATTGAGTGCTATCTGCTGCTTTCCTTTCAGGATCTGGGCCGTGATAATCGCTGCCACCAGTTGCCAGCAAACCGTAATGAAGGCACAACTCTTTCAACTTTTGGATTTGGCTGGAACTGTGGCTGGGATGGTATACTTCAACTCCCATTAAACCCGCATCTACTAATTCTTTTAAGACTTCCTCAACTGCGCCGCCGCGAAATAAATAAGGGTGAGCCCAAACTGGTACTGCGCCACAACTTCGCAATAAATCAATGCCTTCGGCGATCGAGAATTTCTCGTAATGCACGTAGGCCGGGCCGTCATCTCCCAGCCAGCGATCGAATGCTTCCCGCGATGATTTGGCGTGACCGGCTTTTACCAGCGCAGAGGCAATGTGAGGCCGTCCCGGTGCCATACCTGGAGATGTTTTTGGCAGTTCGATCGCGTATCCCATTGCTGCTAATTTTTCGACCATTTCCTGCGATCGGCGAAACCGTCCTTCCAGGCGCTCGTTCAAAGGAACTCGCAACTTATTTGCATCGGGATAAAAACCTAAAATGTGCAGCGAGCGGCCGTTGTGAACGGTGCTGAGTTCGAGTCCGGGGACTATTTCGATACCGCACAAAGCAGCGGCGGCGAAGGCTTCATCCCAACCCGACATCGTATCGTGATCGGTGACGGCCAAAGCGCGAACCCCCGAAGACGCGGCGGCGGCTACGAGTTCGGCAGGGGTGAGAGTGCCGTCGGAATAAGTAGTGTGACAGTGGAGCTCTAGCATTTTTTCGGTAAGTTAAAGTCTGCGAAACCTGCAATTATTCCCCTCACTCACGCGAGATATATCATCACTGCGAGCGACAACTTTTTGGGTGATTTAAATCTGTTAGCTGTAATAAGTTGTCGAGCCTTTAATTTGTACATTTCTGTTTATTAAAAGCTTGCATGAGGTGGGCATTCTCCCCGCCTTTTCAGTTAAATTTAGATGCAGAACAGCTTAGCTATTTCTTGATTTCTCGCATTGGGGAAATGACACCCTCTGGCAATTTGGGAGGAACCGGCGATATTTCAATACTTTGTATGTTGTGAACTGGGATAACTACCAGTTTATCTGCCAATTCGAGAATTATCGGGTCTGCCGTCAACATTTTGTGCAGGCGAGTGCCTAAAGTTGCTTGCTCTCCTACTGTTCCCTCTGGCGCACTGAACTGGAAGTGTTGCTGTTTGCCATTGGTATAGTGGATTGTCAGATCGATAATTCTTTCTTGGTTGGTTGCTTGCATATTTTTTTTCCCTAACAGTCGATCGGGACTTGGCAAAATTAACAATAAATCAAAACTGGCGATCGCACCACCGTTGGAAAGCTTTTGACCAAACCGGGCTGTCGGTATGAAAGTCCGGTTGCTGCTAATTTTATCACAAAAACTGTACTGAAACTCGCCAACTTACCCAGTATACAATTGGCAGTCGCGCTGTCTTCGCTCCTCAAGGCGCGAGATCCTTCGCCGCCAATATTTGGTCGATCGGGCTTTCTTCTATGCCAGTTGGCAAAGTGGCTCAATTTAGCCTCTGCAGCGAATTCACTCAAATCGCTCTCAAGTCTTACAGAATCGGCATTTGAGCGCTTTGGGTGTTAAGGTTTTTCGAGGTGGGAACTGTGGAGGTTGAGATAGCGGCATTCTGCTTTCACTACCGTTGAGGAATTTTTTATAAATTAATAACATAACATTCAGGTACAGCTTATGAAATCCACACTTTGTTTTCCCGAAACTTCTCTTGAATATAACACCGTTGCTGTTAACAATAATGCTATTGAATCTTGTATCCTTGCAGCTTGGATTGACTTAGTAGGAGGAGATTTTGATAGCTTGGGAGGAGATGATTGGCTTCCATTGTGCGGCGACATTGATGACGGCGAAATTTATCTGGAATGGTTTTTGTGGCAAGACAGCGAAGTAACTCAAGAATGGGAAGCTTACGATCCCATTACTAATTATCGAGTTGTGGCATCTAGCCGAGAAATGATGATTTCTCAAATCGACCAAATAGAAGATGCTAGAAAAATTTAGTCCATCGGGAGAATGTTAAATCTTGATTTTTAACTTTAATAAAATTTGTGTAAACAGACCCGGTTTCTCCGAAAGGCATTAAAAAAACCGGGTTTTTCCGCTCACAACTCCAGGTTTAGGTTGAGTTATACTGGCTAAAACAAATAATTTATGTCGCTACTGCTTTTTGTTTTTCTCGTTCTAATTTGCGCTGCTTCAAGGCGGCAAGATTTTGTTTAATCGTGTCGATCGCAAATCCAGTCCCCTGCTGTTGATATAATTCGCTGGCACGGAGCAAATCTGCAACAGCTTCGTCATCAGATCGCAAATTCGCAAAAGCCAAGCCGCGATTGTGGTAAGCTTCTGCCAAAGTTGAAACTTGTTCTACAGCGCTGGTAAATTTATCTTTGGCTTTGCGGTAATTTCCCGACTGATAAGCCTCAATTCCTTGTTGAAAATAAACCGAAGCTTTACTGCCGCTGTCGGTATCTGGAAATTCTGAGTAAGTTAAAATGGGTTCTTTAAAGAGTACAGAAATGCTGCCCTTGCCGAAGTAAGCCCAAGTCATTGTTCCAAACCCAATCCCCAGCACGAGGGCAACAATGACAGACAGAGCAATAAAATTGGTGAGTTCCATAGAGCAATATTTGTTGTATCTTAATATGATAAGATAATTTCTAACTTCTTGAACAATGGCGGCGCGGATTTACCTCAACTGGAAAGGCTTTTTCGGTTTGCTAGCTTTAGTATTGTCGATCGGCTTAATTACTGCAACTGCAACTTCTGACGCAGCAACCAACGCGCAAACTCAAGCAGGGTGGCAATTGTTGCAGCGGGGCGAGACTGGGCTGGTGGTAGCAATGCGACACGCGATCGCCCCAGGTACGGGAGATCCTGCTAACTTTAACTTAGGCGACTGTTCCACCCAGCGCAATTTATCAGCACAAGGAAGAACCCAAGCCAAGCAAATTGGAGCCGAATTTCGCAATCGCAACATCAAAGTTGCCAGAGTTTTATCGAGTCAGTGGTGTCGGTGTTTGGAAACAGCAAAACTGACAAATTTAGGCAAAGTCGAACCGTTACCAGCACTAAACTCGTTCTTTAGCGACAGCAGCAAAGAAGCCAGACAAACAGCCATACTCCGCAAGTTGATTCTTGACAACCGCAACACTAAAGGCGCGATTATTCTGGTAACTCATCAAGTAAATATTACCGCGATTACTGATATTGTTCCGCAAAGCGGCGAAGCTGTGATTCTCAGAGGATCTGGACAAGGTAAAATCGAAATAGTCGGACGAATTGGAGGATTTTAAAAAGATAGAAAGTTATAATATTACTAATTACCGATTACTAATTCTCCATTACCAATTTATATGAGTTTCCAATACAGCGCCGCCCTAGTGACTTTAGCCGACCTTGACAAGGAACTTCTAGTTAAATTTTACACAAAATTTCTCGACATAGAACCAAACCCTTACATTCCCAATACTTATGCTGAATTTCAACTCCCCGGCTTAAGACTCGGCATATTCAAACCCAAAGATTCCCACAAATCGGAATTTGCCAATCGAGCAAAAACAGGCATGAGTTTGTGTTTGGAAGTCAGCGATATCGAAACTGCGATCGCCCGAATTTGGGCTTTAGGTTATCCCCCCGCCGGAGAAATTATCAAAACTTCTCACGGTTTAGAAATCTATGCCTTCGATCCCGCCGGCAACCGCATAATTTTACATCAATCCCACGAGAATGTAGGATGATGGCTAATGATTTGTCAACTCTCAATATTCTCTTTCTTCGGGTCTTCGCGGTTCGTTCAAAAAAACCTCTAGTTTAGAACCTGCTCAGGATTGCTATATAAGTTATGCAATTGCTTCACGACCTTCGCAATGAAATTGTAAAACCCGCCTCTACAAATCAAAACTGCCTTAACTATCTAATCAGTTCAGCAAAACTATAAAAACTGATTATTAATAACAACAAGGCTGTCAGATGAGTTAGTTGAAATTGAGGCCGCGGGCCCATGGATTCCCGCACCAAAATTGAAAAAGACGAACCAATTATATAACTCAAAGACAGCGTTAAATACTGCCACTCCAATGTTACACTCCACAGCCCGAGCAAAATCATCGCCAAAGTCAACATCACCAACTCAACAAAGCGAGGCGGATCGTGCTGAGTAGACAGAATTAAAGTGTCCAACCAATATTGCCAAGGTCTCATTTTTTAGCGATCGAGCTTTTGGATTTTGCCTTCTAGCTTAACCTACGATCGCCACTCAGTTTGTTGCTGCAAACACTTTAAAGCCTCCGCCGTCTCAACCTGCGGAAATTGCCCGTAAAAGCGACTGACACTGTAAAAAGGGTCTGGCGTTTCCAAAATAATCGACTTATCGCCCATTTCGGCCAAAAATCCCATCAATTCTACCGGGGCCACAGGCGCACAAATCCACAAAGCCGCAGGTTGCTGCGACTGCAAAGCCAGCGCCGCCACAGCCATCGTCATCCCCGTAGCAATGCCATCGTCCACCACAATCGCCAAAGCCCCTGCCGCGCTGACATTGGGGCGTCCCGCAGATAAATCCGCCAGCAGAGATTGAGCATTATTTTGAGCCACGGGCAGTGCTAATTTTTGCAAGCGCAAATTGTGCTGCTTTTGCTTTTGCCAGAGAACGTGGCCGTCAGCAGTTGCAGCCCCGATCGCCAATTCTAAATTATCTGGGCGAGTAATTTTCTTGGCGACAACCACATCCAAAGGACAGCCCAAGCGGCGCGCAATCGGCACAGCAACTGGCAAACCTCCGCGCGGCAAGGCGTAAACAATCGGTTTAACAGCCTCCTGTGCCGTTAAATTCAACTTACCGAGCTCGTCCAGAACTGCCTCGGCCAGTTTTTCGCCTGCATCGGCGCGATCGTCAAAAAACGGGTTAGAGAACATATTTTTGCCTGTACGAGCTCAACGAAATAATGTGAGACTTGCGAGTATTAATTTGAGATTGTGCGTGAAGCGCAGCTATCCCGTAGGGAATCGACAGCATCGCAGACAAGCTTCTAGCCAATCTCAAATCACCAAACCCGATCTAAACTATAAACTCTAGACTCAAAAAAATCTCCCTAATTGTAAAATTTATGTCCAGTGACTTGCAACTGAGCCTTTTTGACAACAATCAAAGTGCCACTTTCCAAACTGACTCAATACCAGCAAATGCCAAAATTCCCATTCCTCCCGGCACTTATCAAAATATGGAACAAATCGGCGAGCACTGCAACCGCTGCTATCGCTGCGAATTAGGCAATACGCGCACTCACGCTGTCATCGGGCGCGGCAATCCTCAAGCCTCAATTTTGATTGTGGGAGAAGCGCCCGGACAAAACGAAGACGAAACCGGATTGCCCTTCGTCGGGCGATCGGGCCAACTGTTAGATAAGATTTTAGAATCCGTGGGATTGAGTGCAGAAACCGACGTATTCATTGCCAACGTCATCAAATGTCGCCCTCCCAACAACCGCCCTCCGACAGCAAAAGAAATCGAAGCTTGCAAACCTTACTTGCTCGAACAAATTCGCATCTTAGACCCCAAAATTATTTTATTAACCGGTGCAACAGCCCTGAAAGGTTTGCTAAGCGACAAGCGACCGATTAGTAAAATCAGAGGTCAATGGATTGAATGGGAAAATCGTTTGTGTATGCCGATATTTCACCCATCGTACTTGTTGCGAAATCCCTCCCGCGAACCGGAAACTCCGAAATGGTTTATGTGGCAAGATATGCAGGCTATCAAGGCTAAATTGGATGAATTAAAATAACAATTGTCATCAATTTTTGTGGTTGATTTGTAGGGCGTGTTCACCAAAAATCTCCAATTCCCACCCACAATCTACAAAAACCAGCCCCCACTCAACCTAAAATTCGTGAATTTTCTTACACCTTTGTTCTGAACAGGCAAGATGCCTGTTCCACACACAAAGACTAAATTTTCTTACACCTTTGTTTTGAACAGACAATATGCCTGTTCCACAATCACAATTATTTCTTGTGGGGTGGGCGTCTCGCCCGCCCAAAAATACAATTTAGTTGTGGGACAACTTATTTTTTGCCTGACAATCGCGCAACCACAAACGAATAGCCTGAGCAATTTCGCTTTCACTATCTTGGCCTAATAAAGGACGAATATCCGCCGCATTACCAAACCGAGAAACGATTTTTGCCAACTCCCATCCGTTCTCCGTTTTAGTGAAAAATAACCAATGATATTGCTGAATTTCGACTCGTTCTCCCCCGCGATACTGCCGTTCCAAAGTCGTAATGAAAACTTGACTGGCATTTTCAGGAAGTGCATCCCCAGAATTTAAAGGTAACGGTTCAAACTCCGGGCGACCGGCTAAAATTATTTGAGGCAGCGCGTAACCGGACGGTGTGTTTTTGTTAGGAGAAAAGTGCGATCGCACAATTACGCGATTAGCATAACTAGGCAAATCTTGCAACAGGCGATCGACCAAAGTTTCTAAATCAGCAGGACAGGGCGATCGCACTAACAAATCATACCGACTAGGATTTATACTGTTAGCATGATTTGTCACAAAATTAACTGCCAAAGTCGGAGTTGCAACCGCAGATATCAGCAGATAAACACAGATGAACGCAGATAAAATTCCATCGGCGTTCATCGGCGTTTATCGGCGGTAAAAAACAACATTCCTATTGTTACTCCAACTCTTCACAAATACGCGCAAAAGCCGCCACCGGATCGGGCGCAGCAGTAATCGGCCGCCCAATCACCAGATAATCCGCACCTGCTTTCAAAGCAGCCTTCGGAGTCATCGCTCTTTTTTGATCGCCCCCATCGGCCCATTTCGGACGCACACCGGGACAAACTAACAGAAAATCATCCCCGCAACTCATTCTTAACTGTTCCACCTCTTGGGGAGAACAAACAGCACCAGCTAAACCAGTTTCCTTAGCCAACAATGCCATGTGCAAAGCATATTCCGGCAACTCCAAAGGTATTTTCAACTCAAAAGCCAACTGTCGCGAATTCAAACTCGTCAACAGAGTAATTGCAATCAACTTAGGACTCGGTTTATCCACAGCCGCCGCCCCTTCAGTCAAAGCCAACTGTGCCGCTTTTAAAGCATCTTTACCACAAGTAGAATGGATAGTCAATAAATCCACATTGTACTTAGCCGCAGCCCGACAAGCACCAGCCACAGTATTCGGGATATCGTGAAACTTCAAATCGAGAAAAATCCGCTTTTCTCGCTGTTTTAAAATTTCCAAAATCCCCGGCCCGGAACTCACAAACAGTTCCAAACCCACTTTCCAGAAAGATACTTGCGGGAGTTTGTCAAGAAGTGCGATCGCCTCTTCTTGACTCGAAACATCCAAAGCAACAATAATTCGATTATCAGCGTTCATCAGCGTTCATCTTCAGTATTCATCTGCGGTTAAAAAAGAGATTCAAGACACCAATCGCACAAACTTATTCTTCCCAACCTGCAAAACCTTACCGCATAAATCAGCAGGTGATTCAAAAGTAAGATTAACATCAGAAACCCGATCGCCCTCCAGCTTCACCCCGCCGCCTTGCATCAACTTCCGCGCATCACCGCTGCTTTTACAAAGCCCGCTAGCACTCAGAATATAAAACAACTTAGCCGGAAACTGGACGTTTGCCAAAGAAAACTCCGCCACAGCATCAGCTTGTCCCGCAGCACCTTTAACCAGCGCAATTGCATCTTGTTGTGCGCGATCCGCCGCTTCCTTCCCCCGATACTGGCGCACCACATCCACAGCCAAAAGTTTCTGTTTTTCTCGCGGATTTTCTGGCAATTCATCAAGTGGCAAATCTGTCAAGAGTTCAAAATATTGGGCGATCGAACTATCAGCAATTTTCTCCAACTTAGAATACATCGTCAGCGGGTCTTCCGACAAACCAACATAATTGTTCAAAGACTTCGACATCTTTTGCACCCCGTCAGTCCCGATCAAAATCGGCATCAGCAAACCAAACTGCGGTTTCATCCCAAAATGCCGCTGCAAATCTCTTCCCACCGCAATATTAAACTTTTGGTCAGTTCCCCCCAACTCCACATCCGCTTCCAAAGCCACCGAATCGTAACCCTGCATTAGTGGATACAGAAACTCATGCAGATAAATTGCATTTTCCTGCTGCATCCGATTATCAAATCCCTCTTTAGCGAGCATCTGCTGCACCGTCATCGTCCCCAGCAGTTCCAAAATCTTCGCCAAATCCAATTTCGACAACCACTCGGAGTTGTAGCGAATTTCCAAACGCCCGGGTGTGTCAAAATCTAGAATCGGACGCACTTGGTCTAAATAAGTCTTGGCATTTTCCGCCACTTGTTCGGCCGTCAACTGGCTGCGCATCTCGGATTTCCCTGTCGGATCGCCAATTCTTGCGGTAAAATCTCCGATGAGCAGTACGGCTGTGTGACCGGCATCCTGAAAAGCTCGCAGCTTGCGGACACAAATGCTGTGTCCCAAGTGAATGTCACTCCCTGTCGGGTCAATTCCGAGTTTGACGCGCAACGGTCGATCGACTTTTGCCAGCAGTTGGGCTAAATTTTCGTCAGGGTTGCTAGAATCAGGTCGATCTGGAAAAATCTGGCTGACGCCGCGGTAAAGCGCTGAAAGGTTAGGAGTTATCATCGGGGAGCGATCGTCCATCATATTTTGCCAAAGTGCAGCAGAATTAGTTACACTCACTGGTTGACGCATAAAAACATAACTATCAAGCTACTATAATCCCAAAGCTGACCGGCTTTCATTAGCTGACCCCGCCCAAAAACGGATACCAGCCCCCGACAACAGTCGTGGAGATCCCCAAATTTTAGACTCTTGTTCAAACTCCCAGATTCATCTGTGGAATAAATCTAAAATCTAAAATCTAAAATCTAAAATCGACTGACTGTCTCTAGGGTTCGCATCTAAAATTAAAAGTCTTAAACCCCAAATCGAGTGAGGAAGTGAAATCCACGTGTCAACCAACGCAGTCCGCAAAAACACGGAAAACTCAGCCCCCGTATTCGAGTTTGTTCAGTCAGTCAGTAAAGTGACCGCCGGAACCATACTCAGCATGACAATGCTTGCCAGTTCCGTAGTCGCTGGCGGACTGGTTGGCTTAGCGATCAGCTTCCGCAATTTGCCAGATGTTCGGATCTTGCAAACCTACTCTCCTACAGAAACTACCCACATTTACGACATCAGCGGCAAGCCCCTAGCCAGCATCCACGACGAAGCCAACCGGGATGTCGTACCCCTTGACCAAATCTCCCCGAACCTGAAACGAGCTGTTCTGGCGATCGAAGATAGCAACTTCTTCACTCACAAAGGCATCAACCCCGGCGGGATAGCCCGAGCTCTCATAGTCAACCTAGAGAAAGGTAGAACCGTTGAAGGCGGCTCGACTATGACTATGCAGCTAGTCAAGAACCTGTTTCTTTCTCCCCAGTCAAAATTTAGTCGCAAGGTAGCTGAAGCGGTAATGTCTATCCGCTTGGAGCAAATTCTCAACAAAGACCAAATTCTGCAACTATACCTGAATCAAATCTACTTAGGTCACAACTTGTACGGCGTAGAGACAGCCTCTCGAAGCTATTTCAACAAGTCAGCAAGTAATTTGACACTTTCAGAAGCAGCGATGCTGGCCGGCTTAATTTCTGCCCCCGAAGAATACAGTCCTTTCGTCAATTACAAGTTGGCCAAAGAGCGGCAAATCCTCGTTTTAAAACGCATGAAGGAGCTCAAATGGATTACGCCGGCCCAAGAGACTGCTGCCCGCCAGGAAAAAATTAAGCTAGGCAAAATTACCTCTTTTGGTGGCTCTCAAGTTCCTTACGTAACACAAGCCGTAGTCCAGGAACTGACGAGGCGTTTCGGGCGAGATGCCGTGGTTAAGGGCGGAATGCGCGTTCAAACCACGATCGACCTCAAAATGCAGCGCATAGCCGAAGAGACCGTCAAAGCGTGGCACAATCGGCTTTACTACCAAGGGCTGTTTTACGATCGCGAGGAAGGTCAAATTGCCCTAGCCGCCGTCGATCCCCGCACCCACTTCGTCAAAGCAATGGTGGGCGGCGTCGATTACGAAAAGAGTCAGTTCAACCGTGCCATTCAAGCACGTCGCCAGCCCGGATCTTCTTTTAAGCCTTTTATCTACTACGCTGCCTTTGCTAGCGGCAAATACAGCCCCGATTCCGTTGTCTACGACTCCCCTGTCGGCTACCGCGACGGCGACGGCTACTACTACCCTCAAAACTACGGCGGCGGGTTCTCCGGTGCCGTCAGCATCCGCAGAGCTTTGGAAGTATCTCTCAACATTCCCGCGGTCAAGCTTGGTCAAGAAGTCGGATTGAATAAAGTGATTGAGATTTGCCGGGTACTCGGCATCAGAAGTCCGATGGAACCAGTAATTTCTTTGCCCTTGGGTGCGGTTGACCTGACTCCTTTAGAAATGGCCGGAGCTTTTGCTACCTTCGCCAACAACGGCTGGCATTCTGACACCACATTTATCGTGCAAGTCACTGACAGCAGCGGCAACGTCTTGCTCGACAATACGCCCAAACCCAAATTAGTTCTCAATTCCTGGGCGGCGGCATCTGTCAACAGCGCTCTGCAAGGGGTAATTAACAACGGAACGGCAAGGGCGGCTCAACTTGGGCGGCCGGCTGCCGGGAAAACTGGTACAACTTCCTCAGAACGGGATATCTGGTTTGTGGGTTACGTGCCCCAGTTGTCGGTGGCTGTTTGGATGGGCAACGACAATTACAGACCGATGAGCTACGGTGCTACTGGCGGTACTATTGTCGCCCCTGTTTGGCGCGATTTTATGAGCCAAGCTTTGGAAGGCGTTCCCGCAGAAAGTTTCAAACCTGCTTCATCTTTTGAGCGGCCTTAACTATCAGTCAGTAGGCAGTAGGCAGTAGTTGTTGAAAATTACCCCTTACTTGTTTCATCTTCCTTCTTCCTTCTTCCTTCTTCCTTCTTCCTTCTTCCTTCTTCCTTCTGCTCACTAGGATTGTTTTTCCAGCTCAGATTTCATCCGCTCCAGCGTTGAGTTCATTTGCTCAAACATCTGCTGGGGCGTGATGCCAAATTGATTGAGCTGTGTTTTTAACTGCTCTACAGTCATCTGAGCCATGAAGTCCTCAGACAGCTCGAAGCGCTTCATAAAAATACGGTAGCGCTCCATCATTGATTCCATCTGAGCGATGAACATTTTCTTGCCTTCGCGATCGAATTTGCCGTAATTGCCACCGAGTTTGATAAGAGATTGATAGTCTTCAAACAACAGCTTGGCTTCTTGCTGAACAATTTCTGAATCAAAAAATCCCATAGCTTTCCTAATTTTTTAATATTCTACTAATTTTGATCGAGGCGAGAAATCCCACTGCTTTTTGTACTATTTTATCAGTTGCCGTCGGAAGTCCCTACCCCTCAAGGTACAAGAATAAGTAGAAATTTCCGTACAGGAGAGGCATCGGGCATCGGGCATCGGGCTTGCGATGACCACAGTCAACTGTCAACAGTCAACAGTCAACTGTCAACTGACTTCAAACTTCCCCGATGCGTTCTAGAGGCCAAAACCGCACTACAGCGCGGCCGATGATATTTTGCTTAGGTAAAAATCCCCACCTGCTGGAGTCGTTGCTGTTGTTGCGGTTGTCTCCCATCACAAAGTATTCATTTTCTGGGACGCGATAAGGCCCCCACTGGTATTTAGGAGGTTCGGCAATATATTTTTCAACGATGGGTTTGTCGTTGAGATAAACTAAACCTTTTTTAACAGCGACGGTTTGACCCGGTAAGCCAATTATCCGCTTGATGAATGCTTGGTCTTGGGTAAAGCCTTGTTCTTGCAACTTTTCGGGAGGGGCAAATACTACGATGTCGCCAGTTTTTGGAGGTTCGAGGTAGTAAGAGATTTTTTCGACTACGACGCGATCGCCCACGTGCAGAGTTGGTACCATAGAATCTGAGGGTATGTAGCGCGGTTCGGCGACAAACGCACGAATCACTATTGCTAAACTCAAAGCAATAATCACTATCTGAAGATTTTCTCGCTGCGACTTCCACGCTTTCTGCCACCAGGTTTCCGGCGGATTTTCTGCTACTTTTGTACCCAAATTATTTTTTTCAGATGTCATGAAAGTCCTCGCTATATAGTTGCCACTAATTATCTGATTAAGCTCATCAGCATTTAAATTGCATCTCAAGAAATAATCAAACCATGAGCGGGCTGGACACGCGAACCCGCCCAAAATATACAATTTAAATGCAGTACAGCTTACCGTTGAAGTATCTCGCTGTTAATTACTAGACTTGAAGAGTATGCCTTTGCAAACTATCTTGAAAGGCATCTGCGTTGCATCTGCGGTTTCCCTATCAATCAAAGATTTATGCAATAAGTCTCCTCTTGATATTAACTCATAAAAAAGGCAGAGAATTTAAATTCTCTACCTTTTTTATGTGAGGATTTTGAGTTGTTTGCGACTGCGAGATTGGTTGTTTCCAAACTTTACTTGCGATCGCACTTACTCAATCTTACTCAGCGCCTTGGGGCAGCAATTCCCGCTTTTGACCTTGCAGCACCTTAACAATTCCGTCCTCGCCCACATCCACAACAGCGGTGTCGCCGTCTTTGATGCGGCCAGAAAGGATTTCCTCAGCCAAACTGTCTTCCAACAACCGCATGATGGCGCGGCGCAGGGGTCTGGCTCCGTAGCTGGGGTTGTAGCCTTCTTCTACCAGCCGTTCTTTGAATTTTTCGGTCACTTCCAGGGTGATTCCCTGTTCTGTCAAGCGGCCGAATACTTCTTTGAGCATAATGACGGCGATTTCCTTGACTTCTTCCCTGTTCAACTGGCGGAAGACGATAATTTCGTCGAGCCTGTTGAGGAATTCGGGGCGGAAGTAGTTTTTGAGTTCTTCGTTAACCAAGGAGCGAATGCGGTTGTAATTGGCATCGGTTTGGTTTTCAGTGAACTCGAAGCCGAGGCCGCCGCCGCCTTTTTCAATCACCTTAGAACCGATGTTTGAGGTCATAATCAGCAGCGTGTTTTTGAAGTCCACGGTGCGACCTTTGGCATCTGTTAAGCGGCCGTCTTCCAATATTTGCAGGAGCATATTGAAGACATCGGGGTGGGCTTTTTCGATTTCGTCGAAAAGCACGACGGTGTAAGGACGGCGGCGGACTGCTTCTGTGAGTTGGCCGCCTTCGTTGTAGCCGACGTAGCCTGGAGGGGAACCGATGAGTTTGGAGACGGTGTGCCGTTCCATGTATTCGGACATATCCAGCCGAATCATCGCGTCTTCTGAACCGAAGAAGTAGCCGGCTAGGGCTTTGGTGAGTTCGGTTTTGCCGACGCCTGTTGGCCCGGAGAAGATGAAACTGGCGATCGGGCGATTGGGATTTTTCAAGCCGACGCGGGCGCGGCGGATGGCGCGGGAAACGGCTTTCACTGCTTCTTCCTGCCCGATCAAGCGCTGGTGCAAGGTATCTTCCATGTGCAGCAGCTTTTCGGATTCGGATTCGGTCAGTTTGTTGACCGGGACGCCCGTCCAGCTTGCCACGATTTGAGCAATGTCTTCTTCGGTGACTACTGGCGATGGGTCGGTTTCGCCGGTGCGGGCCGAGTCGGTTTTTTTGGCTTGGGAAATAGCGCGAATTTCGGCTTTGATCGTCATTTCTCGATCGCGCAATTCGCCGGCTTTGTCAAAGTCTTGAGAACGCACCGCTTCGTCTTTATCTTTGAGGACTTGGCGCAGTTCTTTGTCAAGTTCTTTGGCTGCCGGGGGCAGTTGGGAGTTGATCAGGCGGACTCTGGAACCTGCTTCGTCTACCAAGTCAATTGCTTTGTCTGGGAGGAAGCGATCGGAGATGTAACGATGTGAGAGTTTGGCTGCGGCTTCCAGGGCCGTGTCCAAGATTTTCAGCTTGTGGTGCTGTTCGTAGCGTTCCCGCAGACCGAAGAGAATCTCGATCGTCTCGTCAACGGTCGGTTCGCCGACCATGACGGGCTGGAAGCGTCGCTCTAAGGCTGCATCGCGCTCGATGTGCTTGCGGTACTCGTCGAGGGTGGTAGCGCCGATACATTGGAGTTCGCCTCTTGCCAGAGCCGGCTTGAGGATGTTCGCTGCGTCGATCGCGCCTTCAGCCGCACCTGCACCGATCAAAGTGTGTACTTCGTCAATCACCAAAATCACGTTACCCGCTGTGCGGATTTCGTCCATGATTTTTTTGAGGCGCTCTTCAAATTCGCCCCGGTATTTGGTACCGGCGACGAGGAGGCCGATGTCGAGAGTGACGACGCGCTTGTCTTCGAGGATGTCTGGGATGTCGTTGTTAGCGATGCGTTGGGCCAGGCCTTCGGCGATCGCGGTTTTGCCGACTCCGGGTTCGCCGATGAGCACCGGGTTATTTTTGGTGCGGCGACCGAGGATTTGAATTACCCGTTCGATTTCTTTTTGGCGTCCGACTACTGGGTCTAGTTTGCCATCGACCGCCATTTGAGTGAGGTTGGCACCAAATTCGTCGAGGGTTGGGGTTTTGGTGCGGGCACCTCCGCCGGTGGCTGCGACTTCTGCGGTTTCTCCCAGCATCCGAATGACTTGGGTGCGGACTTTCGACAAGTCTACTCCCAGGTTTTCTAAGACTCTGGCCGCTACTCCTTCACCTTCGCGGATCAGGCCCAGCAGCAGGTGTTCGGTACCTATATAATTGTGTCCGAGTTGGCGAGCTTCTTCTAGGGATAGTTCTAGAACCCGCTTGGCGCGGGGAGTGAACGGAATTTCGACTGCTACGAAGCCGGAACCGCGGCCGATGATTTTTTCCACCTCAATCCGAGCGTCTTTGAGATTGACACCCATTGATTTGAGGACTTTCGCTGCAACCCCGGTTCCTTCTCCGATCAGACCCAGGAGGATCTGCTCTGTCCCTACGAAGTTGTGACCCAGGCGGCGAGCTTCTTCCTGGGCCAACATGATTACTTTTATTGCTTTTTCTGTGAAGCGTTCAAACATGATTTATTCCCATCACCTGCTGCTATGTGCCCGTTTCGAGGTCACGCTCGCACAACGAGCGTTTTTGTTCTCGTAGGGACAGGGCATTGCCGTGTCCCTACTCGTACTGCTTATTCTAGCGTGACACTCCCAACCGCTCTGCCGCACTGGAAAAGCGGTTGCAGATTCTAGGCTGCCGTTGCAGGATGGCTTTCAACTGGGAAGACCCAAATGGTGGCTGACCTACAACCTCCCCTAGACTGCAAGAAGATTGCTCTTCTCGGCCTGTGCCCAACCTACGACTACGTATTGATGGATTCTAGCATAATCTTTTTGGCTCTCATGCAGGTGTAAAATTGATATTTATTGAAGTGTCGGGCGGGTTTTTCACAAAAGTTATTGGTTAGATGGGCGATCGATCCCCTAAACTCGCTCTTAAGCTGCTGTCCATCTCAAGAATCTTTTGGTTTGCGAGGGAAAGAGCGAGCTGGGCTTTTTTTATCTAAAATTTTGTCTCAGATCCTGTGAAGATTTGGGTGTTCTTCATGTTGTCAGTTGTGCGATCGCTCCTGCATCAATTAGTTAGTATTGCTACACTCCGAGGGTTAAAGTCAGACTATAATCAGCACGGTCAAAGAAAGTGCTTTCGCAGCAGAGTGTTTTTTGTCGTTAACCGCTCTGAGTTAAATCTCTCAAACTTTAAAGTCACAAGAGAATCTAAATCTTGTTTGTGAGTCCTAGGATTTGTCGCTATCGAGTCAGATTGTGCTGTTTTAAACCCCAAAAAATCGGCGTAATAATTCGAGAACAAACAGTTTTTTTTTGACGAATTTTTACAAGCTTTCTATCAAATTTAAGTTGGGTGAGTACGAGAAAATATCTAGTATTCAGTCGCACGCGGGAATGGGCTTTCAGGAAATCGCCGATCGCAACACTTCCGACAGTTTTTGATAATCCACTGTAGAAGAAGGGTTGCAGGGCGAACATTAGGAGGGTGGCGCTAACGATCGCACGATCGCTCAACCCAAAATCACGGGTTTCAGACTAGGAATTCAAAACAGCCCGCACTCTTGCAATCATGAAGAGCTTTGATACCAACCGGAGTAAATTCAATCTTTAGCATAGCTCTCCCTTTTCTGGTAAACCGCGAGAAAGTGGACTACTTGAAATTTTTTTACTTCGGGTGATTTTACCATAAATTTTGCTGGACAAAAAGCACGGTCTTCGAGTGCAAAGTATTATGACCGGCACGGTCTATGGCCGTGGTTGCGTGGTAGAGTGCTTTTTGTCGTTAACTCGTTTGAGTTGAAAGTCTGAAAGTTCAACGTTAGACAATCTGAATCATGTTTAAGGCGTAGTAAAAGTAAATAATGAACACTAGAAACTTAGATGACCCGCTAGAAAGTAGCGACAAGGGATCGATCGAAGTTACAGGTAAATCCCACGATGTAACCACAGCTAATTCTGCCGATTCACCAAAAGAATTCAATGCAGAAGAGCTAGGACGTGTCTACTTTATTCGGCACGGTGAAAGTACCAGTAACGAACGCAACATTTTTGCAGGAGTGCTGGATGTTGACCTGACATCATTTGGCCGATTGCAGGCACGCCGTGCAGGTGTTGACCTGAAGAAAAAAGGTACAAAGTTTGACGCAGTATATGTCTCCCACATGAGACGCGCACGGCAAACCTGCGAAATCGCCCTTGCTGAAAGTCAAGCACTAAAGTCGCCAGATACCCCGGTTGAGATAGACCATCGAATTAGCGAAAAATCCTTTGGCATTTTTGCGGGGCGCAACCTGAATCTGCTGCGTCTTGCTCTTGGCTATGAAGGCTTCGAGGAAATGTTGCATTCACATAACGAAGCACCCCCGGCTGGCGAAAAGATTGCCCAAGTTTACTCTCGCGCTGCCCGTTTCTACGAAGACAAAGTTGTACCGCACTTGGAACGCGGTGAAACAGTTCTAGTAGTGTGCCACCAATATGTATTGGAGCCTCTAGCACTTTATTTAAGCGGTCTACCGCCGACAGCTTATAAACACCTGAAACTCCCCAACGGTAAAGCTCTCAGCGGTGTGGATCTAGTCAAGTTTCGGGACAAGGAATCGGGCGGTGCTGCTTCCCTGCGGAAAGAGATCAACGATCTTTCAATTATGTGGGCGATTTTGATCTATGCCGCCGCCTTTTTGGTGGGAAGTTTGGTAGGGGCAATCAGCGGCGCAGCAGGAGGGATTCCGTCAGCCCTATTTCGAGCGATCGTCGTTGTGTGTCTTGCCGCTTCAACGTTTTATACCTACCTGGACATCGACTTTGCCGCGAGTAAACGCAAAGTAACTTCAACTGTGAAGTATCTAGTTTACGGGTGGATGGCAGTGCGATGGGTAGTTGGGCTATTTTTAATATTTTCTGGACTTTTGTATCAGACCGAAGCTGATTTGTACAAAGTTTTGTGGGTGCTGTTTTGGATGGTTCCGCCAGCCCTGACTTCCCCAGTTTTATCAGTGCTTTGGGGCGGCAATCTTTATCCGTCGGCTCTATTGTCAAGAACCCTATCAATCGTTGCTCCACTAGCGCTTCTGGCTACATTGAAGGTTGCCAATTTACCGATTAACGTTGACAGCCTGATCTTTTTCGGCGTCATTTTAATTTTAGGTCTGGCAATACCGGGTGCGATCGCCCAGTTTTGGCGCGACAAATCCCCGGTGGAATCAAACCACCACAGTAAAAACTGGAAATTTATCGGTGTGCTTGCTGTTGCATTCATGGCTTTGGCAACCGGGTTTCAGTTTACTCCGGCAACATTCCTCAGCGATATATTTTCCTCAACAGATACAGCGCGATCGCTAGCTTGTCTGCAACAATTGGCAATTGCAACTTTGGTATTTGTCTCGATGCGCGTAGTAGCTACATTAACTTCAGTATTTACAAAGGGCAAGCTAAGCAAGGCAGAAGCTCGGGATGCTTATATCCTGCTTGTGAACCCAAACTTTTTCCTTTGGGCGGCTCTTTTCATCGGAGTTAGTGCAACTGCAAATCCCGAAGCCGTAAAATATGCAATTTTTTGGGCAGCGCTGGGGTTCTTCTGCATACCACTCATCGAACAGATATTGTTCATGAATTCATTTGGCAATGACATATTGAGAGAGACACTGCGTTCTTCGAGAGTGGCAACAGCAGATATCAAAAAGCTGTTCCTGCAATTGGATACGGATGGCAGTAAGTCGCTAGAACGAACTGAGATTATGGAGTTGTTAGGGCTAATCGAAGATATGACAACAGGCGAACGTAGCTCTGAAGAAGTCAGAAGTTACATCACTGATTATCTTTTTAATACTCTTGACTCCGATAAAAATGGCAGTGTTGATTTAGCAGAGTTAGAAGAGTACATATCAACCTATGGGTTAGTTGCTAACCTGAATGTCGTATCTGCTACTGCATCCCCAGGTGGAGCATAAGTGGCGATCGCCCACAGTTGATATTAATGGAGCTGACAGAATTTTGGGAAATTCTGTCAGCTCCAAGTTCAAGACAGGAGCAATTTACAGATTCAGTCGCTCCACAGTACATCAAATTTTCTATTTAAAAATCTAGTTCTGGAATGAACTTGTTATATCTCAAAATCGGGAGAGTGTAAGTAGGTCGGCGAGAAAAAACAAAACTATGTTAAGATACATAAATAAAACTCTAGCTCTAGTGGGGTAACTAATATATGGGCGCTCGAT
>NZ_SRRZ01000003.1 GCF_013179805.1 Microcoleus asticus IPMA8 | reverse complement strand
AAATGTCAATCAAATGCTTAAGCTTCGGTGCGCCTACCTTAACGGATCAATATCCGTTTGATGCTCAAAAGCGCAAAACCGGGATGCTCCCAATGCCGTGTCATACTCCCCGCGCCGGACACGGCAATGGCGTGTCCCTGCAGATGCTCGGGTACTTTTCTGAATTGGTATAGGTTTGTAGGCAGGACTTTAGTGGTTGTGTGCGCTAATAAAGAGGACTGAAGTTTTCACTACGAACTGGAGTATTTTAGCTTCGCTTTTGCTTTGATGTGCGCTAATAAAGAGGACTGAATTACTCACTACGAACAGATTCTATTTAGATCATTTCTGAGCTGCTACTTGCAGATATCAAACCTAGTTTTTCCTGGCAGCGGTTTATATAAAAACTGACGACTGTATCAGCAGGGTTTTGTTCGATTAGTTGCTGAAAATATTCCAAGGCGGCGACAAATCTTTCGGATTGCCATCCTTGAATTCCTTTGTCAAATAAAACCTGGGTAAGCTGCTTTGCTTCAGAGTCGGGAGAGGAGGCGGCCCAGATTTCGTAGATTTCTATAGCTTGCTGCTTGCCACGCGGAGTTACTCGATCGATCCAGCGATAGTAATAATTGTTCCTTGGCAAATCGCTGTCGGCAGCAGTCGCCCGAGAAGTAGAAATAATAGTCTCCTGTGTTTCCGCTTCCAAATCGCACTTTAATAATAGACTTTCTTTTGAGTTTGAGTTGGGACTTATACCATTTAGAAATTCTCTCGCATGAACGATCGCATTTTCGCTAACAATAATTTGGCAGCCGTATATTTTAGTTAAATTTTCTAGCCTAGAAGCTGTATTGACTACATCGCCGATGACTGTAGAGTCCATGCGGCGATCGGAACCCAAAGTGCCGATCATGCCTATACCTGTGTTAATTCCCGTACCGATATTGACTGGAAATTCTAAATTGTATTGGTGGCGGCTCGCATTAAATTCTCGTAAAGTTTCTTGCATTGCTACTGCGGCTTCTATCGCATCCATAGCGTGAGAATTCGGCTTGTCAAATACTGCCATGATTGCATCGCCTAGGTATTTGTCAATAAACCCGCCGTGGGATGTTATGCAATCGTTCATTTTAGTAAAAAAAGCGTTCAGCCATTCAAAAGTCTCGCGAGCTTCTTGAGATTCTGCGATCGCAGTAAACCCGCGAATGTCGCAAAATAAAATAGTCAGCTCTTCTTCTGTGACATTGCCCAACTGAATAGATTCTATTCCTTGCGGCGCAATTCGTCCGAGAATTTGCTCCGGCACAAATAGCTGAAATTTTTCTGAAAGATATTCGTTTGCCTCCCAAGCTGCGGCGATTTGCTGCTTGCTTTGCTCTCTGACTTGCTGGTTGAATTGGGAAGATACAGCTTGCGCTCGCATTTGACTCAACTGCAAAATATTTTCAACTTTCGCCAGCAGCAAGCGACTGTTAAAAGGCTTTGTCAAATAATCATCGGCCATCATTTCTAAGCCTCTAAGGCGAGATGTATCGTCATCGAGGGCAGTCAAAAAAATTACCGGTACAGTTTGCAATGCCGTATCCTTTCGCAGGCTATCGCACACATCAAAACCGTCCATCTCCGGCATCATAATATCCAGTAAAATTAAATCAGGTCGAGATGCGCGGGCCAGGGAGAGCGCTTCAGCCCCAGATTGCGCCGATACTGTGGCGTATCCTTCCAGGCGCAATAACTCTTCCAGTAAAATCAGATTAGCTGGCTCGTCATCAACCAACATGATGCAGGGCGACTTGTTTGACATGGAATATATATATTGAATTTAGCTCGGGACTTGCGGGTGGGCTACCTCGAAAACTGGTTAATTCGTATATTTATCGTTAATAAACTCGATATTTTTCGTAGGAACCGGGTTTCTGAGGCAAGTGTGCGCAAGTCCTATAGATATTTATCTACTATTGAGTTTAACCTTTCTTGTTATCAATTATAATAAATGGCAGTGCTGGGATTACAAATGATTATTGTTAGCTGAGAAAAGAACGAACAGTAGCGATCGTCAAATTCAAATCCAGCGGCTTGCTCAAATAAGCAGAAGCCCCAGCTTCCAAACATCGATCGCGGTCACCGGGCATCGCCATCGCCGTCACCGCAATCATCGGTACCGACTGCCAGAGAGGATCTGCTTTAACTCGGCGCATCAACTCAAAACCGTCAACATCCGGCAACTGAATGTCCATCAAAATCAAATTCGGCAGCAACTCCGGGGCAGTAGAGGCGGCGAGAATACGATCGACCATCGCCTTCCCATCCGCGAGTATCTGTACCTCGTACCC
The DNA here is from genome assembly GCF_013179805.1 of Microcoleus asticus IPMA8. Lineage (GTDB taxonomy): Bacteria > Cyanobacteriota > Cyanobacteriia > Cyanobacteriales > Microcoleaceae > Microcoleus > Microcoleus asticus. The sequence goes on along the minus strand of NZ_SRRZ01000003.1, from coordinate 103,733 downwards.
CTCCAATTCCATCACCTCAGAAATTAACATTTGGTTAAAAGGCTGGTCTTCGACAACCAAAATCCGCTTCCTGCCAATTCGTAAAGCAATCGCAGAAGCAGGGACTGGCTTGGAATCCAAGGCACAAGAAGCAAAGTTTTCCAACTCTTGACGCATCTCCGTCAAAGGCAGCCAAACGCGGAAAACACTTCCCCGATCGCAAACTGATTGAAAAGAAACAGTCCCCCCGTGCAATTCTGCCAGTCGCTTCGTCAAAGCCAAACCCAAACCTGTACCTTCGTGGCGCCTAGTCAGCGAAGAATCCACCTGTTGAAAAGGTCGAAATAGCAAGTGCCAGCGGTCTTGAGGAATGCCGATGCCGGAGTCTTTCACCTCAAAACACAAATAAGGAGTGCTGGCATTTACAGGAGAACAATCCGGCCGATAGTCGTCGTTTATTTCGCTGCCATAGGCCAGACGCCCGATGAGTTTAACTTCTCCCTGCTCGGGGGTAAATTTAATGGCATTGGAAAGTAAGTTGATCGCAATTTGTCGCATTCGCCGTTCGTCGAGCCAAACTTTAGTGATGCGATAGTCGAGTTCTAAAGATAAAGCTATCCGCTTTTTGTCTGCCCGAGGCTGCATCATTTTCAAACAGTCGGTCGCGAGTTCGTGAACGCGAACCGGCTGTAAGTTTAGTTCTACTTTCCCGGCTTCTATTTTAGAAAGATCCAGAATATCGTTGATTAGCTGCAACAAGTGCTGGCCGCTTTTTTCGATCAGTTCTACATAGTTGATTTGTCGATCGTTCAAGGGTCCGGCAAATTGCCGCAGCAGCAAGTCAGAAAAGCCGAGAATGCTGTTGAGAGGCGTCCGCAATTCGTGAGACATCGAGGCTAAAAACTCGGATTTCAACTGAGAAGAATACTCTAATTGTTTGTTAACTTGGCGCAGATTTTCTTGTGTCTGAGTCCGCTCGATCGCCGCCCCCAGAGTCCGGCAAGCAGCCTCCAGCACTTCTTGGTTGAGGGCGGTTTGCAGTTTTTTGACGTTGCGGGACTCCAGCGTCAGTACGCCGATAATCGTGCCGTTAGTAGCTGCGATCGGAAAAATGCCCAGTTGTCCGATTCCCGGATGCCGAAATTCCGGCACGGCATTGGGATGTTGGGCATAATCCTCGACGAACAAAGGTTTACCAGTTTTCACTACTTCCCACAGCAAACCTATGCCGTAGGGAATGCCTTTGTCGAGCAATTCTTGCATTCCTGCGGCGACTGGTTCCCCGTAAGTAGCCAGAAATTCACTAGAAACTTGGTTGTAAATCGCCGCCGCAAACCGATCGTTTCCCTTGCCGCTAATCACCTTGACATCTCCGAAAGATGCATTCATTGCCTCTACCAGATAGGTGAGGGCAAAATGACCTATTTCTTGCAAACTGTCAGAGTTTTGCAGCCGTTCAGTTAAACCTAACAGAAATGTCAGCCGCCGGACTTCTGCGTTCAAGCTAGCTTGGGAGTTTTGGTATACCGTAACGTCTCGAAAGATAAACAGCCGTCCGCCGCTGTTGGTAATCGTGACGCACACCTCCAAACAAACCGCATTGGATTGCTCGAAATAATATGATAAACTTCCATTCTGAGATTTTTCCAGTGCTTGCTTAAACTGTTGCCACTGCTGGACTGACAAGTAACCCCGATCGACAATTTCCGCAAACAGCACATGGCACTTGGGCTTTGTTGCGAGCCATTCTGGGGACATTCCCCAAGTTCCGGCCAATTTTTTGTTAAACAAAACTAAGCAGTCCGACGAGTCGAACAGAGCGATCGGATTGTCTACTTGATTGAGAATCAGTTCTTGGTCTGCTTTCAACTGCTGCCCGTCTATCTCCATTTTCTCTGTGTCTGTAGCTCTTAGTTTTGTTGTCATAACTTTTTACGGATATGGCAAGAGTTCTTTGATAACCCTTTACTTAATGTGACATAATTTTAGGTTTTTTGGTAGTGAGCGGGAGCGATCGCTTTTGTGATCTGAGACACTTGCTGGTTTCGGAGGGCGATCCGAGCCAGCTTAGAACTGCATCGGCTACACTACTTCATCATGAGGTAATAAAAAGGGAAAGCATGATGACAGAAGGAGAATCTTGTAATAACAATGCTGTCGAAGTTGATTGGCTCTGACTTGAAACTATTGTGTTTCACCCTGTGCTAAGTTTACCCAGAATAAAAACTAATTGGCCCGATCGTAAAAGAGCATATGTCAAAATGCAATCATGACCTTACCCTTAAACTGTATTAGCAATAACTTGGTTATTTCGCTTAAATGGTCAAGCAAATGTTGCGTTCAATAAAACAGGGGTAAGGTGCGCCCTAAGCACGCGAAGGAAGTGATATCGTTTTTGGTTGCATCGGTATTGTTCAACTGTGCAAACAGTCAGTTGTTCCGAAAGCATAATTTTAGTCAACAGTCAACAGTCATCTGGCTCGTGCAACTGCAATTGATATGATATCAGTTTCAAAAAAGCAACTGTAGGGCCGTGTTCCCCAGCCATACACAATCAGTTATTCCCACTTCTTTAATCTAAAATAGTTCGCCTGAGCGCTCGCGCCGAAGTCTAAAATCTCAAAAAGTATGATTTATTACGCTCGCACTTATGAGTAAGGTGCGCAGTGCGCACCCTACAAATGTGAGTTAGAACGCAAGTCTTGTTAATGTTTATGAGGATTTTTCGGAAAAGGAATCCCCAAACTTTCGTGAAACACAAGCTGAGTTTTATAAGTCAAGCGGCGGTTAACTTGTTTAATAATTTTTTCCAAAAGCGCATCGCCGGTTTTTTCTATTAAAGGTTGAGACATCGATCGAATAAACTTGGGAAAGCAAACCCCCACAGCCAAATCCAGCTTCCACGCAGCACTGGTAATAGCAGGCGGCAGCTTAGCACGTTCCGAGCTCGGCCAATCGGCGGCAAACTCCTGAGACGGTATCTCCACTAGCTTCATCGCCGATCGAAAATCCACCTCATACCCCGGCGAGGTATAATTCGGAACCGGAATAGTCTTAATCAAATAGCAGCCTTCAGCGTCAGGAGGCAGCAACTCTAAACCAATTCTCGCTTCAACGCAGTAGCCAAAAGCCCCAAAACGCCCGATTAATAAATCATAGCCGTTTTCGCCGAGCGGCTGGGCCTTCATCGGCGAAGCGCACTGGCAAAACCAAGTCTTGTGGTTGTTCAAATGCTTCGCCACCGTCTCCGCATCCGCGTACATCTCCATGCTGTCTTCAAAATGTGTGTGAAACCAAATCGGCTCAACTTCCTCTCCTGCCTCCGCGCTGCCACTTTCCGGCTGTCGGAAACTCGCATCTGCGTAGTAATTTTCGTCAGAAGCTTCAAAAGTTTGATATTCAGCGGAATCCTGCTTCATTGTATGCTCTCCTGTTATACACGCCAATCAATCTGGTTGGGGATGTGTTAAGGAAGTTTCCTCCCTACAATTGAGAAATTGATAGTAACAAAACTTACCCTAGTTCAGCATAACTCGACTTATGAAAGCATTTGTAGCAGGAGCCACAGGTCAGACTGGCCGCCGAATCGTCGCAGAATTGGTCAAGCGAGGCATTCCCGTGCGCGCTTTAGTTCGAAATCTAGAAACAGCTAGGCAAATTTTACCACCGGAGGCTGAGTTAGTGACTGGAGATGTATTAAATGCGACTTCCCTGGGCGATGCCATCGGCGATAGTACGGTGTTGCTGTGCGCGACAGGGGCAGCCCCTGGTTTTGACCCAACAGCGCCTTACAAGGTGGATTTTGAAGGTACTAAAAATTTGGTGGATGCAGCTAAGGCTAAGGGAATTGAGCATTTTGTGCTCGTGACTTCTCTGTGCGTCTCTAACTTTTTTCACCCGCTGAATTTGTTCTGGCTGATTCTGGTTTGGAAAAAGCAAGCCGAGGAGTATTTGCAAAAAAGCGGATTGACTTATACGATCGTCCGTCCGGGCGGTCTCAAAAATGAGGATAATTCAGATGCGATCGTCATGGCTGCTGCGGACAAACTATCAGACGGTAGCATTCCCCGCACTAAGGTAGCCCAAGTGTGCGTGGAGGCGCTGTTTCAACCGACTTCTCGCAACAAGGTTGTGGAAATTGTGGCGAAGTCGGAGGCTCCGCAAAAGAGTTTTGAGGAGTTGTTTGCTGCTGTGATTTGATTGAATTAGGCTCGCTTGGGTTCGGTGCGTCAGACAAAAAACACTTTGATGTGGGTCAAAGATTGGGGCTGACGCACCCGACACCAATTTTCCGATCGCCAAATCTGGCAAAATCTTAATAGTTTTACTATTCGCCGTTGAAATTTCCCTCTCTCAGCATGAAAACTCTCAAGTGGCCAGCTTGGTTCCCCTATCCGATTTCGTGGTTAAGGGCATTTGCTCTCGCTCAGAGTTTTAGTTTTGTCCTTCGCAGGGGCATTCCTTTTGTCAGCGACGATATCGGCTTTCTGACTCTACTGCTGGCGGCTTGGCTGATTCAGTTACCTTTGTTTTCTATTTGTCACTTTTTAGTCGTCAAAATCTTAAATCCCTTACTAATTACGCTGCCGAGCCGCTTTCGCGTTGCGCGCAAGTTCAAGCGCCGACGCACTGGTATGCGATCGCACTTGCGAGAAGGCTTGAATGCTGTTGTAGTGATTTTTTTTGCATTCAATCTGTCGCTGTTGGTGCAACTTGCGATTTTTTATTGGCCAGCGCGATCGATCGATCCGGCTCAATTACTAACAGGAATATCTACTCTAACAAATGTTGCGATCGCCGGTGAATTCGATTTCTGGCTCATCAAATTGGCTGGGGTTTTATCGAGTTTAACCCTGTTAGCCGCGCCGCTATATCAATACGATTTTCGGGTGCGCCGGATGCGGGCGGCTCGAAGATTAGCCGAAATTGCGGAAATAGAAATGACTTGGCTAGAAGCTGAGAAATTGAGCCGTCGAAAAAGGGGTTTGCTGAGGCAATCGGAAATTCAAATACTCGGATTTCTACTTTTAATCGGGGCTGTGATTGGCGGCGGTGTTTTTTTTGTTGCCAATTTGCGGGGAAATCAGCAGTTGTCACAGTCGGCGAGTGAGGGGAGAAAATTGCCGCCGCTGGCTATGAAAACCGGCGATCCTTACATTCGAGCCTTAATGCGTACTATTTCTGCTAGCGAGTCGAATGTTTCTCGGCCTTATCACGTTGTTTACGGGGGCAAATATATATTAGATTTGAGCCGCCATCCTGACTGGTGCGTGAAAATTGTTAATGGCCCGAATCGGGGCAAGTGTACTACGGCCGCGGGCAGGTATCAATTTCTGACTACCACTTGGAAGGAGAAAGCTAAGCGCTATCAGGCCCGTCCTGCTAATTTTTTATTTTGGGAAGATTACAGTTTTGAACCCGAAGATCAGGATGCTGTGGTTTATGCTTGGTTGAGCGATCGCAAGTTTTGGAAAGCTGATATTTCAGAAATGCTGCGGCAGGAAAGATTAACTGAGGTATTGCGGATGCTTTCGGGAACTTGGACGAGTTTGGGATATGGAATTGAAAACAATTCTATGAGTTCTAGTTTGCCGAAAGTCTACCGGGAAATGCTGCGGGAAGAATTGGAAAATGCTGGTTCTTAGAGAGTTAAATCTTTGCGGTTGACTGTTGACTGTTGACTGTTGACTGTTAATTGTTAACTCTTAACGAATGTTTTTGGTTATTAACAAGCCAAAGCGATTAAAAAATAACCACTAACAAGTAACGAGTAACTAATCCATCAATTTTGGTAAAAAGGCTGTTAGGCATTTGTACAATTCTAATCCCGGCGCAGCTTGCAGCGGATAAAGCTTGTCGAAATTAATTGGGTTTCCCCGTGATAATTTCCACTCGGTTTGCTGTGCTGTTTTCGGGGAAATTTCGATCGCTACCGTGATGTTAATAATGTTGTTCTGCTGGGGGATTCCCCGGAAGCAGTAACTTTTTCCCGTGCGTTTGTCGGAATCGCTGCCGGTGATGTATATATCTTGTTTGCGAAATTGGATTTCTCGAAAAGGTCGATCGAGCACAAAGGAGTCTCGGTAGCGGTAGTCTCCGTCGGGTAAGCTTTGGACAGTCGGCCTGATTTGACTTATAACTGTTACTGGACTAAAAGTTAAAATCATAGATAGCAGTTCCTGCTGTGACAACGGCGATTGTAGGGGCGATCGCCTTTTTGCTTGCTGGTGTCTGTGTCGTTGCGGGCGATCGGCTTAAACAAACGCCTCGTGTAACAAATTAATAAGAGTTGTTATGTAGTTTAAGTTGATCCCTACTGATCGTGAATAATTATTTCATGATTTCATCTCTATTACCCATCTGAGGAACAATAGAAATATTGAGCAAGCCCTGAGAAATTTTACGGGCGCATATCTAGGGATAAACAGAGGATACTGCTATGTTTGGCCGGACGGGAAGAACAAAAAATTTAGGGCTAGTTGAAACCGAAAACTCGGAACTGCGAGGCTCTATCACCTCGGCGTCTAAAAGTATCCGCACTGTCCGATCGCGAGTTTACAAAGATGAGGCTTTGGTGTCGGCTGCGCTGGCGGAACTGCCAGCTCTTTTGGCATCCCTCGAAAGCTTTCGCGAGTAGTAAAGTTTGGCTTTTCTCTTGCTATATATGGCGCGTTGAGGTTTGTGATAGTGACTGCAAACCAAGCAGGGGCTGTGTTGATTGCACCTACAATCCTCCTCGATTTGAGTATAGTTTTGCTGTACTGCGGTCGCACGGAACGCAGAAACCTGGTTGTTTACACAAAAACATTTTTACAGCGCTTTGTCCTGGTATAAAAACCCGGTTTCTTGAGTTTTTGTCCGTAAGTCCTGTGTTAACAAAATTTATTTGTGAGTGTCATCGGGTGCGAGCGATGCCTCTACCTTTTGGGAGGAACGGCTTAACATAGAGTCGTGCAGGTGTTCACTGTGCTGCCGTTCTTGAGCCATTAATTCTCTGGCTTTTTCTTCAGTAATTCCCTCGCTAGGTGTTTCTAGCTCGTGGGAGGAACGGTTGAGCATAGAGTCTTGTAAGTGTTCGCTATGCTGCCTTTCTTGTGCAATTAGTTGTCTAGCTTTTTCTTCTGCGTTCATGAGTAGTTTCTCCAATTGCTTGTTAGAATCGATTCTTATATTAAGATGCCACAATTCGAGGGTAAATGTAGCAAGATTTACAGATTTTTTTACAAAAATTTGTATAATAAAAAGTTGAGTCTGCTGGCGGTGGGTATCGGGAGGGGTGGTTGCCGAGCTAAATTATTGCCAGACGCCGGAAAAGATATTCTTGACTGCGATCGCAATTCGATTTAAGTCTTCTTTCAGCAACGGTGGCCAAGAAACTCCTTTGCGCAGTCCTGCTTCAAATTGCTGCAAACCTTCTACTGACAGTAAATGCAGTGCCGAGATTAATTGTCGATCGAGCATTGGAGATTCTTGCAGGCCCTCAAACAATATTTTTAAAGCTAATAAAATCGATGTCACCTGTCCGGGTACGGGAGGCTGACCTTGTTTGAGACGCATCAGGAAGGCGTCGGGATTTTTCTTGGTTTCCAGGGCGGTTCCTTGGTCGATCAGAAAACTGCGGGCTGTTTTGTAATCCATTTGACGTGCGATCGATCTCTGGCAATTAATTAGCTGGCATTATATCACTTTATGTCTCGCTCAATTTGGTAATATATTTCGATACAGGCTAAACTACAGCTACTCGTGAGGTGCGCCAGCCCAGTACCCGGAAGCTACTCGTGAGGTCGCATTGTTCAGTACCCGAAAGCTCTAGTGAGGTGCGCATTGCGCACCGTAAAGCTACTCTTGGTAAGCCCAGGCTTATCTAAATTTTACAGTCAAGTTTGATGAAGTTGTTGTGGGTGGGCGGGACGCCCGCTCAAAAATATAATTTAGATACCCAACAGCTTAGTTATGGGTGGGATTTAAAGAATGGAAAAATAAAACAATGGCAAAACAGCAAGGAAATAGCAGAAAATCAAAGATTTATCGCTACTTGTGGCTGCTTTTTTTGTGTCTGAGCTTTCTGTTAGTTCCGCTCATCAAAAAAATAGCGGCTGATACGCCATTTCCCCCGCCTGCTCCTATTGAAAATAATGCTACTTTTGGAGCTAGGATTCAAAGGACGATGGGGCTACTTGCTGCAAGCACTCCAACAGACCGCCGCCAAGTGCGTATTCTATTCTACGGTCAATCCATCACTGAGCAAGATTGGTGGAAAGATGTAGCGAAGGATTTGAGACAGCGATTTCCCAATGCAGATTTGATTGTGGAAAATCGGGCGATAGGAGGATTTTCTGCCCCGATTTTAATCCGTCCCAGCGAACACGATTTGTATCCTTTTTATCCAGACTTGCTCATTTTTCACGTCTACGGAGGCGGTGAAGATTACGAAGCCATAATTGCCAATGTCCGCAGCCGCACTGCTAGCGAAATACTCTTGCATTCAGACCACATCGACTGGATGCCGACAGGCAACAGCGACGATCCAAATTCAGTCAACAGATACGAATGGCACAACACTCATTCTACTAAATGGCTGCCTGAGTTAGCCGATAAATACGGCTGCGAAATCGCCGAAATTCGTGAACCTTGGATGCGGTATTTGAAAGATAATCGCTTGCAGCCACAACAGCTATTAAGGGATGAAATTCACCTCAACGATTGGGGAAATTTTCTCCTAGCTGCTCTGATAAAACCGCACCTGCGATACAAGCCAAATTCTCCTCAACCGGCTCAGGATTTAGTGAAAAACTATAAAGTTGGCAACGATGTTAAGTGGAAAGATGGCAAATTGGTTTTAGAATTTGAAGGAAATAGAATAGATGCGATCGCCGATAAAACCTTCAACGGCAACGCAATTTCTGCTAGAATTGCGATCGACGGCAAAAAACCCTCAGAATTTCCTGAACTTTACAGCATCACCAGACCTAGCCTTAGTCTTGGCGTCGCTTGGCCGGCTATTCTCCAAGTATCCAGTCAAAAACCGCTAATCGTCGAAGATTGGAAAGCCGTAATTACAGAGATTAACAGCGACGCCAGCAAGTTTAAATTTGACGTTGTAGGTTCTAAAACAGGTTACGACGGCAGCGGTACCAACGACGAAATGTTTGTCTCAAACTCGGGCCGCGTCGTGATTGAAGCGAGAAACTGGTGGCTGAAAAATGCCTATGAATACTCTAAAAAACAGACGCCTAAAGGCTTTGAGATTTCCTGGCAGGTGCGGCCGATGTTTGTTGATTCATACGTTCCGTCACAAATTGCAGATTCAAGCCGCGAATACCCTACAACACTGGCTCAGAACTTAAGCAACTCCAAACACATCCTCGAAATCGTCCCCGAAACAGATGGGAAAGTTCCAATTCAGGCAATTCGAGTGTATCGCCCTCCTTATATTCCTGAACCATGAATTAGGACTTCATTCTTTACTGCGAACTGAATTTATGTAGGGTTCCATACACACCGCACCTTACCTGAGAACAGCGGTTCCCGCTGTTCTCAGGTACAGTAGCAACAATTAGTTTTCCCAATTTCTTAAATGTTAAGGATTCATGTTTGTTAAGGTCAGGGTTAGGGTTGCATTTAATTTTGTCTCAGTTGCATTTAATGTGCTTTAAAGTTTGGCTTCAGTTGCATTTAATGTGGTTTCAAAAAATTTCTGGTTGCGGTGTTGAGTGATTCTGATTGCGGTTTCCTACATTTAGGCCCATTTACGCTCTGCTTTGTCAGCTTTGAGAATAGCTCTAATTTTATAGATTTGTGTACTGGCTGCCATAAAATATGAAGTTATTTACTGCGTATAAAGCCAGTTTTGGATTTATTGGGGCTTAAAATTTGTTTAAGTCCCGTTAAGTTAAAGTCACCTAAGAAATCCCCAAAGCTGTTTCAGACATCGGAATCAAATTGTTAGCAAATAATCGCTGGTGAATTGGAATATCAATAATAAAGTGTGCCCCCTGATTGGGAGCTGAAATACAATTGAGCTGACCACCGTGTTTCTCCACTACAATCTGATGCGAAATTGACAACCCAATACCGATGCCCTTCCCTAGAGGTTTAGTAGTAAAAAATGGCTCAAATAGGTGTCTGCTGATATCTTCTGTCATCCCAGACCCGTTATCCTTAATCTGGATTACTACCCGATTGCTGTCCGTAACTTCAGTGCGAATGAAAATCTTAGAGGGATTGGCTTTCATTTCACTTAACGATCGCGTCGAATTGTAATCATCTAGGGCATCAATAGCATTAGCGACAAGATTCATAAACACCTGGTTAAGCTGACCAGCATAACACTCTACCAGAGGCAGATTGCCGAATTCTCTGACCACCTCTATCGGAGGTCGATCGCCTCTTCCTTTAACGCGGTTATGCAAAATTAACAGAGTGCTATCAATACCCTGGTGAATATCCACTGGTTTCATCTCAGATTCATCTAAGCGCGAGAAGATTCGCAGCGACTGAATAATTTCGCGAATCCGGTCTACACCTACCTTCATTGAAGTCAGCAGTTTAGGCAAGTCTTCAACCAAAAACTCCAGTTCCATCTCGTCTATTTTATTTTCAATTTTTGCTCCAGAAAGGGGGAATTCCTGCTGATAAAGATTCACGAGTTCAATCAGACTTTTGGTATAGTCATGGGCGTAAGAAAGATTTCCAAAAATAAAATTAACGGGATTATTGATTTCATGAGCTACACCTGCAACAAGCTGACCTAGAGAAGACATTTTTTCGCTCTGCACAAGTTTAGTCTGGGTCAATTGCAATTCGCGAAAAGCTTTTTCTAAGCATTGAGCTTGGGTTCGCAATTGAGCTTCCGATTGTTGCAATCCCGCCTCTGCTTGCAGACGCTCTTGAATCTCCTGTTTCAGTAATTGATTGGATTGGAAAAGTTCAGCCGTCCTCTCCTCAACTCGCCTTTCCAACTCCGATGCCAGCTTCAAGAGGGAGGATTCCGCTTTGACACGCTGTTCAATTTCTGCTTGCAAGCACACATTTTTCTCTAGGAGTTTCTTCGACAGGTTGCGCAGCTTCATGTGGACATTAACGCGAGCTAAAACCTCTTCGTGCTGAAGAGGCTTAGTGATATAATCAACCGCACCAAGACTCAAACCTTTAACCTTATCCACCGTATCAGCAAGAGCCGTCATAAAAATTACAGGAATGTCTCTCGTTAAATCATTGGCTTTCAAACGGCGACAAGTTTCAAACCCATCTATTCCGGGCATGAGCACATCCAACAGGATCAGATCGGGCGCGGCATATTCGACCTTCTGGAGAGCACTTTGCCCATCCCTAGCTACCAATACTTTGAAGCCAAAATCAGCCAAAAAATCGAACAGAACACCTAAATTAGTCGGGGTGTCATCTACGATTAAAATAGTGCTTTGTTCGGGAAGTTCGTTATTCATTATTTTGCAGTCCTATATTTCTTAATAAACTCCAAGATTTGTTGTTCTTCAAATCCTTTTGCTAACTGGCGCAGATGGGTAGCAAACGGCACCCATTGCTCATTGAGTTGTTCTAACTTTGTAGCTTGCTCCGCAATGCCTCGGAGATCGCCCATCATAGCTAGATTGAATAAAACGGCGATTTCCTCATCGGGGGGAGCTACAAGTTCAGAACTTAGAGATTTTTTTTCTCCTTCTGCTTTCTTAATTTCTTCCAAATTTTCTTCATAAATCCATTCTAACTCTAAATGAGTACGTAATTTTTCTAAAAGCTCCTCTATTCGTATCGGTTTGGGAATAAAATCATTGCAACCTACTTCCACACTTTGTTGTCGATCGAAATCAAAAACGCTGGCCGAAGTAGCAATCACCACTAACTTAGTCTGACCTGGTGATTTGCGAATCCGGCGGGTCGCTTCTAAACCGCTCATTACTGGCATCATCAAGTCCATTAAAATACAGTCTGGTTTAAAATCCCCCGCCTTGTTTAAACAGTCCTGACCCTCCGTTGCTTCCAGAATTTCAAATCCTAACGGCTGAAGCATTCCCGCCACGATCGAGCGATTCTGCCACTTGTCGTCAGCTATCAGAATTTTTCGCTTGCCGCCTTTGAAACCAACGATTGTGTGGGCATTGGCTTTTGCTGCATTAGTCGCCCATTCCGATACCTCTGGCAAATCTAAATCGAAGCAGAAAATGCTCCCTTGTCCTAATGTACTCTTCACCTTTATTTCACCGCCCATCATCTGGACTAATTGGCGGCTAATTGCCAGTCCCAACCCGGTTCCTTCAACCTTGCGATTGGCATCTCCTACTTGGTGAAAAGGCAAAAATATGTCTTGCAATTGCTCTGGTGCCATACCAACTCCGGTATCTTCCACTTGAAACCGGATTTTGCCATCCTGATATCCTACTTTGAATGCCACCCCACCTTTTTCGGTAAACTTAATCGCATTGCCGAGCAAATTGATTAAAACTTGGCGCAACCGTTTTTCATCACCCTGGACGGCAATAGGTAGTTGGGTAATTGGCTCGTAAATCAGGGAGATTCCTTTTTGTTCTGCCCGAATATTGCAAATTTCAGCAATGCCTTCCAAAAATTCTGAGAAATGGAAATTACTCAGGTGGATTTCCATTTTTCGGGCTTCGATTTTGGACAGGTCTAAAATATCGTTAATCAGGGTTAAGAGGTGTTCGCCACACTGACTAATGACGTTCAGACCATCTTTTTCCTGGTCAGCCAAGTTTTTTTGTCGTTTCAGGATTTGGGTGTAACCCAAAATGCCATTAAGTGGCGTTCGGAGCTCGTGGCTCATATTAGCAAGAAACTCACTCTTAGCAGAGTTGGCGGCTTTCGCTAATTCTTCTGCTTTTTGTAAATCGATATTTTTTTCTTGTAACTCTTGCGTTCTTTCTGCCACCTTCGCTTCTAAAGTAGCGTTGGCTGCTTCCAAATCGTTATAAAGACGGGCATTTTCAATAGAAATAGCTGCTTGAGAAGATAAAAGTTGTAAAACTTCTAAACGATCGGGAGTAAAAGCACCAGTTGTGAGATTATTTTCTAAGTAAAAAATGCCCGTAAGTTTTCCTTGATGAACGATTGGAGTACATAATACTGACTTGGGTTTTTGGTTGACGATATAAGTATCCGCTGTGAACGTTCCCTCACAACTCGCATCGTTTAATACAACATTTTCCTGAGTTCTGGCAACATAGTTAATCAAAGATATGGGTATTTTCTGACTTTTTTCGACGGGTATTGTTTGCAGCACTTCTACCTCGCTCTCTACGGTTCCGTAAGCTTCAATTAGTAGATTGCCAGCTTTTTCTAAAATGAAAATACCACTTTGAGCCCCCGCATTCTCGATCGCAATTTTCATCAATTTCGCCAACAGCTTACTCAGTACAATTTCACCAGAAAGAGCTTGAGATGCTTTGATCGCAGTAGCTAAATCTAGAGAGCCTGCACTCCCTCCACTCGTCGAGGTAGTTGTCATCGTGACCTGGCTACGTTGACTTTCTGGCTTGGCTATCCGGGAAAGTATTTGAGGATATCTGGCTTCTAAATCTTTGACTATAGCTTTCGCTCCCCAGCGACTATATCCGTAGTAAGCATCGGTTAAATAAATCCGAGCAATTTTATCTTTAGCGCGGGAAAAATAAAACTCTGCTGCTAGTTCGTTGGCTAATGCTTCTTCTTGGATATATCCCTGTTCTTTGGCTCCGGCTATGGCGCGATCGTAATAATCACCCGCTTCTAAAGGTTGTCCCAAAATCCGCGCTTTTTCTGCTTCTACTAAGTCATACTTATGCTGGAAATTGCACGACGCATGGAACGCCCAAGTCTTCATTTTTTCTTGGTTTGCTGCTACTTCACTTAAATATTGTTCTTTCTGGCTTGGCTGTGCTTTTGGATACAGTGCTAGGAGGGCAAGAGAATGATAGAAGTTGTAGATGGCATTCTGGCTCAATCCCACGCCGGAGCTGGCATATTCTGATACTAAATTGGCGCTGGCTACTGTTCGACCATAATCTTTAAATGAATAAAAGAGAATTGTTTGGGCTACATAGTAAAAAAACAGCAAAGTCCCATTATTGGACTCTCGGAAGATAGGCACCATTTCCTCTTCATTAAAATTCTCGCCAATCAACCGATATTTATCTGGGGCTTTGCCAATAAAATTATGAACCAGTTGCTGGTAAATTTTTATCCCAAAAGTATCGTACTCTTGCTTAAATTTGATGGCAATAAAGACATATTTTGCCTGTTCGCGTTCAACTTTTTCCAGCTCTTCTCCGCTAAAAAAGAGTAGAAAGCAATAATTTACAGCACAATGACAAGCACATTCTAAATCTCCGACTTCAAAGCCACTGTGCATGCCAGCCATTAAAGAGTCTAAGCTATTTCTATTAGGCTCTTTCCAGAATCTCACAGTAGCGTTAAACATTAAAGCTACTTTACACTTGAGTGAGTTAGCCTCAAATTTTTCCAACAAAACAACGGCCAATTTGCTAAATTGATATCCAGAATCTATATCCCCCATTGGCCCACATAGAAGAGACCCATAAAAAACGTAGGCGTAAGCGGATTCGGGTGAGTTTCCATACTTGACAGATAAATTGATCATCGTAAATACAATCAACGGCAGCATTGCTCCATTCGCAAGATAAGCCGCGATGACGATGCTCGTTAATATCCGCATAGCCGCAAGTTTATCAATATCTGTCATTGGCGGCAAATCAACTAAATCTTCAATAATCAGTTCTTCAGGGGGTTTTTGTTCCAGGGAAATACCAAACATTTCCAGAACGCTAATTCCGGTATCTATGGCAGATTGCGCCCGGTTTTCAGCGATTTCAAACTGAATTTTTAGTTCATATACCTTGATTTTTTCTAGGATTGTTTTTGCTTGTTTGATTATGACAACAGACAACTGTTGCGATCGTTCAAAGTTGGTGGTTATAAATTCTGCTTCTGCTGCTTCTAAATAGAGGTTCAAAGTCAGCTCGTATTGACTCTCCCAGCTATCAGCAGCGAGGAGACCCAAACCCACATTCAAATATTTGACAGCGGATTCATAAGCTGTTGCTGCTTTAGCTTTCTGTCCGGCGATCAGATTGAGTTCTGCCAATTCATATTTTTCCCACTCTAAAATGAGTAAATCGGTTCCGTAATTTAGTTGGTTAACCAGTATAAAGATATTTTCTTTTTGTTCTTCAGGCGTTGTGCAATGCAGTAGTAGTTGACCGATTTTTAGGTGAGCTTCTTTTTTCTGCTCGTCGGGAATTAGAGAATAAGATGCCTGTTGCACTCGGTCATGCAAAAACTTGTAGGTGACATTAAACTGTTCGGTTGACTTTTCTGTGGATGTTTCCGAGTCAAATAGCAGGGGAATTTTGTAGGAATTATTTAGCGGCAGAACGAAACCAGCTTGTAGCGCTTCCCATAAATCCCTTGCCGTGTCAGGCTGGGATTTTTTATTAGCAATTGCCAAAACTTCTAAACTGAATTTATCTCCGATACAGGCAGCTAATTTTAAGACTTTCTGCGTCGGGGACGACAGCTTTTGAATCTGGCTAACCATCAATTCGACTACATTATTGCTGATCTCAATTCCTTGAAGCTGTTGAATATCCCACTTCCAGCAAACTCGATCGAAATCAAAGGATAGGAGTTTGTCTTGATAAAGGGATTTGAGAAGTTGAGTTAAAAAGAAAGGATTGCCCTGGGTTTTCTTAAAAACTAACTCAGCCAGGGGCAAAACTTCAGAAATTTGACTGCGAAGGGTTTCGCTCACTAATTGGTTGACATGGGAAATATCCAAAGCTTGGAGGATAATATTATTTACTATCGCTTTGCTATTTTGAATTTGCTCTAAGGTATAAATTAAGGGATGAGTGGAACTGACTTCATTATCCCGATAAGCCCCAATTAATAACAGATATTTACTATCTGGATCGGTCATAATTAGCTGAATGAGTTTCAGGGAAGCGGAATCTGCCCACTGCAAATCATCTAAAAATACAACTAGGGGGTGTTCGGGTTTACTAAACACCTGTATAAATTTTTGAAATACTCGATTAAATCGGTTTTGGGATTCCGCTGACCCCAAGGTTGGCACCGCAGGCTGTGGGTCAATAATCTTTTCTACTTCGGGAATAACATCAATAATAACCTGGCCATTGGCACCAAGTGCTTCGAGAATTTTAGCTTTCCAAATTACTATTTTATCTGAATTTTCCGTAAGCAGTTGCCGCAGCAATCCTTGAAATGCTTGAATTAAAGAAGCATAAGGAATATTCCGCTTAAATTGGTCAAATTTACCAGAAATAAAATACCCTCGTGCCCCGACTATAGGTTTATCAACTTCATTAACCAAAGAAGATTTGCCGATACCTGAATAACCGGAAACTAGCATCATTTCCGTTGTCCCAGCACTGACGCGAGCGAAGGCTTCTAGCAAACTAGCAACTTCTCTTTCCCGTCCATAGAGTTTTTGCGGAATCAGAAATTGGCTGTAGGAATCTAGTTGACCTATAATAAAGTGGGAAATTTCTCCTGAAGAAAGTATCTGCTGGCAGGTTTCCAAGTCAACTTTTAGTCCCAAAGCACTTTGATATCTATCTTCAGCGGTTTTAGATAATAATTTCATTACAATTTCAGAAACTGCATCCGGGATTTCTGAATTCAGTTCTTTCGGTGGTATTGGTGCTTTAGCTATATGGCAGTGAACGAATTCTAGAGGGTCTTTTGCGGAAAAAGGTAGCTTACCCGTCAGCATTTCATAGAATGTAACACCAAGGGAGTAAAAGTCGGTGCGGTAGTCCACTGAGCGGTTCATTCTGCCGGTTTGTTCCGGCGACATATAGGCGAGAGTTCCTTCTAACAAGTTGGGATTTGTTACGGTTTGATTTTCTCGATCTAAGAGAGAAGCAATGCTAAAATCAATGATTTTTACTTCCTTTGTCTCTGGGTTAATTAGGATATTTTGGGGCTTAATATCTTTATGGATCACATTACTATGATGGATCTCTCCCATAGTGTTGGCTAACTGAATGCCGATTTTGAGAAATGCGTTTATAGGCAAGGGTTGATTGTTGAGAAAATCTTTCAAAGATTGACCGCTAAAATTTTCTACAATCAGCGCTAAGCTGTTATGATAGTTTTCTAAGGCTATGGGTTTAACTATTCCTTCACTGTCTAAATGTTTGAGGATTTTATGTTCGTGTCTTAAGCGGGAAATTTCTTCGATTGTCGGATGCTCGGTCTTGAAGGTTTTGATAATCGCGGAGGTTC
This sequence comes from Microcoleus asticus IPMA8, assembly GCF_013179805.1. GTDB lineage: Bacteria > Cyanobacteriota > Cyanobacteriia > Cyanobacteriales > Microcoleaceae > Microcoleus > Microcoleus asticus. The sequence continues at coordinate 86,471 of NZ_SRRZ01000003.1, read as the reverse complement.
TATCAACGTGTCTTGTGGCGCGATAAATAATAGTATTGACACTTTCGTAAATAGCTTCGCTTAGGTTGTAACCGAAAAAGCTAGGGTTCATATGTGTAATTTCACTGATGATAAATTGAAGAGCCGAGGGTATCTCAGTAGGTATATCTCAGTAGGTATACTGATATTTATGACTAATTAAAAAAATCTTCAAATGCACTACAAACAAGTATAATCTAAGGTTTTTAAATGTTTTTTGAAGTTTAACAAATCTAAATATAAAAAAAACTAATACAGGGGAAACCCCTGTTATGCGGTACAATAAATAAAAATAAAATATGCTTGGTTAGTCAAAGCTAATCAAAGCATATTCCCTCGCTCTCCGAGAAAAAATAGTGACAGCACATTTGGCAGAAAAAATGTCAATTAGAAAAGTAGCCACCAGATTTTAGGGAGCCTAAAAGTCTCGTCTAACAACAGCCACGAGGAACAACAAAGGGAGGGAAATTTACAGCCGAAACAGAGAGGAAAACCGAAATTCAGTCATCTGACTAATGCGGAAGCATTGGTCAAAGCACTGCTAACAGCTCATCTTGATACCACTTTGGTGGATTTATCTGAATTATTTGCTATTAAGACCGGAAATTGGGTGAGTCGGACGGCAATGTGTCGCTGCGCCGCAGAAATTAGGACTACATCGTAAAAAAAAACCTGGTACAGTAGGCAAGCCGCGACAGAAAGACTCCAAAAATTAAGAGTGGAGTATTGGAACAAGAGCAAAGATATGGAGGCACAAAACAAGCGTATTTTTCGAGGAAACCGGGATTCTACTGAGTGCGACCAGAACTCATGCCCGTTCACAGCTAGGGACAAGAGTATCCAACCTAAAGCCATTTTATCGAGGGGCACTAATTTACAGCCCCTGGCGCAATTAGTATTAATAAATTGCTGGGGTTAATGACAGTGAAAGATTCAACTGAGCGAGCGGCATTGTCGTATTTATTGAGCAGTTTTTATGTCATCAATTATGACAGTATTTGTAGCAGTAATGGATAATTTACCCGCCCATAAACTAGCATCTATTTTGCGCGCAATGATTGAAACTGTAGGTGCGAGTGTTATTTGTTTATCCCCATACTCTCGCCTATTTTAATCCCCTTGAACAATGAATGGTTGTCACAACTCAAATATTTTTTGCGGAGATTCGATCCAACTACCACGTCCATGACTGATATAATAATTGCAGTTGCCGTTAACAAACATGAATTCTAAACATTTAAGAAAGTGGGAAAGCTAATTGCTGGCACTGTACCTGATAACAGCAATTCTCGCTGTATTTCTTAGTTTTTTAGAAAGGAGCGAAAGTTTGTGTATGAGCAGTTTTAACCGCCGAGTATTATTAAAGAGTTATTAACAAAGGCATGATATAACGGTTGTTCTATAGCCCGTGCAACTCTCGATTAACCCCCGTTTCTCATAATCCCCAACTCGTGAAACATCAACAGCGATAAAAACAAATCAGCCACAAAAATAAACACCCACGAAGTCACCACCGCCGCCGTTGCAGCTTGGCCTACCCCTTTCCCTCCGCCCGTCGTCGTCAACCCCCAACCGCAACCGACAAGGGCAATTATTAACCCAAAAATAAAACTCTTAATCGCCACATTAACTAAATCCCAAGGCCCCAAAAAAGTCCGCACCGATTCCAAAAATACCGACGGTTCCAACTCGTAAAAATTAACGGCCACAAACAGCCCGCCCAAAATTCCCACCGCTACCGAAAAAATTGTTAACACTGGCAGCATGATGCAGCAAGCTATCACCCTCGGCACTACTAAATAATCAACCGGATTGGTTCTCAACATATACAGGGCGTCTATTTGTTCCGTCACCTGCATCTCTCCTATCTCCGCGGCAAAGGCCGAACCTACTTGTCCCGCCACCACGCCCGCCGTTAAAAGTGGTGCTAATTCGCCGCAAAATGCCAGAGCAAAAGCACCTCCCACCGCCCCAACCGCGCCAAAGCGAACCAATTCTCTGGCCGATTGAAAGGTAAAAATCATGCCGCCAAAAAAGGCTATTAGCAGCACGGAGCGGAAGGAATCCAGGCCTACTGTTACTAAATGTTCCATAATTTGGCGGCGGTCAATTTTGCCTTGGAATATCCGCAGCAGCACTTGGCCACCCAGGAACAGCGTCACTAAAAACCGCTGAAACCACCTGCTATTGAAGGTTTCATCTAAATGTCGATCGCGCTTTTCTTGGCATTTTTTAACCAATGACTGATGGCTCGCGATTAATTGCAAACAGGGCGAAGCACTGCCACATAGAGATTTTCGGCAATCCTACAGCAATTATTGCACGACTTGTCAACATATTTTTTCAGTCGACCTGCCCTGCGGTTGGTGGGTTTTACCATTTTAGATTTTAGATTTGACATTGGGACTGGTTGATTATGTGGTAATCATCAGTCATTTCCAATTATTCAATTAAAAAATCTAAAATCTAAAATCCTATGACTACTCGGCAAGCAACAAGTCGATAAACTTATCCAACTGTTCATTATATTTTTCGGCTTGATCTTTGCCAATTCTCAACAGTTCCGATATCTTCCCTTCCGAGGCATCATCAATCGGCAGCGGTTGTTCGTGGCTCAAATCTGGACTAATTCTCAAATATTGATTCGGTCTTTCAACCGCATCATAAATTTGGATTATTTGATAATTTACAGTTTCCGCAACTCCGGTCATCATGATATTAATTAAAGGCTCAACCCACTCTACTTGACCCCAATTTTTTACATCTTCGTAGGGGAATTTTTTCTGAGCTTCTCCCGTCCCCAAGGATAAAATTACCATATCTTTTGCTGTCGGCCCTTTGTCGGGGCGATCGTCAGGAATTCTGAATTTATTTCTAACTTCAGCATAGGCACAAAGCGCGGGATTGTTTGCGAAAACTCCCCCGTCAATTAAAGCGTAGGACTCGTTTGTCAAAGAGTAGATTTTGGTAACTTCAAAGTAAGAGGGAGCGGCCGATGTGGCTCTGGCGATATCTCTAATAAAATAGTCTTCTGCTGGATATTGTTGAGCATCTATTTTATCGAAAAAGTGAGCTTTTCTCCTTTCGATGTCGTAACTGCAAATTAAACAAGGTTTCAGCAGTTCGCTGAGTTTGCAATCTCTAAAGTTTTCCAAAAAGAATTTTTCTAAACGATCGCTGGGATATTTCTCATCTATCAAACCGTCTATAGATTTGAGTTTTTGCCAAAATGAACTCTTAAAAACGTCGCGGCCGCTCTCAATTGAAAAATTAAGAGCGTCTTCAGCCGACCACCGAGGCCTGGTGGGATTTTTGGCATCGGGACACAAATAGATGCAAGTTAAAATTCCTCCCGCACTCGTGCCGGCGATTAAATCAAAATAGTCAGCTATTCTCGCATCTGGGTTGCCGCTTTTTTGTTGCAGCTTTGACTCAATGCTAACTAAAACTTGCGCGGGTATAATCCCTCTAATTCCCCCTCCATCTATGGATAAAATTCTGGTATATTTAGCCATCATTGTTGCCTATTTTCGATGTTTGCTGGTTTCCTAATCTCAAATTCCAAAGCCTCCAAATTCATGCACCGCTCAATCTCAGCTATCCCATCTCAAATCTAAATTTAATTTGTGGGCTGCGATCGTATAGCGAAAAATGTATTCTACAATTTCTACGTAATTGTAGGCGGCGGCTGGCGAGTCTGCCCAGACTGTGATGCCGTGATCGCGAATTAACAAAGCTGGTACAGACGGCGCACAAATGGCAAAGAATTCGCAAATTGCCTTGGCTATTTTAGGGACTTCCAAATAATTTGCAAATAGGGGTATCGCCACCTGCGGGTTTTCCTCCCATACCCCCAAACCTTTCAGCATTTCGATCGCGGGTAAAGGCACTGCATCTCCTGCTGCTAGCCGAGATACTAAATTTGCCTCTATCGAGTGAACGTGATAGCAAGCTTTCGCGTCTGGAAAACAATTGTAAACGGCTAAATGAATGCTGGTTTCGGCCGAAGGGCGGCTGTGGGGAACAGGTTGCTCGACAATTGCGCCGTCTGAGTTCATTCGGATAAAATCTTCTTCAGTTAACTGCCCTTTCGCGCGGCCACTAGCAGTAATCCAGAAAGTGCCATCTGGTAAGCGGGCTGAAAGATTGCCAGCAGTCCCAACCATCCAACCGCGATCGTAAAAATGTTTGGCTGCTGCAATTAAATCCGATCTCAAATCGCCACTCATTCTTTACAAATCCTCAGCTTTTAATCTACTTTTTACGTTAATAGGAATTGCCCTGCCCTATCTAAACGTAGGGTGATGCGTGCAAAGCTTACCAATACATATAGCTCTAAACGTAGGGTGTGCCATAAGCAATTTACTAAATACACATACCGCATAGTGCGATTTTTTTGGCGCAATTCCTAGTTTAGTTTCAATTCCATTTCTGGGACAAACTTTCCAACACGTCAAAAAAATTATCCCATTTAGTATAAGGCTTTTGCTGTTCGTCTAGATACTCGGCAAGCCGATCGCGCGCAAACACCGACGAAGCCTGCAAAGCCATATTAAAATCCGTCAGCGAATCTCCGATCACCACTTGTTCCTGGGCCGGGTGCTGGCCCATCACCCGCACCTTAGACACCAATTCCGTATCTCCTTCAAACTCAGAATTGACTTGCAAGCGAGGGCCGCTAGCGTCCACATCCACAGCGTAAATAACGCTCGCCCGGTGTACCAAATCGCCCATTACCGTCTCTACCATGACGCGAAGACCGCCGGACACGATCGCAAAATCCACTTTTCGCTCGTCCAAAAAATCCAGCAATTCCAACAATCCCGGCCGCATCAGCCTTCCCCTAGAAAATTCCACAATTTCCCCGTAACATTCCGAGGGAATAGACTCTAGTAACTGTCGCACTCCCGATCGCAAACTCAGTCTTCTAGCGTATATTTCAGGCATCAGTTGAGACGACAGTTCCGGTGCGAAATGCTTGAGCATTGCCACAAAAGTTTCTTCAACAGTTATCGTGCCGTCAAAGTCGCAGAATACCACCCGTTGCTGATTGTTCGGGATTGAAGATTTTTGCTTGTCATCGGTCATTCGATTTTAGATTTTAGATTTTGGATTTTGGATTGACCCCACGGATAAATTCGGGGGCTTGATGATTTTAGATTTGAGATTTTGGATTGATTCCACGGATAAATTACGTGGCGGGTACCATCAAGAAATTTTTGGTCATTGTCAGTCGCACAAGAGAGAGAACTGGAAAAGTTTACACAATTTCTCGTACACTGTCGAGCGACAGACACCCCGACAGCCAAAAACTAATAGCTGCGCGCAGTGTTTTGGCAATCGTCCGGAGGATTTTATGCAGATTCTTCGAGAGAATCTTCATCATCCAGGGAATCATCCAAGGAATCATCCAGGGAATCATCCAGAGAATCATCCAGGGAATCATCCAGGGAATCTTCCAACTCCTGCTTTTGGTTTTTTGTCTTTTGGGGGTTAGACTTAGCCGGCAAACAGATTAAATTATCATCCTCAGTATTAATCAAACCTTTCGATCGCAACTTACCCATCAGCCGCGTCACCGTCACCCGCGTCGAGCCGATCGCGCTGCCAATTTGAGCGTGAGTCAAGGCCCAAGGCAGCCGGTAGCCCCGAACCACATCCGGTTCGCCGTCACCTACGTAAGGTTCGCCGAACTCTTCGATCAACAAAGTGAGAAATCCCAGCAGTCGGTCGATCGTCCGGCGCTGTCCCAAAGTGCTCAGCCAGAGAAGTTTCCGCTGGTGTTGGTAGCGAAACGCATCCAAAATTTCCCTGCGGAAGTGAGGCCAATTATCTAAGTCGTGCCAGTACATCCACACTACGTGAGTTTGATCGGCGTGGGCGTAAGCTTGGAGAGTAAACGGAGACTGAGCAACGAGTTCAAAGGGCTGACCGGCGCCGACGAAGCCCAAAAAAGCTTCTTCTGTAGTTTTGTCAACCGATTTCGACTTCCCCGTCGCAGCGCTAACTTGAGCGCTACCTACGAGTCGCACAGAACCTTTCTGGACTAAATACAGCAGTCCGGGTCTCGCGGGAATCCGCTCATCTTTGCTAAAAGTCCGGCAGCGGTAGTGTTCCTGGGCCCAGTCGATAATTCGCTGCCAAGTGATAAAAGGTCGATCGATAGTCTCTAGAGGTGTGGAAGTTGATTGCATAGGTGAGGCTCTGGGATATATTTAATCAGTGAGAAAAACAGCTTCTGCCAGCAGTGCGATACAAAGTGAGACCACCCATCCCCGATCGAGCTTGCACGCTTCTTAACTGTGCTGACTTTTCTTAGTTTTACCGAAAAATTCAATGTAGCAAAAAATACATCAAAATGGTAGAATTCAGCAAAAAATTTGTCGTAAACTATTGTATATTTAGCCCAAAAATCGCTAGAAAGCAGATGAATTCGATGCAGCCCCGCCCGGGGCAGCCGATCGCCCATCTCTGACATCAGCAGTTTAACGTACAAGAACAGTGCAAGTGGTAACAGTCGATCGTTGCTCTTACCGCAGGATGAGCCGATATGGATACAGCAAATATCTCGCAGTGCCCGGAAGTTACAGTGAAGTGTTTCTTGCTTTCAAGGTTCCAAAGCGCGATCGGCCAGCAGGGGACACTAGGGGAAATTCCGTTAAATTTCATAGGTGGCACCATTCTCAAGAACGGGCAAGATGCCCGTTCCACAAGAGATGAATTCTCTCGCTTCACAGGCATCTTGCCTGTTCCTAAACAAATAATTGAGAATGGTGCAATATTTCCGTTAAATCGGAGTAAAGATAGCGCGCGGGTGCTGTACGTGTCTGCGATCGCCCTGAAATTGGCTAAAACTTGGCAGCAGACACCGCAGACAATCGCGACACAGTTGGCAGAAACTCTCCAACCGCTGTGCTACCCAGATTTCGCCGTTAAAGTAGCGCCGGCGGGAATTATTGAGCTGGAGTTGACTGATGCAGGTTTAGCCGTCTGGTTGCAGCGTTTAGCTCAAACGAACCTCCCAGTTCCAGAATCTCGAATATTATCTCCTGTTGTGTCAGCCGATCGGCTGTTTCCGATTCAGTACAGCCACGCGCGCTGCTGTTCCCTGCTGCGAATGGCCCACCGCGATCGGATAATTTCGATCGCGCAGCCAGATGTGGCTACAGCGCCGCCAATTTGGTTCCTGGCGAGTCCAAATCCTATCCCTTGGATTGACGAGGGCGATCGACTGCGGTTAGTGCATCCAGCAGAACGCCGTTTAATATCCCAACTCTTAACAGTGCTAGACAATTTATATCCTACTTTTGAGGTGAAAAACCGCGAACAACCTGTCAATTATTTCAAATTAGCCAATAGTTTGAGCGAAGCATTTCAGATTTTTTACAGCCAGTGCCGAATTTGGGGAGAAGTTAAAATAGAACAGCCCAAACTCGCCCAAGCTCGATTGGGTTTAATATTAGCAACTCAATCTTTGCTGCGATTTATCCTAGAAAATTTCTTTAACGCTATTGCTCCTTTAGAACTTTGAATTAGTCAGTATAAAAAAGTAATAACGAACATAAAAGAAAGTATTTTACTGTATTTTGGGGCTGTTTCCGACAAGTTTAAATTTTGAAATCGCAGTGATAAATGAGTTATTTTTTCCAGCTTAAACGAATTTCCAACAAATAGCGAGAAGCCGTTACTCTTTGACAGAGAAATAGCAGCAGCGCGATGCAGTTTAAAACAGTGTGAATTTTTCGCCAGCGGTGCGATCGAGCATGATAAATTTCCGCTGCAATTGCCCGCGAAAAAACCATCAAAAGCGTTCCATCGATGTTGTAATAAAAATGAGCAACCAGCCATTCATCATCCCTGCGAAAAATCCCGTCTTGCAATCCCAATAAAATGCCTGCATCTAGTTTAAGGCGTTGCAGGCGAGAGTTGATCTTGTTCAATTTTTGCGATCGGCAGCGTTACTGTAAATTTACTGCCGACGCCTTCTTCACTGCTCAAAGTAATTTCGCCACCGTGCAAGTCAACGCATTTTTTAACAATGCTCAGCCCCAGTCCAGTACCGGGAATGCGACCGACATTTTTAGCCCGATAAAATGAATCAAACAGCCGTTCTTGGTCTGCAACAGGTATGCCAATTCCTGCATCCTGGATCGAAAAAATAGCCTCAGTTTCAGTAAGTTTGAATTCAAAAATTACTTCGGTATTTGGGGGAGAATACTTAATAGCATTTGACAGCAAATTGCCCAGAATGCGCCGGAGCAAGCTTACCTCCAAACACGCGATCGCCGATTGACTGTGATTCACAAAAATCAGCGTCACCGGATCGGTTTGAGGTTTCAACTTCAGGCTGCTCTGAAATTCCACTACCAACTCATTACAAAACTTTGCTAAGTCTAGCGGTACCAAGCAAAACCCGGCTTGTCCTGACTCAACACGGCCGAGCAGCAGAACATCGTCTAATAATTGATCGATACCTTTGGCGGCTGCTTGAGTTTTGTCTAACAGTTCTTGTGTTTTCTCCTCTGTTAATGTCAACTTGTACTTGCTAAGAAGTTGTGTAGTGCCGATGATGAAATTCAAAGGATTGCGAACGTCATGGGCAATCATGTACAGCAAAGATGTTTTCATCTCGTTGAGCTCTTGGGCTGTTTGCAGAGTGCGATCGAGCTGGTCGTGAGACAATTTGAGAGTTAACGACAACTGGCGCGATCGCAGCAAAATCTCCACCCGCGCTTGCAATTCTATTTTCTCGATCGGAGCGATAATCAAATCGTCAATACTTTGCCAAATAAATTGCGTTGCCATCCCTACATCCGAGCGGGATGTAATCAAAAGAAAAGGCAAGCATACCGGGTGTTCTGCCTGTTTTTGGGCGGCCACCCATTGCCAGTGGTGTTTCAGGGCAAGACCGTCAATTATCGCCAGGTCAAAAGATTGATTAAATGGTAAAAAATCTTCACTATTTTCTGTTGATTTTGGCAGCAATACCTCATAGTAAACAGCTAGCCATTCTAATAACAGGCGGCGATTTTCTTTCTGTTCGACAAGCAATAAAATTTGACTCACGCAAGTTCTCCTAGCAAGCCGTGAACAATTCCCAGCAAATCTCTAACGATCAAAGGTTTTACTAACATATTCCGAGCACCGTGGCAGAGGCTTTCGTGCTGAATGGCAGCGCTTTGTTTGGGCGAGAGTATCAGAAAAGGGATTTGGTGATTTCGCAGGTGTTCGCAGCAGTCCCAAATCCGGCGGTCGAAACCAGAAATATCTACTAAAGCCATTCCGATCCTAGCAGGCTGACTGATAGCTTGTACAACCTCTTCAAAACTATAAGCTGCAATCATCTGGTATCCTTCTTTATTGAGAAATTTTGCTAATAGTTCCAAGTTTCGGTGATTGCGGTCAACCGCTAAAATTATTGAGTTTTCAGTCATCTATCAGCTTCCTTTCAATACGGCTTCTACTATTTTAGATTTTAGATTAAAGAATTGAAGAATAGGAAATGACGGATTATATATGGGTTGGGATCGTGCATAAAGTTGGAGTTTTTTTTATCTGGTATTAGCTTACTTTTCGGCGAGGGATTACATCGGTTCTCAGTTGAGTGAAATACAGTAGGGGTAAAAAACACGGCCGCGTGCCCTTTGCCCCTACTGTATTTCATAGAATTGAAAACTACACTACGATAAAAGTCGAAAAATACACAAATTTACCAATATATTTAAGTTTTGCAGGACAGAGGCTAGTGGTGAGGTGCGCGGTGCGCACCCTACTAATTTGATTCACGACTGCAAAATTAGCTCCAATTGCCCAAAAACAGCACGACAAGCCCCGATTCAATCTTCATCCGGTTCATCCTCAATCCACACCGGCGCCGAACTCAAAATGCCGCGCAGCCCCCGTATCGGTTTGCTGACTTTGATGCCGTAGCGAGTAATCTCGATTTCTCGCAAAGTTCTCTCGAAATTGCTGACTCGTTTTTTAATTACTCCGATCGCCTTGCGGATTTCTGTCCTATTATGCAGTTGGCGTTCCAGATAACGTATAAACAGAAGATTATCCGCCAAATAGCTAATCCCGATCTCGGTCAGCCGAAAATCTCCGCTCAGGACTTCTACCTCATTAATCAAGATAACGGTGACTCCCATATTCTTGAGATACTTGCACAAAGCGTGCAAATTGTTCACCAAATCTTGCCCCTGCATCGAAAGCTGATAGCCAGAAATACTGTCAATCATCACAATCCGCGTCTTTTCCTGCTCCACCTCCTGGCGTACCATACAGGCAAACTGATCCGGCGAGTACAGCAAAGGTTCCACAGGTATCACGGAAAGACTTCCTTGCCCAATCATCGCCCCAACCGGGATGTTAATTGATTCGCAGCGCTGCAGCAGAGTAGAAGTTGACTCCTCAAAAATGTAAACTACCGATCGCTCCCCCCTTCCTGCGGCTTCCTTCATAAACTGAATCCCCACCGTCGTTTTACCCACGCCGCTAGGCCCGCTAATCACCGTCACAGTCCCCCGTTCCACTCCCCCGTGCAGTAGTTCGTCGATTTCTGGAACCCCAGCAGAAATCGCTTCAGCAACAAAATCCTGTTGAAAGTTGTCCGGAAGCAGTCGCGGAAATACCTCCATACCAGCCTCAGTTAGGCGCAGCGAATGGCGGCCGCTGCGGAAGTTGGAGCCTCGCAGCTTGGTGACAGTCAGGGTGCGTCCTTCAGGGCGCAGTTCCAAATAAATTACTCCGTCGCTGATGAATTGCAAATCGTCATCGGGAGCTGTTGATGTGCCTTCGGAGGTGAACACCACCGTCGCCCCCCCTTCCACCAAAAACCGCAGAAAAGACAGAACTTGCTTGCGAAACTGAAACTCATCCGCAGCTAAGTAGCGAAATTGAGTGATCGCGTCCAAAAACACCCGTTGCGGCTTGACAGCTTCGACTCGCTCGATAATCTTTTGTGTAGTCGGTTCTCGCTCAACCTCGGAGGGGGAGAAAATGTCATAAGTCTGAACTTCTGTAAAAAATTCTGAGGATGGGCTCAAATCGAGGAACGCCATCGCTTCCATATCAAAACCGAGAGTTGCGGCATTGGCGCGCAATTGCGCTTCCGGTTCTCCTAAAGTAATAAACAGGGGCGTTTCTCCCAGAGCCACACCTGCTGCCAAAAAGTGAAAGCCAAGTGTAGTCTTGCCAGTACCCGGCCCGCCGCGCACCAGATAAGAGCGTTGAGGAATCAGGCCGCCGCCAATCACTTCGTTGAGACCGGTAATTCCCAGAGAAAGTCGGTTTTGAGACATTTGTTTTTTCATGTTTTGAATATCGGGCCCGTATTAATATTTAATGGTTTTACGCAGTGTTTTGATGATTTTTTTTACCGGGCGTCTGATAACCTTCATGAAATCTTTTTCTACCGAAAATTACGTTAGCACACAAGAATTAGAAAGTATTGTCGGCACTGCTGGAATCAGTCTGCCGCAGTACACAGAGGTATTTTGGCAAGAACGGGTAGAAAAAGCAGTTGCCCCGGGCACGAAAATAGATTGTACCGTTTACCCGAATACTCAGGAAGAACTGGCGGCTGTCATTGCTTGGGCTGGGCAAAATCGCTGTGCAGTCTTGCCTTGTGGCAGTGGCAGCAAACTTGATTGGGGCGGTTTAGTTAAGGGAGTTAATATTGCCGTCAGCACTTCGCGCCTCAATCGGCTTGTAGAACACGCTGTGGGCGATTTAACCGTGACTGCGGAAGCGGGGATGAAGTTTGCCGATTTGCAGCAAATTTTAGCCGCAGCAGGTCAATTTTTGCCGATCGATCCGGCGTATCCGCAACAGGCAACTTTGGGCGGCATTGTCGCTACTGCTGATGCGGGTTCCTTGCGGCATCGCTATCGGGGGGTTCGCGATTTGCTGTTGGGAATAACCTTTGTGCGATCGGACGGTAAAATTGCCGTAGCCGGAGGTCGAGTTGTTAAAAATGTCGCCGGTTACGACTTGATGAAACTGTTTACTGGTGCTTACGGCACCTTGGGCGTCATCAGTCAAGTAACTTTCCGAGTTTATCCGCTGCCTGAGTCCTCGGGAACCGTAGTGCTGACAGGGCAAATTAATGCCTTGTCTCAAACGGCTCAAATCTTATTATCCTCTGCTTTGACACCAACAGCCGTTGATTTGCTGTCACCTGAATTAGTCGCAAAATTAGGCTTAGGAAAGGGCACGGGATTAATCGTCAGATTTCAAAGTATCGCAGAAAGCGTTAAACAACAATCAGCCCGCTTGCTGGAAGTTGGCGAAAAGTTGGGTTTGCAAGGCAGTAGCTGCTGCGAAAATGATGAGCATCAGTTATGGCAAAGATTGCCAGAAACAATGTGGAATTCTGGCACAAAGTCGGCAATTATTTGCAAAATAGGAATCAGACCGTCGGAAGCTGTAACGGCAATTAACGAATTGCCGGTACAGGACGCTTGGATTCATGCAGGCAGCGGTTTGGGGGTTTTGCGGTTTGAGAATGCGACGGCTGAAACGCTGTTGCAGGTACGCAGAGGGTGCGAAGCGAAAGGCGGTTTTCTGACTGTTTTAGCAGCGCCGGCCGACATCAAGCAACAGTTAGATGTTTGGGGCTATACTGGAAGTGCGATCGATTTAATGCGCCGGATTAAACAGCAGTTTGACCCGGAAAATATTTTGAGTCCCCATCGTTTTATAAGTGGTATTTAGTTTAAAGTTTGTAGTCAGGACTTCAGTTTTTTTTTATTCCTCGTCTGAATTATTGGTGAACCAAATTTGTTTTTTAACGAACCGCGAAGGCGCGTTAGCGCTAGCCCGCAAAGGAAGAGAAAAAAAGAGAAGTTTTGGTTGGGACGTTTAGGACATTCTTAATTGCACTTTATCCATGCGGTCGATTGCTTCTGACTTCTCTCCTAGATAACTAAATTTTTTTTCTTCTTCCTTCTTCCTTCTTCCCTCTTCCTCCTTCCTTCTTCCCTCTTCCTCCTTCCTTCTTCCCTCTTCCTCCTTCCTTCTTCCTTCTTCCTTCTTCCCTCTTCCTTCTTCCTTCTTCCTTATATGCAAACTTCAGAAAAATCTCCCGTTCCCAGCGACGAGTTAAAACCAGCCAAAGAAAGCAATTTTCTAACACAAAATCCCCACTTACAAACCCTCGAAATCCCGGGTTTCGACCCCAAGAATCCGCCCGACCCGAAATTAATCGATACTTGCGTGCACTGCGGATTTTGCTTATCAACTTGTCCGAGTTATCGGGTACTCGGCAAAGAAATGGATTCCCCCAGAGGCCGCATTTATTTAATGGATGCAATCAACGAAGGCGACGCACCATTAAATGAAGCAACCTCGCAGCATTTCGATACTTGTTTGGGCTGTTTAGCCTGCGTTACAGCTTGTCCGTCTGGAGTTCAATACGACAAATTAATTTCTGCAACTCGCCACCAAGTTACTAGAAATCAGGAACGCACTTTTTCAGATAATGTAATTCGCACTCTGATTTTTAATCTCTTCCCTTATCCTCACAGATTGCGGCCTTTGCTTGTACCGCTGTTTATTTATCAAAAATTAGGACTGCCAAAACTTGTCCGCAAAACAGGTTTGCTGAAAAAAGTATTTCCCCGCTTGGCCGCGATGGAATCAATTTTGCCGAAGGTAACTGTTGATTCTTTCCGGGATAATTTGCCAGAGGTAATTCCGGCACAAGGCGAAAAACGCTATCGAGTCGGCGTGATTTTAGGCTGCGTGCAGCGGCTGTTATTTTCGCCAGTTAATGAAGCTACGGTGCGAGTTTTGACGGCTAACGGTTGCGAGGTTGTAATTCCGAAAAGTCAGGGATGCTGTGCTGCTTTGCCGGAACACCAAGGGCAAGCGGAACAGGCGAAATCTTTGGCGAGACAAATGATTGATAGCTTTGAAAATACTGGCGTTGATGTGGTGATTATCAACGCTGCTGGGTGCGGCCACACTTTGAAAGAATACGGTCACATTTTAGCAGATGACCCGGATTATCGGGAGAAAGCTGAGAAATTTGCTGCTAATGTTAAGGACGTGCAAGAGTTTTTGGCAAGTGCGGGAATTACGGCAAAACTCAATCCTTTGATTGAGGGAGATTTGACAATTGTGTATCAGGATGCTTGTCATTTGTTGCACGGGCAAAAGATTAGTTTGCAGCCGCGTCAGTTGCTGCAACAAATTCCCGGGGTGAAGTTAAAAGAGCCTGTGGATGCGGCTTTGTGCTGTGGGAGTGCGGGGGTTTACAATATGCTTCAGCCGGAGGTTGCTGATGAATTGGGAGTGCAAAAGGTGGAGAATTTGCTGAATACTGGTGCGGAGTTGATTGCTTCTTCTAATCCGGGTTGTTCTTTGCAAATTAAGAAGCATTTGGAGTTGCAGGGAAAGGAAGTTACTTTGATGCACCCAATTGAGCTTTTGGATTATTCGATTCGCGGGGTTAAGTTGCTGAGGAAGTAGTTTTGTAGGGCGGGCGGTGTCCGCCCTATTTTCGATGCTGAGTGAGATGTTTTTTAATTAACCGCAGAGGGCGCAGAGGAAGAGATGAGAGAGAAAGATGAATAGGTTATTGTATTGAGAAAGTAAGCGCGGCGTAGCTATCCCGCAGGGCATCGCACTTCTCACCCTTCCCACAAGCTAAAATTAAATTCAACAGTTATTCACGCCGGGCAACAGTTATGGTAACTCAACTCAAGTCTCCTCAAAAACCTGATGTTATTTACCCCGACAGCGACGGCCAACCAATGTCTGACAATACCAAACAATTTCGCTGGATACTCATCATCCAACAAAATTTAGCGTGGCTATTTGCGGATGACCCGAATGTATTTGTCGCGGGCGATTTGCTGTGGTATCCCGTCGAAGGAGATAACAAGATTCGCGTCGGCCCGGATGTGATGGTAGTCTTCGGCAGACCGCAAGGAGATAGGGGTTCTTACAAGCAGTGGGAAGAAGAAAATATCGCGCCGCAAGTAATGTTTGAAATTCTTTCTGCCGATAACAGGCTAACAGAAATGAATAAAAAACAGGTATTTTACGATCGCCACGGGGTAGAGGAATATTACCTGTACGACCCGGAACGCAACGATTTCAGCGGTTGGATTCGTTCACAGGGGCGTTTTGACGTAATTGATGCGATCGAAAATTGGGTCAGTCCCCGACTCGGAATTCGCTTTGATTTGTCGGGTGAAGAGTTGCAAATTTATCGCCCTGACGGCGAACCGTTTACAAGTTATGAGGAGGTTTCTCGCAGCTTAGAACAAGCCGAACAGCGGGCAGAACAAGCCGAACAGCGGGCTGCTGTCCTGGCAGAAAGACTGCGATCGATGGGCATTGACCCGGAACAATTGTAAACTAGACAGGGGGAAAGAGCGATCGGGCTCCATTAAGTAAGGTGCGGACTGCGCATTCTCATAATTAATATCAAACCCCGTTAATTTCACATTATATTTGTAAGGACGCGGCAATGCCGTGTCCCTACACGTAGGTTATTTTTGCCCCTCTTCTAACCTCAAAAAATGCACCTGTCCTGAAGCTTCCGCCGCCACAATTGTCACTCCATCCGGTGCAATAGCACAAGCTTTCAAAGCACTATCTCCCCTGAAACTAGCAACTACTTTTCGACTTAACAAATCCCAAACTTTGAGAGTATTGTCATCCGAAACAGAAATCGCCCTATTTCCCACACTCGCTACAGATGTTATCGAATCGTCATGACCTACCAAAGTAAAAACTTCTTTTCTACTTGACAAATCCCAAACTTTAAGATTGTTTTCTCGCCCGCCCGAAATCGCCCATTTGCCATCGGTGGTAACTGCCACAGCATTCACGAAACTCTCATGACCTTTGAGGGTAAAAAGTAGATGTTTGACGGCTAAATTCCAGACATTTGCCAAAATATTCTTTTCTTTCCCCAAACTCCAAACTTTCAGAGTTTTGTCGCCGGAAGCCGAAATAATCCGCTTGCTGTCGGGAGTAACTGCCACAGCTTTTATCCCGTCCTCATGACCTGATAAAGTAAAAAGTTCCTCTCCTGTGTCTAAACTCCAAACTTTAATAGTTGTGTCTCCAGAACCGGAAATCGCCATCGTTCCGTCTGCCGTCACGGCCACAGAATTTACCCAGTCCGTATGCCCCGTGAAAGTAAAGATTTCGTGTCCGGTTTCTAGATTCCAAACTTTCACAGTTTTGTCCCCGGAACCCGAAACTACTCGCTTGCTATCCGCCGTTATGGCGATCGCTTTTACCCAATCTTTATGACCGGGAATAGTAAAAATTTCCTGTCCGTCTTTGAGGTCCCAGACTTTAATGCTGTTGTCTCCTGAACCGGAAATCGCTTTAGTACCGTCCGCCGTCACTGCTACAGCATTTACCCAGTCATTGTGACCTGCAAATGATAAATTTTCTTTGCCTATTTCTAAGTGCCAAACTTTGAGAGTTTTGTCAGAGGAACCAGAAACTATCCGCTGGCCGTCGGGGGTAACAGCCACAGCATTCACTGGCGCGATGTGATTGGTAAAAGTGAAAAGTTCTTGTTTTGTTTCCAGATTCCAAACTTTGAGCGTTTTGTCGCCGGAAGCTGAAATTACTCGTTTGCCGTCGGGAGTGACTGCCACAGCTTGAACGAAACTGGCGTGTTTTCCTAAAGTGAAAAGTTGTTTTCTTTCTGACAAACTCCAGACTTGAACAGTTCCGTCGTAACTGCCGGAAATTATTTGTTCGCCGTCGGGAGTAACTGCTACACTTTTTACCCAATCTGCATGACCGGTGAGAGTAAAAAGTTCTTTTCCAGTTTCTAGGTTCCAGACTTTTATGCTGTTGTCTCCCGACCCAGAAATCAACCGTTTGCTATCAGGAGTTACTGCTACGGACTGGACAAAACTGCTGTGACCTTTGAAGTTAAAAATTACGTCCCTGGTTGTCAAATTCCAAACTTTTATGCTGCCGTCCCAAGAACCAGAAATTACTCGCTTGCCGTCGGGAGTTACTGCTACTGCTTCTACCGCAAAAGTATCGCCTGCAAAGGTAAATATTTCTTGTCCAGTTTCTAAATCCCAAATTTTAATAGTATTGTCCCAAGAACCGGAAATTACTTTAGTGCCGTCGGGCGTGACAGCTACAGCATTGACGTAGGTAAGATGACCTTCGAGGGTTGAAAGTTCTTCGCCTGTTTCTAAGTGCCAAACTTTGAGGGCGTGGTCGGAGGACGCAGAAATTGCCCGCTTGCCGTCGGGGGTGATTGCTACAGCTTGTACCCAATCTGTATGTCCGGTGAGGGTGCGCAGCAATCTCCCGCCGGGAGGAGTAAAGCTGGGCGTTAGCGGTCGCAGCCAGGGGCTTTTTTGGTGTTTTGCTTCTGCTAGCAGTGCTTGAATTTCTGGACTTTCAAAGCGCATCAAGCGGGCAATTAGTTGGGTGGCTAGTTGTGTTTTGTCTTTGGCTAGAATGTGGGCAGACAGACGAATTGCTTCTTGGATTAATTGGAGTTGGTCGCCTTTTTGGTCTGAGGTAATTATATCGGGACTTGTTGCTAAATCGTAATCTTCTATTAGCGCCTGTACTCCGGATGCTGACAGCTTGGCTTCAATAAAATTGTAATCTGTTAGTAAGCTGTATAATTTCTCGGAGTCTGAAGTCGCTGCTAGCTGACTTGGCAAGATTCCTAAATAGTGTCTCTGTTCTGCAGGCTGCATTTTATCCAGCCCTTGTGTAAACTCGCTCATGAATTTGTGGATGTCTTTTTTTAATGTATGCGATCGCTAGCTGCACCCTGCTGGAAACCCGATCGAGAATCTTTTCTCTTGACTTAGCATGACATATTTGAATGCTATGTGCTAGGGTCTGCTGTCCTTGGTTTGGTTATGGTTCGATGAATTGCTGGTTTTTGAGTCTGAGTCTGCTTTGAGAATTTTCAAGGAGTGCGATTATAATCAATCGCTGCCAAGATAATTCAACTCAGCAACGCCCAATTAACCGATCGATCTACAAAAGCTGACATATATCGTTGTCTTTCTTAACATAGCCAGTCTTTAGGCGATGATTGTCGAGCGATAAACAAACTCAAGCTAAAAATTTTCAGGTATCGCAATCCTATTTGATGTGGGAACAAGGCTTTTTTAAAGAAACACGATTCTGGATGCTCTAATTTTCTGTCAATGGGGCCGCATCAGCGAGGCAGATGTCGCCCTGGTTGGGTTTCGTACCTCAACCATATCTGCAATCTGTTTCACCTAAAGCTCTCAGAAAGCTTTGCAGGCGCGCCCCCTTCCTCTAAAATATAGAATAGAACTTGCACTGTTAAACCGGGTTTCTCAACAAAATCATTGGTTTGACCGCTAGGTAGGTAGGAAGAAACCGGGTTTCTGACTCCATAGCGCGCAAGTTACGATCGCAAATAAGGCAGTATTGACTTTAGAGACAAATTTCATGGATGTTATCGAGTTTTTCGAGTTAAGTGCAGGCAAATGGTTTTCCCAGCGCACCGTACACAATCTCAATTCTGGGAAATTGCAGGCAGGTAAATCCGACCTCAAAATAGAAATACTGACAGCTAGCGATGCAGCAGTCGTCAAACTTTGCCAAGCACACTCCATTAACCCGGCCTCAACTGGGCTAACCAGCGTTCGGATTACTTGGGACGGTATTCCCGATCGCGACAAAGCTAAACAAATCGGTTCTACAATACTAGCGATCGTACCAAATCCCGACAATCCCAGCGAAGGCAAAGTGTTGCAAGACAAGGGTAACAGCCGCTACGTGATGGGCGACGACGTGCTGACATTGATTACAGAATCAGACACTCTCCATGCCGAAGAAAGGCTGTGGTATCTAATGCCCAATTTGCGGCTGCGGACTAGCGTTGTTAAGCAAGCTAACGGTACCGAACAAGCCTCTTTTTGTTCGGAAATTCGGATGGGAGGAAGTGCCCAAAATGAAAAGTGACAAATAACTATCTAGTTCCCAAAGTTTACACTCTATTTCTGCTTTCTCCCTTCTTTCTTCGGCCTTCTCTGGCAATCGCTTTTAACTTGGTATGAAAATCAGTGTGTTTGACAACTGGGAATGATTTTGCCACAGGTTTGTCCGCTAATTTGTGTTCAGCTTCGGCTCGATCGGCGAGGGCGGTAACAGCCACATCTTCATATACTACAAATTCTGTATTTTCTTTTGTGCGATCGTCGGCAGCAGGCAATTTTCCTGTTTCCTCGGCATCTGTGTTCGGGACTTCTGCATGAAGCGCCACATCAAGTTGCGCCTCTGACGGCCCGCGAAAATCTAACTCTGCGGCACTAAATTCCGATTCCGGGTTCGATAAAAGTATATCTTCCTGTGGCATTTGAGCAGCACTTTCCCCGGTTAAACTTTGAGGAAAATTATTGCAGACCAAGCGTTCAAACTCGCGATTGAAATGATAGAGAGGTTGACCTATCCGATGCCACATACTCAATAGCTGTCCCACAGAAACAGCCTTGTAGCGCCCTTGATAAAGCGCTTCAACCACTGCTAAACGCAGCCAATAGCCGGGATACTTGGTCAGCCATTCACCCGCCAATTTCTCGGCTTTTTTGCCACCTAGGTCAAAACCGTAGTGAACCAGCAGAGCCGCTGCTTGTGCAGATATTGCGGTCACTTCTGTCATGGGAACTTGGGAATTGGGATTTTGAAGGAAGAAGGAAGTTCGGCAACGCGCAGTGAATCGGGAGTTAACTGATTTAACGGATGGATGTTGAGGGAAGAAGTTCGGCAACGGATGTAACGGATGTAACGAATGTAACGAATAGTAAGGAAGAATTCCCAATTATCCATTACCAATTACCCATTATCCATTATCCATTACCAATAACCCATTACCGATTACCCAATTGAATTAATCGGATAAACGCACGCCTCCTTCTACAGTTCGCGCGTCCCCGGAAAAAGGTTGGGGAGTCCCATTCCAGTTGAAGTCGCTAATTCTAAAAGTCAGGCTGCCGACTTGACGCTCAGGATTAAAACGCAAAATAATTGCGTAGCTGCGACGGCTGTATTCTACAGTGTAATTCGTACTGATTGCTTCCCCGCTTTCTAAATTAATAGCACTTTGAAATCCGACTCGAAACCCTCCGTAAACTTGCTGGACAAGTCCAAAAGACAGGACTCTCAAATCTACTAAGCGATCGAATAAAAACGGAGATATACCGTCCCGCCCCACCTGGGTATAAGTCACGTTAAACCCAGTGTAATCGAGGAAAGGGCGGGAGAAATGACCGAACTGCCCTTGAAGGCCGACGCTGCCGGCGATCGAATTTTGTCGATCGCCGCTGCTGTAATAAGTGCCAACTCCCCGGACTCCCAAGGCCAGTTGCAAGAAAGGAACCACCGGCGTCCGCGTATACCTCAAACCCTGGGTGGGAGTGCGGGGCAGCGGTTCGCCCTCCCACAGGTTGAAGCCGCGGCTCAAGGCGAAGCTGAGTTGGGAACGGCCCAAATCGACGCGGTTGTTTTCCCGCACTGGTTCGAGCAAGTCTGCTCGATCGGTGTCAGCATTGATAAATTGATACCCGGCTTGGTAGCTGAGATTGATGCCAGTGCCTCCGAGTTGGATGACTGGGGAAGTGAGGACTGCCCCGAGGCTGCTCTGCACGGTTTGATAGCCCAGAGAACCGTTAAACAGCCGATCGCGATAACTGTATTCTGCTGCCAGAGAGTGAGTGCCGATCAACTGCCGCAGGCGCAAATTGCCCCGAAAGCTGTCTTCCGGCAAATTCGGGAAATTTTCAAAACTCAAAAATATTGCCGAGCCGTCGAGCCTGGTGCGCGGGCCGAGACTAGCGCGCAACCTCGCTTTCAGCCCGTAGCTGTCGGGAGAAAACGGATTACCGCCGTTCTCTGCCACGAGTCGCTGCAGGTAAATTTGGGGCGTCAGGGTCAGCCGCACCGGCCCGTTTTGCAACACCTCCAAACCGCACTCGGCATACAAACCGCCTCTGTCCCCACCGTCGTAACCAAAAGTCAAACACGGGCCGTTTTGCTGCCGGCTGTCAAACACTTGCCTGCGGGGATACACGGGTATTTTCACGCGGTTGTCGAACACCAAGCGGGGTTGAGTTGTGACCAATTCCTCAGCCGTGGGCGAAATCCTTCTAATCGTCGCCCTCCGGGCCCTGTATTCAAATTCCGGCGGGGAAAACGGGTCGTTAGTAATCCGAATGTTCGTTGCTACCCTCGCGCCGTCTGGCAGCAGTTCGATGCGTTCTGCTTCAAAGCGGACGCGGTTGACGGCGCCGACCACTTGGGGGGCTGCTAACTGTCCGCCGCCGCCGATAGTCACTGTAGCAGCGCCGGGGGATTTGACTCCGCGCACGGGCTGCTGGCTGGTAATTCGATCGCTCAGCGGCTGTTCCAGAATCGTCCCAGCACTAATATCTGTCGGCAGTGTGGGGGTCAATTCGCTACCTGCTGCGGGCAGGAATATTTCGCCGCTGGCTTGTTCGACTGCGCCGCTGTTGAGGCCGAGATTGAACTCCATCTGCTGGCCGCGTACTACTTGTTGGCCGCGGGTATAGGCGACATTGCCGGATGCTACCACTTGGCGGGTGACTAAGTTGACGATCGCCCGATCGGCATCAATCACCGTTTGCCGGAACCGCACAACGACATTACCAACCGCCGTGACAATTTGCTGCTTGTCGTCGAATTCTTGGCGGTCGGCCTTAACTTCGATAGTATCGGCCGGACTCACCGGAAACGGCACCGTCCGCTGAGAAGGCGCAGTGCGGACTCCCGGCGGCGCCGCTGGTTTAGGCTGCGGCTGCGGCCGTGCGGGAGTAGTACCCGGAGTTGGAATGTCGAACTGCTGTTGCCCGCTGGGTGCTGGTTCTGGCGCGGGTTCTGGAACGGGAATTTCAGCAGGTTCGGGAGAGTTATCTTCTAACTGCCTGCCTTGGGCCTGATACCAACTTTCCTGCTTTCCGGCAAGATTCCTCTCCTGTTGTTTCTGTGTCTCTGCGGTTCGTTTCCGATTGCGAATGGCAATGGCATTTTCTACCGAACCCAACTGGTAAGCTGTAAACGAGGAATCTTTCGGAGTTTCCGCAGTTTTGGGTTCTCCCACAGGAGGCCGACGCTGAAATCCCACCACTGCCTCGCCGCGTTCCACTTCCGCTAGGGGGTCGGCGATTTCTGGAGGCTGGTCGGTGGCTGGGGTAGTGCCGAGGAGTGTGGCTGCGGGTTCTGCAGGGGCTGGTGTGGGTTCTGGCTGAACGATATCTGGGCTTGGTTCCGGTATTTCTGCGGGGTTGCTGCGGGTGTCTCCATCGCCGACCGCCACAGTGAGGGCGACTTTTTTTGGCTTTGCGATGTAGATGATGGCAGAGGGTTCTGGCGGCGGTACCGGATAGGGCATAGTTACAACAGGTAAGTCATCCGATTTTAGATTTTAGATTTTAGATTTTATAGGATGCAATTTATTGAAAATTTTGCATCTAAAAGGCAACTGTTTAGACATTAATCTGATATCTAAAATTCCCCGTGGCTTTGGCGCGCCGGAATAGGGCTGCTTTCAGAACTTGCTTCCGCCACAAGATAACCTCGCTGCTGGTGCGAGGTCAAGTTTTTTTCGACTAATTTTTGCGGGTTTGCGGGCTTGCTGGGGGGCTGCGGTGGCGTGTCCCCCAGCAAGCGGCAGAGATAACTTGTTTATTCCATGTCTCTGCGGTTGGGGTTCCGGGCTGGGTCATTGGACAAAAATCCAAAGATGAACAGGGAAACAAAAAATAAAACAACTACATTAACTACGATTTTGAGGGTTAGCACTGTGGGAGTCTCCAAAGATGGCATAATACTGAGCTGATTTGCTGCTGTTGCGGCAACTTTTTTATCATAAGCTAAAGATTAGTCAATTTTCTCTTTGCTTTTGAGGATTTTTGGCAAGTTGATCTTTGCCCAATTCCAGAGTTGCTCCGCGATGTTTTCTAGTCGCAGCATGACTCGATCGAGCCATTCGAGCACTTGTTCTAGCGGGTGCTTAATGTATCCCATCGATTCTGCTTTTGTTTCTAAGTAGTCGCCCTCGGGTGGGACGCCTGCGCTCTGATTTTTTGGTTCGGCAGCAGCGGGGGTTGCGGCGGTGTATCTGCTGGTTTGCGCGGTGATTGCTGCTGGGGATTGGCTGTTTTGTCGGGTGTTCGGGTTTGTGTTTTTTGGCACTTGGGTTTCCGGCGCGCGCCCTGGGGTTGATTCTGCTGCGAGTGCAGAGCTATTTTTTTGAGTAACTGCTAAATCAGATGCTGTTTGGGGTTGACTTTTTGGGCTTTTTGTCAGCAAGCTCTGTTTTAGCTGCCCTAGCAGGCGGTGAAGTGCTTCGGGGTAAGGGGAGATTGAGACTGCGGTCGATCGACCTTCTGGCAATTCTCCTTCTTCTGCAATTTCCTGCTTGACTTTTGGGATAGCTTGTGCTACCCGGCTTTGAGCTGCTGCCTCGGGTTCGGAACTGCCCTCGATTAAATGCTGCGGTGCTGCTTCCCCGAATAAGTCTTGCCAGTTCAGCCAGGGTCTATCGACCTCTGGGCTTTTTTGCGTGTTTTCTTGTTCTTGTCGCTGTTTCAAAGAATACTGAATAGCAACCGCTTTTTCCGTATTATCACTTGCTGCTGTTTCTTTGCCGAGGAGGTGGTCTACTGACGACCAAATAATTCCTTCGATGTTTCGAGCGTATTTTTCGAGGATTTCGCGGGCGGACAAATCTAAATTGGCGTCTGTACCGGATGTATTAATTTTTACTCCGGGGGCTTCTGTGGGTGCGGCGATTGTTTTTGCCGCTGGCGGTAGGGTTAATTCTTCGATGTTGACGGCGGCGCGATCGAGTAATGTAACAAAGGAGAGAGGAGTAGGGGGTCGATCGAACTTGCTGTTAAAATCAGTTTCTAGTTTTGGGGTATTGTAGTCGATCGAATTCGATGCCGCAATTGACTGCTGTGCGGTTTTTGCTTCAATCTGCGCGCGGGCTTTTTGGACTAGAATTGAATTGCGGTCGATCGATTTTTTAACTGCGAGGATTGATTCTCCAAACTGATTTCTTTTCAAAGCAACCGGGCTCGTCTGAAGCCATGCCATCAATTCCCAAAAACGACGCACCGGTGGCAACTGCGCTTTTTTGGCCGCCGACTCCAAACCGAGATTAAATTTTAATTCTTTTTGGGTAATTTCCCGCCGTTCGGGTCCGGTGTTGGCAATTTCCCAAGTTATGCGACCTTCGAGCATTTCCTGCTGTTCGGGTGTCAAAATATCTAATATCTGATTTTCTTTTCCGACCAATACTAAAGTGCGGGCCGGGATAAAACTGGCAATTCCCTCAACTTTCGGTTGCGGTTTTAATTCAGTTTTAGCAAGCGGGTGTTCTAAGACGGAAGTGGTTTGATGCTTGGCGATTTGTCCGCTCAAATTGATAGCCGGATGTAAATCGTTAGCAGTATTTCCCTGATTAATTAACAGCGGGAAGCTGGCTAAAGTTTTCGCTGTTTGCGACGAGTTTAGTAAATTTTCGGCGAGGTGCAAAATTTCGGCGATCGAACTTTCCTCGGCAATTTCCCCCTGATACCAATTTTGTTGCAAATCGGGGTTTTCGTCGCCGCTAAATTCTTGCAGTTCCGGTAAATCTACTTTTTGGCTTGATTCCCGCAACTGTCTGCCCAGCATTCGGGAACTTTGCACCAGCAAATAAGCTGGATAAAGCAGAATTTGCGTGGCGGTGAGAGTTGCTTCTTTAATTTGACGCCAAGTTCGATCGCAATTGTCGGCAACTTGGCGGGATTGTTTAGATATAAAATTTAATAGTCGGCTTTGGTATGGGCCGTAGTAACCGTTGGACATAAGTTTTATTATTCAATTCAGATTTTTGATTCGCGCCGGAATTGCTGAATATTCCTGTAAAATCAAAGCAAGATCTTAATCGCAGCTTCAAACCCTCTGAAACCTTTATTTCTTCGCGTCCTTTGCGTCTTCGCGGTTCAATCCGATCTTTGATTCCTTACACAAGTTTTATTTTAGCGAAATATGAGCGCTTCTGTGTCACCTGCTAGCAATAATATTTCTGCCACTGTCGAAAAGTTGCGCCGCCTCAGCCAAGTGGAGGTTCAGTCTGGCTGGAGGTACTGCGATTCTGACTCGGCTGTCTCTTCGGTAAATATTTGTAACAGCCCTGTTGCCGAACTTAACAGCAAAGGACATATTGCGTGGCCGTCGGGGAAACAAGTTTTGTATTTGGGCCAGCAATTTGTAATTCCTGACAGTTTGGACGGCTATCCTGTGGTTGGTTTGCGGTTGCTGCTGGGCTTGACTTGGTGGGCAGAAGATGCTCAAATTTTTGTCAACGGCGAGTTAGTCGGACAGGGAGATTTATTTGATTTTGCCGATCGAGTTTTGTTGAGTTCGTCGGCGAATCCCGGAGATGAATTTTTAGTAATTTTGCGGTTGGTAAGTCCGGGTCACGATAGCGGTGCTTTAGTGCGATCGATTTGTTTGTACGAAGCTGCTGACTCTTGTTGTTTCGATCCGGGTTTTGTGGCTGCCGAATTAGAAATTTTGCAAAATTCGCTAAGTCGAAATTTAGAAAATGTAAATTCCCAATACCTCTCCACTGAAACAATAGCAAATAGCCCCATGTTTGTCAAGGGGAAAACGCTGAAATCTGAGATTGATTTGGCGCTTGGTTTGATTGATTGGTCGGCGGTGAGCGATCGCCAAAAGTTCGATCGATCGCTGTCGGTTTTGCGGCACAATTTACTGGAATATCTGCGGACTTTTTCTGGGGATTTAGATGAGGGAAACGCAGAGGCCGCAGAAACTACAGAGAGAGGAAGAAAAGATGCGGTTTTAGAGCTTGGAGAAAATAGCAAAGCTACATCTATATATATAGGAGAAAGTGGCGATCGGACATCTATATATACAGGTAAAATTTATTTGGTCGGTCACGCTCATTTAGACTTAGCTTGGCTGTGGCCTGTCCCGGAAACTTGGGAAGCGGCAAAGCGAACTTTTGAGTCGGTATTGAAATTGCAATCGGAATTTCCCGATTTGATTTTCTGCCATTCAACTCCCGCGCTTTATGCTTGGATGGAAGAACATCGGCCGGACTTATTTGCAGCGATTAAAAAACAGGTGGCGGCGGGTTGCTGGGAAGTTGTCGGCGGGATGTGGGTAGAACCGGATTTAAACTTGATTTCCGCTGAATCAATGGTGCGGCAAGTTTTTTACGGACAGCGTTATGCAAAAGAAAAATTTGGGGAATTGATGCGGGTGGCTTGGCTACCGGATACTTTCGGTTTTGGGTGGCAATTACCTCAGATTTTGCTGCAAGGTGGAGTTGATTATTTTGTGACACAAAAGTTGCGGTGGAACGATACAACGGAATTTCCCCACGGTGCATTTTGGTGGGAAGGGTTAGACGGTACTAAAATATTTAGTATGATGTCTCCTCCAATTGGCGAAAGTATAGAATCTGTGAAAATGGCAAGTTATGCTTTTGACTGGCAAGTTAAGACTGGTTTGCAAGATGCTCTTTGGTTGCCTGGGGTTGGCGACCACGGCGGCGGCCCGACTCGTGATATGTTGGAGGTGGCGAAACGCTGGAAAATGTCGCCTTTTTTCCCGAAGTTGGAGTTTGCGAAAGCGGTTGATTATTTGTCTTTGATTGAGAGTCAGTTTTTGCCAGAAGTTGCGACAACTAGGACAGAAAGCGATGTTCTAGAATCGGACAATCAGGAGAATTTGCGGGCGCGAGAATTGTCAAAATTGTCGGCAATGAAGGATGCAAATCCTCCCATCTCACAACTCAAAACTATTCCCCGCACTCTCCCCGTTTGGAAAGACGAACTGTACTTAGAATTCCACCGGGGTTGCTACACGACTCGCGCGGACCAAAAATGCCAAAACCGCCGCTGCGAAGAATTGCTCTACCAAGCGGAGTTGCTGTCTTCGCTGGCAACGATTTGTACTGGAGCGGTTTATCCGAAATCAGAATTAGAATCAGCTTGGAAACAAATTTTGTTTAACCAGTTTCACGATATTTTGCCCGGTTCTGCGATCGCCCAAGTTTACGCGGATGCTAATCGAGCTTTTGCCGAGGTCGATCGCACTTGTCGCGAAATCCTGCTAAAATCTTTGGATGCAATCTCGGCTCAAATTTCTCTGCCGAATCCTCCGCAGCCCGACGCTCAACCGATTTTGATTTTCAATACCCTCAATTGGTCGCGCTCTGAGGTTGTCGCCGTACCGCTTCCCGATGTGGCTGATTCAGCTTGGAAAATTTACGATTTTTCAGGACAGCCACTGGCTTCGCAGATTGTCAGGGGCGATCGACTCCCATCGCAATCTACACTGTTATTCTGGGCAAATAATCTCCCCGCCGTTGGCTACCAGTTGTTTTGGCTGTGTCGCGAAGATGCTGAAACTGTAGATAATGCGTCCGCGAGTCCAGAAACTGAAAAAAAGACAGAGTTATCAGAACTTACATACGGTATAGCGCAAAAAAACACACCTGGTCAAGAAACGCATTTTGCAGCCGCAGAAATGGTTGTAGAAAATGAATTTATTCGGGCAACAGTAGACGGAAAAACCGGGGATTTATCCAGCATTTGGGATAAAGTAAATAACAGAGAAGTCTTGAATGCAGCAGGCGGGAATCAACTGCAAGCATTTCAAGACAGCGGTCAATATTGGGATGCTTGGAATATCGATCCAAATTATGAAACACATCAATTACCTGCGCCGATACTCAAAGATATTTCTTGGGTAGAGCAGGGAGAAATACGGCAGAGTTTGCGCGTAGCCCGACAAATTGGCAAATCGGAGTTTTGCCAAGATTATATAGTAGAAATAGGTTCGCCTCTGCTGAAAATCAAGACAGTTGCAGATTGGCAAGAAACTCACGTTTTAGTAAAAGCAGCCTTTGGGTTAAATGTAGAAGCAGATTTTGCAACTTGCGAAATTCCCGGCGGTGCGATCGCACGTACAACCAAGCCGCAAACACCCGCCGAAAAAGCAAAATGGGAAGTGCCGATTTTGCGCTGGACTGATATCAGCAATGACGGTTTTGGAGTGAGTTTGCTCAATGATTGCAAATACGGTTGCGACCTTCAACCGAATCGAATTCGGCTGACTTTGCTTCGGGGTTCGACTTGGCCCGATGAACAAGCAGATGTAGGAGTTTCGGAATTTACTTGTGCAGTCTATCCCCATGCTGGAAATTGGCAAGAGGCGGGCACAGTTCGGCGCGGCTACGAGTTGAATTTGCCGCTGCTAGTAAAGGTGTTACCCAAGTTAGAGAAAAATGACCGCAAGACTCTGCCGGCAGTTGGCAAGTTCTTAGATTTGTCCGCCGGAAATTTAGTGTTGATGGCTTTCAAACAATCGCAAGACGATTCTAATGTGTGGATTTTGCGGTGTTGCGAATCCGAGGGAAAAGAGACTGTGTTAGAATTCAAGAGTGATTTGGGATTAGAAATTGTAGAGGCAGTAGATTTGTTAGAACGGCCTGCCAATTTGTCTGAAAAGTTGCCCGAAGGACGAGGATTTAAGATAGAGCCTTGGAAAATCGCGAGTTTTGCAGTTGTGCGCCAAACAGAAACCTAAAGACTTTATACCGAAATCTGCAAGGATTTCTCAACCTACCTCTTTCCCTCTCATCTATTCTCTTCTCATCTCCCCTCTGCGCCCTCTGCGGTTCATGGAAAACAAATCCAGTTGGCACAGGTAAAAGCGCGAGGCTAAAATTTAATTGTATGAGCACGATCGTGCCGGAATTATCGCCTTTTAATAGAGCCAAAAATAAGCTATTCCCAAAGTAACGAAAGTCAGCGGCAGCCCGAACCGCAAATGTTCTTTAAAAGTCAAATAATCGCCTGATTTTCCTGCAACTTCAGCTACAATTAAATTAGCCACAGAACCCAACAAAGTTAAATTACCCGCTAGAGTAGAACCCGCCGCTAACAACAGCCAAGCTTGTGTATCTGTTTTGACAATCACCGATTGCAGAACTAACACTGCCGGTACATTAGAAATTAAGTTAGAAAGAATTACTGTTACTCCCAACAAACTCAGCGGCGTACCAGTCAAATTAGTTAAATTGTCCAACAAACCCAGTTGTTGAGTTGCTTTAGTAACCACAAACAATCCCGCAAACATCACTAGCAAATTCCAGTCAACGCCTTGCAAAATGCGATCGGACTTGACACGCCTAGTGATTAACAATATACTCGCAGCAATCCAAGCAGATTCTGCTAAAGGTACTCCCGCCAAAAAAGCTACTAAAAGTCCTGCTGTCACCCACAAACTTTTTGCTAGTAAAGGTTTGAACAATCGATAGCGGACTTGGGGAACCTCCGGCAAAGATTTGCAAGAACGCACTTCTGGATAAAGCAACCACAGCCAAGCTACTTGAACCAGCAAACAAATTAAAGCTACCGGTGCGAGAGACCGGGCAAATTCTAAATAACTAATTCCCGAAAAAGAACCGACGAGAATATTTTGCGGATTCCCACTCACAGTCGCCACCGAACCTAAATTAGTACCTCCGGCTAAAGCCAAAAGATAAGGGATAGGATTGAGAGACAAAGAGCGAGTAAGACTCAGTGTTAAAGGGGCGAGCAAAATAGCAGTAGTGTCGTTGAGAAAAAATGCCGATAGAATGCCGCTGCCAAAAGTAATGGCTACCATAATGCCGAAAGGAGAACGAGTAAAGCGAGTTAAAAACTCCAAAGCGAGTTGAAAAAAACCCGATGCTCCCAAAGCCGAATTAACGATCATCATTCCCAGCAAAAAAACGATCGTACCTGGGTCGATTGCCTCCCAAGCAGTTTTGAGATCCAGTATCCCTAAAGCCACCGCCAAAGCTGACCCGACAATTGCCACCGCCGCCCGGTTCATCCGCAGTCCCGGCAAATATCCCAAACCGAATCCCAAGTAAGTCAGTCCCAATACTAGGTATTTGAGTGTTATCATATATACTTAAAACTATTGATTGCCGTTTTTTTCGATTGTCTGGGATGCTAAAAGTACAGACCGGGTAATTGCAGCTAAACCTGCTGGCATTGCAACTAGCGGGAAATATCGCCGGCAGACGGTCTACCAACTACAAACAAACAAAGTGGTTGCATTGGGAAGCGAAAAGCAGGGTGCTGGACAAGTTGTAAATTTATTACAACTTGTAACTTTTTTCAAACAACAGGTTTAATTTAGTTTCACAAGAAAGTTAAATTCCAGAAAGTAAAATTAATTACAGTCGAGTTAAGCTAAAAGTGTTTGCTAAAAAAAGTAATTCAAGCAACCCAGAAACCAACAATTCTCACTTAACCGACACGGAGGGCGAGCTCGCGGCAGCCAAACTTTCGTACGGTCAACAAGTCGAACAGGATTGGTATCTAACTCTCTACGACAATTTTCCTGGCATTTACTTCGTCCTAGACGCTTTGGGAAGAATTTTTTCGCTCAATCAATTCGGCGAGTCGCGCCTCGTATACAAATCGCAGGAATTAATTTGTCATTCAATTTTTAACATATTTTACTGCCAAGAGCAAGGGCAAATGCAGGCAGAATTTGCCGGATTGGCCCAGCCGGAAAACGGTACGGCAATTCCAAAAGTTGCCTGTTGGGAAGGTAATTTGACTTGCAAAGACGGCAGGATTATCGCGGTAAAAGCAACCGCGCGCGCAATGCTTGCGGTTGACTGGAAAATAGAGGAAAATACCAATGGTCGCTCAATTGCCAATTTCCAACTGCCGGCTGTACTGTTAGTTTGCGAAGAAATTAAAACCGCTTCGCAGTCATCGAGGCTATCGGTGCCACCCAAACAGAGAGAAAATTGGCGCAGTCCAACTTGGGCGATCGCAGAATTAGCCAAAAGTCAACTTAAACAACGCCACAATCTAGAAGGATTCATCCGCGAAGTAACAGAAACTGCTGTCAGTATTGTCAACTGCGATCGAGCCAGTATTTGGCTGTACGGCGAAGACAAAACGCATCTTCACTGCATCGACCTTTACGAACAAAATACTAAACTCCATTCCGTACAAATAATCATCACAGCCGCCGACTGTCCGGCATATTTTCAAGCTTTAAGCTCCGCAAGTGCGATCGCAACTGTGGCAGCAGAAAATGACCCGAGAACGCGAGAACTTGTCGGTTCTTATTTTGCCGATTGGGGCACCACGACTTCCCTGTTAAACGTACCGATTGTGCTGGCAGGTCAAATGGCGGGAATAGTCAGCGCCGAACGCCACGGTTCTGACGGCGATTGGACGGAAGAAGAACAGGAATTTACCCAAATATTAGCAGATTTTGTATCGTCAAGTTTGTCAGTTAGCGAAAGCTTTAAATTAGAAGCAATGCGACGCGAACAGCAGCAAAACTTGCTGACCAAATACTACGACCAACTAGAAGAAAGAGTAGAAAGACGCACTGCTGAACTAAAAAAAGCCAACCAAAAACTGCAACAAGAAATAATTAAAAGAAAACAAGCAGAAGCAGAAATGCGCCGGCAGCAACAAGAACAGCAAATTATTTTTGATTCCGTGCCGGCGATGATTTGGTACAAAGATACCGAAAGCCGCCTGCTGCGAATTAATCAAGCTGCCGCTGCATCGAGAGGTTTGCCCGCAGCTCAATTAGAAGGTAAATCTTTTTATGAAATATATCCAGATGAAGCAGAGCAATATTATTTAGAAGATTTGGAAGTAATCAATTCCGGTCTTCCCAAACAGGGTAAAGTCGAACTGCTGCCAACTGTCTCGGGTCAAAAATGCTGGGTGCGGACAGATAAAATACCTTACCGCGACGAAACAGGTAAAGTTGCTGGCGTGATCGTGTTTGCAGTAGAGATTACTGATTTAATTCGAGTGGAAAAAGAACTGCGAGAATATCGCGATCGCCTCGCAGAAAAAGTCGATAAACGTACTGCCTTGTACCGGCAAGCTATGGCCGCTTTGTACTCGGCAAATATGCAATTGAAACAGCTAATTAGCAACAGCTACTCCCGCCGCGAAAATGGCAGGAATACAGTAGTACCGAGCTTGCTTGAATCCGAAGCTTATTTTGAAGCAGTTGCCGTGGCTGACCGCGACACAATTTTGAGCGTCAGCAGCAATTTTGCCGAGCTGTTCGGTTACGAACCTGCGGAAATGGCGGGAATGAGCTTGCTGGAACTGCTGTCGCCGAAATCATACAAACAAGCAGCGCAAATGATTTCAGCGGCCACCAATACAGTCTGTGAAACTATTTTTCTCAGGCGAGACGGAACTGCTTTTCCCGCTGATGTGCGCAGCAAATTCGTATTGTGGGAAGGTCGTTTAGTGCAGGTGAAAGCAGTGCGAAACCTCACGGAACGCAAATTAATCGCAGCAGAATTAGAGCGATCGCGCTCTCTGCTGCACGCTACCTTGGAAGCAACTGCAGACGGCATCCTCGCCGTTACTACCGCCGGAGAACTGATTAGTTTTAACGAAAAGTTAGTCCAAATGTGGGGAATTTATGAAGAAGTTAGAAACTCAATGGATAGAACGGTGAGGCTGACATTTCTCACTAAGCAAGTTAAAGATCCGAGCGCTTTTTTGCAGAGAGTTAAAGAAATTTATAGCGATGCGGAGTCCGAAGGCTGCGATATTATTGAATTTAAAGACGGCCGAACTTTTGAGCGCTACACGCAGCCGATTCGAGTCGGACAAAATATTATTGGCAGGGTGTGGCGCTTCCGCGATATTACCTCTCGCGCAAAGGTGACGGCAATGTTGGGAGATTCTCAAAGGCGCTTTCGGGCAATTTTTGATTCTTCTTTCCAATTTGTGAGCTTGTTGAAACCGGACGGCACTCTGCTGGAAGCTAACCGAACTTCTCTGGATTTCGCGGGAATTAAGCTGCGGGATGTGGCAAATAGACCGTTTTGGCTATTGCCGTGGTGGGGAGATTCTGAGGAAGTGCGGGAACAGTTGCAAGATGCGATTTCTCGATCGGCAAAAGGTGAATTTGTTCGCTACGAAGTGGAACTTCAAGGTGCAAATCGGACGGCAATTGTTGATTTTTCTCTCAAACCGGTCGCGGATGAAACTGGCAAAATAGTATTGCTGCTGCCGGAAGGTCGGGACATTACTAAAAGTAAGCAAGCCCAAGTAGCGCTGCGGCAACAAATAGAACGGGAACGCCTGATCGCACAGATTCAATCGCGCATCCGTTCTTCTCTGGATCTCCAAGATATTCTCAACACTACAGTAGCGGAAGTCCGGGAGTTTTTGGCAACCGATCGCGTCCTGGTTTTCCGCTTCCGACCCGACTGGAATGGAGATGTGGTGGTGGAGTCGGTTGGAGAAGGATGGATTCCACTGAAGGGGGTGCCAATTGACGATTGCTGTTTTGCTAATACTTACATCGGACAGTATTTAAAGGGCCGCATTCGCGCCATAGAGGATGTTCATGCTTCTAATTTGAGCGAGTGTCACCTTAATTTTTTGGCGGCGTGTCAGGTGAAGGCAAATTTGGTAGTGCCGATTGTCCAGCAGGGAATGGAACCTCGGGAAGGTAACGGTTCTTGTCAAGTGCCGAAGTTGTGGGGTTTGCTGATTGCTCACCACTGTTCGGGACCCCGCCAGTGGCAGCAATTTGATATGGATTTGCTGAGTCAGTTGGGTACTCAAGTGGCGATCGCGATCGAACAATCTTTACTTTACCAACAGTTAGCTGCTGCTAACCAGCGGTTGGACGGGTTGGCGAATTTGGACAGTCTGACTCAATTAGCTAACCGCCGCCGGTTTGATGAGGTGATAAACGGGGAATGGGAGCAGTCTAGCTCTTCGGAACCGCTATCTTTGATTATGTGCGACATTGACTGTTTTAAACTTTACAACGACAATTACGGCCACCAAGCCGGGGATGCTTGTTTGCAGCAAGTGGCGCGGGCGATCGGGGATGCTTGCACGAACGCACCTGCAGAACGCCTCTATTTGGCTGCTAGGTACGGCGGCGAGGAATTTGGGATAATTTTGCCAAATACGGATATCGTGGCTGCACAGGCTGTTGCTGAGGGAATCCGCAGCCGCGTCAAAGCCTTGGCAATTCCCCACATCAAGTCTGTTGTCAGCGATTGCGTGACTCTCAGCTTGGGAGTTGCGGGCGTTTCGGAAAGTCAACATTCCCCGAAAATGCTGATTGAAGCGGCGGATAAGGCACTTTATCGAGCTAAGTCTGGCGGGCGAGATCGAGTGGCGATCGCGATTAGTGAGTAGTCAGGTTATTTTAGATTTTAGATTTTAGATTTTAGATTTGGGAATTACTGATGAAGCTGTTGGTTTGGAGCTTGTCTACAGTTGCATTCTTTTTTTGAAACTGGTATTACTAAAAAAACGATCGCCCTAACTGGCATAAAGTTAGTGCGATCGCGGTACTATGAATTAGCTATCTATTAATCTGATTCGGCGCGGAATTTTTACGCATTTCCACGAAGATTTTTACAAGACTTCACAGAAAGAGGAGTAGAGTGGCAGATGCGGAAATTTTTCCTTCTAATGACTAATGACTAATGACTAATCTATTTAGCTAACAGTTTTTGAAACACCTCATACATATCCTCAGCCAACTTTTTAGGATTCCATAAAGGGGCGAGATATTCTGGCTGTTTAGATTTTACTAAATGCTCTTTCACCGCATTTCTCAAACCCGCATCGCGGCCAAACTTAACTCCCCACTGCGTGTATTCCTCCCAACTCCAAGCCGCACCAACATCAAGATTTGCACTTTTCATAAAAGCGTAACCCATCCGCGAAAGATATTGGTCGCCAGATCGAGTTACCACTGGCAAATTCGCCCACAAAGCCTCTAAATTGTGAGTTCCCCCGTTGTAAGGATAGGAATCTAAAAGCACGTCGGCTACATAATAAATAGCCCGGTGTTCTTCCTCACTTCTGGTTTGCCCTATAAACTTAATCCGAGCAAAATCTACTCCCTGAATTTCGCATTCTTCGCGGTAAGTGCTGTGAATAACATCGGGGTCGCCTTGACCTTTGCGGATTAACAAACTCTCTGGTACTTCCTTAAGGATTTTAACTTGAGCTCGTACCATTTCGGGATTGGTTTTTCTCCCTGGCGCTACACACAGATAAGTCATTTGATCCAAGCCAATTCCGAGAGCATTTCTAATCGCCTCTCGGTTCACAGGAATGCTTTGCAGTTCGCCAATTGCTACCGAACAAACAGGCAATCTCACTAATTGTTCTAAGTAATTTTTTTCAACACCAGGGGGGTGAGTGTGTTCGTCGCACAGAAAGTAGTGATTATCTGAAATGTATGGTGCGTCGAATCCTAGCCAAGAAACGCAAATTCCCGCAGGATATTGGTATAAGACTTCGACATTTGTTGGCACTGTCATAGAGTCTAAGTCTATCAAAACATCCAAGTTGTCTTGCGCTACTTCGGCAAAGATTTCGCCGCCATCAGCAAAGCCGTTTGGATATTTTTTAGGCCAGTAAAACTTGCCCGCCATTTCTTCAAACCGCTGCGTAACTTCATCTCGATTGAGTTTCCCGGTGACGTAAAGGTGAACGTGGGGGGTAATGCGGCTTAATTCGCGGATTAAAGCTTCGCTGCACCAGCCTACCGAGTGGCGGCGGAAGTGTTTGGAAAGAAAGCCGATTTTTAAAGGCTGTTGTTTGATTTGGTAAGTGGCTGGCTTGATTCTGTTAATTTGTTGCCGCAGCGGGACGGCTTTTTTGTAGTATTCTTTGGCAATTAGTCTGTAGAAACTGGCATTTTTTTCGCGGTTGTCTCGCAGGTGAGAAACTGCAAACAGGAATATTTCGTAGAGCAGTTTTAGTTCGATTACGCTAAAGCTTTCCACCTTTTCGTAGCAGAGTTTTTCGATTTCTTCGAGTTTTTGAATAGCCTGTTTGCTGACACCGGATTGCAGGTAGGAAAAGACGTAGGCTGTAGCTGACATGACTGGGGCGACATCGCCGCAGTTTTCGCAGTATTTGTCGGCTACGTTGCGGGCTCCGGCAAGGTTGGTGGAATGGCTTAGCAAGTCGCACAGTTGTTGGTGGGCTTCGCTGAATTTGGGGTTGCATTGGATCGCCTTTTCAAAATTGGCGATCGCCTCCAACGGCTTATCTTGTTTCTGAATGTGTCCCATGCGGCAGTAAACCTCTGCCCAATCCGGTTTTAATGCCAAAGCTTGCTGATAGCTGGCTAAAGCTTCTTCCAGCCGTCCCTGCATGGAAAAACAACTGCCGAGGTTAGCGTGAACTTCCGGCCAATCGGGCTTGATTTTCAGAGTATTGCGGTAATTAGTAATTGCTTCGTCGTACTTGTTTTGCTGTAAAAAAGAGTTGGCTATATTGAAGTGCAAAACTTCTAATTGCGGCTTTAAAGCTACAGCTTTTTGATAGTAAGCGATGGCGGCGTCGAGATTGCCTTGTTGCGATCGCGCGCTGCCGATGTTACCGTAAGCTTCGGCCCAATCCGGTTTAATGGCGATCGCTTTTTCGTAGCTTTCGATGGCTTCGTCGCGCTTTCCTTCGCTGAAAAGTCGATTACCTAAGTTAAAGTGGAAGTCTGCGCCGACTAGCTGCGGGTTGAGTTCGGATGTTCTTTTAAAACAGGCGATCGCTGCTGCGATGTTGCCGTGTTTCTGATATACTTTCCCTAAATTCCAGTGAGCGCCCGCTAAATCTGGACTGAGGGCAATGGCTTGCTGGTAATGGGCGATCGCTTCTTCCAAACGCCCCATTTTGAAATACATACTGCCGATATTGGCCCGCACTTCCGCAAAATTTGGCTGCAATTCTAGGGCTTGAGAATATGAACGAATGGCAGCTTCAACTTTGCCTACTGCTTGCAAAGCATTGCCTAAAGTGACGTAAGCGTGAATGAAATCTGGTCGGATTTTGATCGCTTGCTGGCACGCGGCGATCGCCTCTTTAATTTTACCTTCAACTAAAAACTGTTCTGCCAGTTTTTTGTACGGTTCTACTTCTTGAAAATTGGCAACTTGCCCGCTATCTGGAACATTGAGCGAGGTAACTTGTTCGGAAACTTCGGCGGGGTTTGTAAACGGAGTATTTAAAGTCTCAGTGGTGGGCGCTGGCGGCAAATTGATGCTCGAAGGCTGCAAGCCGTAACCTTCATCTTTGTTGACAGATACTGGTTGCTGTTCCTCTAATTCTGTTTCTAATTCGATAAATTTGCTGTCGGTAGTTTCCCGCTCTTTTTGTGAGATCAAACTCGATAGTTTCTCAGCAGCGGTGGCATCTCCCGGTTGCAGTTGCAG
Organism: Microcoleus asticus IPMA8; assembly: GCF_013179805.1. Lineage (GTDB taxonomy): Bacteria > Cyanobacteriota > Cyanobacteriia > Cyanobacteriales > Microcoleaceae > Microcoleus > Microcoleus asticus. The sequence goes on along the minus strand of NZ_SRRZ01000003.1, from coordinate 49,162 downwards.
CACTTTTTCATAGCAAGCAATTGCTGTATCTAACTTTCCTTGCTGCTGCAAAACGCTGCCCAGCATCAAATTAATCGAACACAATTTAGGATTAATGGCGAGAGCTTTTTGGTAATAATTTGCTGCCTGTTCCAATTGCCCTAACTTGTAATACATACTGCCGAGATTCGCGCTAGCTTCGGCAAATCTCGGCTGAATTTCTAAAGCTTGCAAATAAGCTTTAATTGCCATTTCCAGCTTGTCTTGAGCGTGCAGGGCATTGCCCATTGTCAAATAAGCCGGAGCAAAATTTGGTTTGAATTTAAGAGCGTGATTGCAACAGGCGATCGCACTTTCAAATTCTCCTTGCAAAACATAAACTTCCGCCAACTTTTTGTGAGATTCGACATCTTCCCCGTTAAACTCTAAAGCTTTCTTGTAATCTGCGATCGCCTCATCAAGCCTGCCTGCATCTTTCAGCCGATTTCCCTTGACAAAATAAGCTTGAGCTGCTTCTAAATCCACCAACGAATCCGTTATCATTTGCTCTGCCATTCTTACAGGTTGTACAGTAATACTATTCAGCCATTCTACCCACTGTCGGGATCGCACAGACCAAGTACACCCTCGATTTATATATTCTACCTGCTGTCTCAGATGATTTTCAGCAGTTGCGCCGCCCGCACCCGTTCCCTCATTTAAAACTCCGACTATCGCCTCTAAAAACCGCCTTGTATATCCCTCCCAATCTGGTTTACCAGCCCGCTTCCAATTAGTTATCGATGCAAAATTTTCCACCCCTGACATTGAAACTAGACGGGCAAATCCAGCAGTTGTTTCCGGCAAAGCTGCCAATTCACTCGTCACAATCCGGCAACCGCTGGCCATTGCCTCCATCACGGCAATAGATGAGGTTTCCAAATAGGTATTCGGGTAAGCTAAAACCGCGACTGAACGCAGTTGCCGGACGAGTTCGGGTTGCGGTACGGAACCGACGTACTCAACGCCTTCTGTTTCCTGACACTGGCGGTAAAGTTGACCGAAAAAAAGCTGGTTATCATTGTCGTCTATTTGGTGTACTTTCATGCTTGAAAATACTTTTAATCTGGTTCCGGGGACAGCTTGACGAATTTCGGGAAATACTTTTAACAAAATATCTAGTCCGCGAAATGGAGTGCTGGTGTAAGCTAAAATTGGCGGTCGAGATTTATAAGAGAGGATAGAAATATTATCGGCGAAAATGTTAGCAAAACAAGGTGCGATCGCATTTTTTAAAACACAACTGCGATTCGAGTCAATCCCAAAGCGCCGGTGAAATTGCTCGCGCTGCCAGTCGCTGACAAATACAAAGGCATCGCAAGCATTGATTTCTTGCTCATTCTTTAAATTTTCGAGGAATACAAAACCCGGTTCGTTATGAATCCACAAAATTAACTTAGTGCGATGCCCCAAAAGCGGCTTAACTTCCAGCGCTTTGCCGACTACATTGACTATAACTAAAAAATCGAGCGTTCGCAGCAATTCTAAATTAGATTTGTCCCCCACCCTGCGCCTGCAATCAACGCCGCGCGACATCCCAGACTCGGAAGTATTGTTAAGCAAAAATACCTCGTTTCCCTGTGCAGCCAAAGCCTCAGCTAAGTAACAAATAGCCGACTGAGTGCCGCCCAAAGGTTTGCAGTAAGGAGTTTCAATATTGTAATCCCAAGTGTAGGTATCGAGAAATCCGATTTTCATTAAATGGTATAATCTTAAAACTATTGAGGAGTACCGAACATGACCACAGAACAAGATCCCGTAAAAGTGATGAAACAGCAAGTCGGCTTTGCAGCAGCCGATCGCGTAAAATCTGGTATGATTGTCGGACTCGGCACGGGGTCAACTACAGCTTATACTATTCAAGCATTGGGCGATCGCATAAAATCAGGTGAACTCAAAGATATCAAAGGAGTGCCGACATCTTTTCAATCAGAAGTGTTAGCCAAACAGTACGGAGTACCGCTGACAACACTAGATGAAATTGACAAAATTGATGTTGCTATTGACGGCGCTGATGAAGTAGATCCCCACCTCAACTTAATTAAAGGCGGTGGCGCAGCCCACACCCGCGAAAAAGTAGTCGATTACCTCGCAACTCAGTTTATTGTAGTAGTTGACGGTTCCAAAATGGTTGATAAATTGGGTTCGACTTTTCGCGTTCCCATCGAAGTTATACCGATGGCATTAACACCAGTGATGCGCGCCATTGAAAAATTGGGTGGCAAACCCGAACTCCGCATGGGTGTGAAAAAAGCAGGCCCGGTAATTACCGATCAAGGTAATATGGTAATTGATGTCAAATTTGATGACATTGCCAACCCCGGAGAAATGGAAAAAAGCTTGAATAACATTCCCGGTGTGTTAGAAAATGGTTTGTTTGTAGACTGTACAGATTTGGTTTTAGTCGGCGAAATCAAAGACGGAAAACCCGTAGTACGGGAGATTTCTAAATAGTCAAAACTGGCCCGCTGGTGGTCAAAAACTATTTGTGGAACAGGCATCTTGCCTGTTCAATAGAATGCTGTAATATGGGAGTTACCACCCGCAAAAATACCAAAAACAAGGTTTCTTACCCTATAGCAACCGCCAAGACTATTAAGAAGTTCTTAATCAGCGAAACCCTTGCGATTGTTACATCTTCCTTCTTCCTGACATCCGTTACATCCGTTACATCCGTTACATCCGTTGCCGAACTTCCTTCTGCTATAGTTTTGACTTTGATTATAATGATGCAATATCGCAGATTCGGTCGCACAGAATTATCCATGCCCGTCTTTTCCTGCGGTGGCATGAGATATCAGTACAAATGGCAAGACGTGCCAGCCAATGAAATTCCGCCAGACAATCAACAAAATCTAGAATCGACGATTCGCTACTCGGTTGAATGCGGCATAAATCACATAGAAACCGCTCGCGGTTACGGCACTTCTGAGATGCAACTGGGATCGATTTTTCCCAAGTTTCCCCGCGAAAAGTTGATAGTGCAAACGAAAATTAGTCCCAAACCAAACTCCCAAGAGTTTCGCGAAGAATTTGATAAATCCTTAGCTTATTTGCAACTGGAATACGTCGATTTACTGTCGCTACACGGCATTAATACGTTGGAATTGCTAGAGGAGTCTATGCGTCCGGGCGGCTGCATGGATGTGGCGAGAAAGTTGCAAGCAGAAGGCAAGGTTAGGTTTATTGGTTTCTCAACTCACGGCCCGACGGATGTGATTGTCAAAACAATTGAAACCAATCAATTTGATTATCTTAACTTGCACTGGTACTACATAAATCAAAGTAATTGGTCGGCTATTGAAGCTGCTAAACGTCACGATATGGGCGTTTTTATTATCAGTCCTTCCGACAAAGGCGGTCAACTTTACAGCCCGCCGCAAAAATTGGTAGACTTGTGCTATCCGCTGAGTCCGATGGTGTTTAACGATTTGTTTTGCTTGTCGCATCCGCAAGTACACACTTTAAGTTTAGGCGCAGCCAAACCTGAAGATTTTAACGAGCATCTGAAAGCTGTAGAATTGTTAGATATAGCTGATGAAATTTTGCCACCGATATTAGCCAGGTTGGAAGATGCAGCAATTAATAAATTAGGAGAAGATTGGTTTAAGACTTGGCACGTCGGTTTACCAACTATAGAAAATACTCCCGGAGGTATTAATATTTATGTGATTCTGTGGCTGTGGAATTTGGCGCAGGCTTACGATACGATCGACTATTGCAAGATGCGCTACAACCTTTTAGGTAATGCGGGCCACTGGTTCCCCGGCCAAAAAGCCGATCGCCTTGATGAATTAGACTTGCGCCGCCCTCTCGCCCACAGTCCCCACGCTGCTAAAATTCCCGGTATTCTTCAAGCAGCCGATCGGCTTTTTGGAGGCGAAGCCATCCAGCGCTTGTCCCAAGAATAATCAAAAAACAACCCGGTTTCGAGACAGAAACCGGGTTGGGGAACCGGAGCACGTGAGTTAGTTACGCGCACACAATTAGCCTATACTTGAGAAACTCTCACAACCATCGCCCATCCGTCTCATCCATTCGGGCGATCGAACTTTTTTTCTAAACTCGCTCCCATTTTGCTTTAATCTGAGATAAAACAGTTAATAATTCACTTAGGTACTTTTTATGACTCTCAAACGCCGAGATTTCTTGTATTTAGTGACAGCCACCGTCGGAGCTATTACCGCAGGTGCTTGCCAAGCGTCAGGAAATAATGTATCGCAAGCAAGTCCAGTTGCAGAAAGCCCAAAGATAGCCCAAACTCCCGGGCCTTTTACACTGCCGCCTTTGCCTTACGAATACAATGCTTTAGAACCGCACATCGATGCGCGGACAATGCAATTTCACCACGACAAACACCACGCCGCTTACGTTAAAAACCTCAACGATGCTGTCAGCAAATACCCGCAACTCAAAAATATCACTGCGGAAAATATGCTGCGAGATTTGAGCAAAGTGCCGGAAGATATTCGCACAACCGTGCGCAACAATGGCGGCGGACACCTAAATCACAGTATGTTTTGGGCAATCATGACTCCCAACGGCGGCGGCGAACCGACAGGGGCAATTGCCACAGCAATTAAGCAAACTTTCGGCAGTGTTGACGATTTTAAAGCAAAATTTAACGATGCCGGCGCCAAGCGTTTTGGCAGCGGTTGGGTTTGGCTAGTCCGCAATAAAGCAGGCAAACTTGAGATTACAACTACGGCCAATCAAGACACGCCTTTGATAGATGGCAACTATCCAATTATGGGTAACGATGTTTGGGAACACGCTTATTATCTCAAATACCAAAACCTGCGCGCCGACTACTTAAAAGCTTGGTGGAATGTTGTTAATTGGGCGGAAATTAACAAGCGCTACGAACAGGCGAGCGCCTAGTTCAACGAAGTTTGTTGTTGCGATCGAGCGCAGACAGCCCAACAACAAACTTTGTTTTAAGTAGGTAGGAGCTGTAAAACGCAATTAAGTTAAATGATTGTAAAATATCCTGAGCCTTAAGCGTGGCTGACTGAGCAATGTTTCCATACTGTTAGATGGTTCAGTTTAATTCCACCTACCTACTTATCTTGAGATTCTGAGGTCAAACTCGGGCTGCCTTCAATGTACAGTCCACCATCTACCTTTAACACGCTGCCCGCGATGTAGCCAGCCGCATCAGATGCCAGGAAAACTGCTGCTTTGCCTAAGTCTTGCGGAAATCCCATCCGGCCAAGAGGCATTCGGTGGCTGAACGACTCAAGCAATTCGTCGGTGTACCAGCGCCGCTCACCCGGAGTGTCAGTCCACCCAGGCTCTAGGATGTTGACCCGAATTTTGTGCCACATCAGTTCATTGGCCATAGAAAGAACGAGGTGATGACAGGCTGCTTTGGTGGTGTTGTAGTCAATAGCGCCCTGATATGGAAAATGAGCGTGCGGGGATGAGATATGGATAATCGAGCCGAGTGCCTTCCTTTCCACCATACGGCGGGCGACTATTTGACATACGTGAAACACACCGTACACCCCTATTTCTAGTGTCCGCTGTAAATCCTCAAATTTAGTTTCTAGCAAAGTGTTTCGGACGCTGGCGATCGCATTTGTCACTAGAATATCGATTGGACCCAGTTCTTGCTCGCACCTATCGACCATCCTTTCCACTTGGTCGCGCTGTGAGACATCTGCTTGAATCGCGATAGCGCGACGGCCTACAGAGTGAATCTGGTTGACTATTTCTCGCGCAGACGTTTGAGAATCGCAATAGTTGACACAAACATCCGCACCCGATTTTGCTAATTCCAGGGCGATGCCAGCACCGATTCCTTTCGAGCTACCTGTAACAAGTGCAATCTTATTGGCAAGCATAGTTAGTATTGAAAAACGGCTATAGCTAGCGCACGGGACGCTCGAACTGCTGTACAACTTTCCGCAAGTAAACGCAGTGCCGCGCCCCCTGACTCGTCGGCGTTGTGAATGCTTCTACTGACTCAACTTTACCGCCCAAATGCTCGATCGCCCTTTGCAACTCCGTTTCTTCCTCCACCGTCCAATTCCCACGGTAAAGTACCGCCAAACCACCATTTTTCAGCAGAGGCAGCGCGCATTTAGCGCAGAGAGGAGCGGCTCCAACAGCTCGGAGAACTGCTAAATCATAAGCTTGTTTGTGCTGCGGCTGTCGGGCAATTTCATCGGCTCTGCCCAACAAAGTCGCAGCATTTTCTATGCCTAAAGACGGCAAAACTGTTTCCAAGAAATCAATTTTCTTGCGAGTAGAATCGAGCAAAGTAACTGATAAATGCGGCAGGGTGATCGCGATCGGCAACCCCGGAAAACCCCCACCAGTCCCAATGTCGATCGCTTTCTGCACCGGCTCGGCGGACAATTCGGGATTTTCCGCCGAATTGTGATTAGCTGGCAGCAGTCTCGCAATTCCCCGCAGAGAATCCCACAAATGTTTTTCCCAAAACTCCATCGGCTCAGTAATTCGAGTTAAATTCAAGGAGCGATTTCCCTCGACTATTAACTCATAAAGTCGCTGAAATTGTTGTTCCTGCGACTCATCCGGCTGCCAATTCAGCGTTTTTTGCCACAACTCGTTCATCTCCGGTAGCACAGGCATTGTAATCTGATTCATCTTGTATTGCCACTTTTTCCTAAACTATGCAAATTCTCTTCGCCCAAAAATGCTTCACAATGCGATCGACCCGCCCGCACTAACTAATGACTAATGACTCATGACTAATGACTAACAAAACTCGTTTCCTTAGCTTCTAGCTTAGCCCGATCGACCTCCTGCAAATCCCCGTGGTCTAAAGTCCAAAATCGGTCAGCAACGCTCAGCAAATCGCTAGCATCGTGAGTAACAATCAACAAAGTCCAGTGACTTTTCAACTTGCTCAACAAGCTTACCAACTGCCGCCGCATCGACCAATCCAAACCCGCCGTCGGTTCGTCCAAGAGTAGCAAATGCGGCTGCCGAATTAACTGCACTGCTAGGGCTACCCTCCGCTGTTGTCCGCCGCTCAAAGCGTGGGGGGAAGCGCGCAGCGGCAAATGTCCGAGCCCCACTTCTGCCATTGCTGAGTTAATTTGTTCTTGTCCCAATTCAGGATGCCCCAACCGCAATTCTTCTAAAATTGTGCCGCCGCAAAAATGCCTTTCTGGAAACTGGAACACTAACCCTCCTAACTGTTGCAAGTGTTCCGGTGTTAATTCTTGTTCCCGCCAACGGATGTCGCCGCTAGTTTTTTCTGCTAAACCTGCTAATATTTCTAATAGCGTACTTTTGCCAGAACCGCTGCGACCGACAATCAGCCCCATTTGCTGCGAGGGAAGTTCTAAGTTAATATTTTTCAGAATAGCATTTGGACAGGCTGTAGGATGATATACTAAGTTTTTTAGATAAAGCATTAACGCAATTGGTAATTGGGGAGAAGGAAGTTCGCTAACTAACAGTGTACGGGATTTAACGGATTTAACGGATTTGTGCTATTAATAGTTAAGGCTGTTTCTGGTTGTTGCCGCTCGCACACAATTATTTTACAGAAATCTTAACAAAAATTTTCTTTTTTTTCAGAATTGGCGTTTGATTTTTTAGTTTTTTCATGGTATATTTTAATAATGGAAATCAGTTTGTTTATCTATTAAAATTCACAGTTCCATTATTAAAATATACCGCAACAGCTAGAAAAAATCAAGCAAATTTCACTCTTTTTTTGGTTGCGACCCGAGAGTCTGAAAATTTAACTCTCTTGTTTCTAGTTTACAGTATATTCCATTGAGAGAATTGACGATGACGAAAACCCCTTTAGCATCGCTGGGCAAGCAAATGTTAAGTTCTAAACAGACAGTGCGGGCGATCGCCAGTGCAGCCGCGATCGCCCTCAGCATCTGCATTAACTCGGCAGTAGCGGGCGATCCCTTTCGCAACAGCAACCCGCAGGCGATCGGCCCCAACACCGAAACCGCTTTCAAAACAATGTTTCAGCAAGGAAACTACAAACAAGCAAAAACTCAAATTCAACAAGCACTATCAGCCGAACCAAACGAGCCGCTAGCCTATGCAATGGCAGCCTCCCTATCATACATCGAGCAGGACTTAAACTCGATGAATTCCTACGCACAAAAAACCCGCGAAGTCGGCGAAAAATTGACTAAAACTAATCCATTGCGCGGCAACATCTACACAGCAGCCGGTCACTTTCTAGAAGGGTCGCACATTATAGCCAAAGAAGGAACAGCCAAAGGCGCGCCCCAAGCTTTGAGTAAATTGCGAGTAGTATTTCAATACCTAGAGGCCGCCGATAAAATAGCGCCCAACGACCCCGAACTTAACCTGATCAAAGGCTACATGGACTTAATTCTAGCCACAAACCTGCCCTTTTCCAACCCCAACGAAGCCATTCAAAGACTGGAACAAAAAGCCTCTCCCCGCTACTTAGCTTATCGCGGCATGGCAGTAGGCTATCGAGACTTAAAAAAGTACGATCGCGCTTTAGAATTTGCGAACAAATCGCTAGCAGAAACCCCAAATAATCCCGAAGTTCTCTATCTAAAAGCACAAATTTTGTTTTCCCAATCCCAGGGGAAAGAGGGCAACAAAACCTTACTTGAGGAAGCCCGAAAAAACTTCGACGCAGCCTTAGCAAAACCCGACCAACTGCCGCGCAGTTTAGTAGCCGAAATCTTCTTTCAGCAGTGCAGAACCCGTAACCGTCTCGACAGCCAATCTCGCGCCTGCGACCCGATGCGCGATAAAATTAGAGATGCAGATGGAGTCTGGGGACCGACAGCCTTACCACCACTATAAAAACACCAAAAAACTATGCAAGTAGAGTTTCGCGAGTTTAACCCCTTTGACCTCTGGATTTGGCTGAAGTTCAGCAACGTGCCTTCAAACGGTGAAAAACAGTATGTTGAAGAAGTGTTTGACTCTTGGTTTTTCTTGGGAAAACTCGGAGGATTTAATGCGGAAAATTTGCAAGTTCAAGATGAAGGCTTAGATATCAGTCAGATGAATTACGATGTTAATCTAGCCGACCAAAGCATGATGGCTTTAATGCACAATATGGGAGAAATGGAGTATCAAGGTTCTTGGGCTCGCTGCTGGTTTGATTTGGGCACGAGCGATGCGATCGGCCTCGATGTTTTGATTAATGTTTTCCAGCAACTCAGCAAAGAATTCGTAACGATTGAAAAACTCATTATTGGCGGGGAAAATACAGACTGGCCCGTTGACAACAGTCGCCGTCGAGAGGCTTTTGCTGCTGATAATTAGTGATTAGTCATTACTCATTAGCGGCGGATTCTACTCGTTACTAGGCTCTGCCTGGTAACACATATCTGGAGGCTCTGCCTCCTATTTTCCTGCTCCGAAAGCGAGGCAGAGCCTCTGGACATTGATTCCTAGGCAGAGCCTAGGAACCAGTTAATGATTAATGACTAATGACTGATGACTAATTATGCAAGGTAAAGTTCGCGTAATTGTTTTAGGATTAATTCGATCGGGCGATCGCATCTTCGTGTCAGAATGCGAAGATCCGGTCAAACAAGACACATTTTACCGAGCTCTGGGCGGTGGCATAGAATTCGGAGAACACAGCATCGACGCTTTGCAAAGAGAGTTTCAAGAAGAAATTAAAGCCGAGTTAACAAATATCAAATATTTGGCTTGTTTGGAAAATCTTTTTATTTTTAATGGTCAGGCAGGACACGAACTAATACAACTCTATCAGTGCGAATTTGTCGATCCCAAATTTTATGGATTGGAGAGTCTAGCCTTTGCAGACGGAGAGTGGGTATTTACCGCACTTTGGATGCCGATCGAGCGCTTTCGATCGGGCGAATTGCGTCTAGTTCCAGACAAATTTATCGACTACTGCGAAGGCTAATAATAACTACAGGACTAAGGCAAACTGGCACAGTCTTCAAGCAATTTTTAGGTTTGTAGTTGCGCTTCAGCGCCGGTCGGCGCTTAAGCGCAACTACAAACCTTTTTCAACCGAAATATTTGCTATGACCAACAGGATAAATAAACCCGCCCCTTCTTTCCGCCCAGCGCGTTACATTTAACTAGCGAAAACTAGGCAGCGTACTCAACACCTGATAGAGCAAAGAGTTGATAAAACCGAGGGCGATCGCCCCCAGCAAAGCACTCCAAATTCCCCACCGCAAGCGAAATCCTTCGACAAGCCAAGCCGCCAATCCAAAGATAGCAGCATTAATCACAATCATAAACAAACCAAAAGTTACCAACACAAATGGAAAACCCAAAACCACAAAAAGCGGCCGCACCAAAGCATTCAGCAATCCAAAAACGGCAGCCGAAATCATCGCTTTTCCAAAAGTGTCAATGTCCACCCCGATGGGCAACTTGGAAATAATAAAAAAGCTCACCGAAGTTACCAGCCAAGCAATTGCCAGCGAAACAATATCCATGTGTTCATCTCCTTAAAAAAGCTAAACATTAAATCGGAACAACAGCACATCCCCCTCTTGTACAATATACTCTTTTCCTTCACTGCGAACTAAGCCTTTTTCCTTAGCTGCATTCATCGCGCCCGTAGCAACCAAATCTTCATATGCTACAGTTTCGGCCCGGATGAAACCCCGTTCAAAATCCGAGTGAATCACCCCCGCAGCTTGCGGTGCTAACATTCCCGCGATAATCGTCCAAGCGCGAGTTTCTTTCGGCCCGCTAGTAAAATAAGTCCGCAAACCCAATAATTCGTAAGTAGCTCGAATCAGAGATTTCAAGCCACCTTCTTTTACTCCCAGAGATTCTAGGAAATCCGTTCGTTCTTCCTCGGATAACTCCACCAATTCTGACTCAACTTGCGCCGAAACTATGACAACCTTAGCATTTTCTTTAGCTGCTACTTTCCGCACTTGTTCGACATAGCTATTTCCCGTTGCTAAATCGTCCTCAGACACGTTAGCAGCATAGATAATTGGTTTGTTGGTCAGTAATTCCAAACCTTTAACTAATTCAGCTTCTTCATCTGTGAAACTGTACTGCCGCGCCGGTTTCCCCGCATTCAAAACCGCGACTAATTTTTCGAGTACATCCACTTCGGCCTGAGCTTCCTTGTTGTTGCGGGCCAGCTTGCGAGTGCGATCGAGCCTGCGTTCAATTTGAGCTAAATCTGCTAAAATTAATTCGAGATTGATAATGTCAATATCTCGCTGGGGATCGACAGAACCGGCAACGTGAATAATATCATCATTGTCAAAACAGCGGACAACGTGGACGATCGCATCTACAGCCCGAATGTGAGACAAAAACTGATTTCCCAGTCCTTCCCCCTGACTCGCCCCCTTCACCAAACCCGCAATATCCACAAACTCCATCCGCGTCGGCACAGTTTGCGCGGAATTGGAAATATTGCTCAGCACCTTCAACCGTTCGTCTGGCACTGCCACGATACCCGTATTTGGCTCGATCGTACAGAAAGGAAAATTAGCAGCAGTCGCCTTGGCATTAGCAACCAAAGCATTAAACAAGGTAGATTTGCCAACATTAGGCAATCCGACAATTCCGGCGGTGAGCATAGGTATTTAGAAACATATCACTGTATCAAAATATCATAAGAAATAGCAATATATCTGACTTGTCCCTTCTAACTTCTACAGCTAAGCTTGAATAAATATCTAACTTGAGGTAGATAGCTAAAGGATTAACAAGTTGTTAAGCAAAGTAACGATCGCTCCGGGACTCTCGCTGCCCCTGTTAGCGCTGACAGCAGCTAGCGTTTTCGCTGAGATGGTCAAAGTTTCGGTGATTAACAACAGCGGCAAGACGATGACAGCCGTTTATATTTCTGCTCCCGATAAGGATACTTGGGGAGAAAACGAGCTAGACGGCTCGATTGCCGATCGGGAAAAGGCAGATTTTGAGTGGAATCAAGCTGACTACGGCGGCTCGGATGCGGGCTGTGTTTTTGATGTCAGGGCCGAATACTCTGACGGCAAATCCACTGATTTGGAGGCTGTTGACCTTTGTAAAGAGACTGCGCTCAACTTCAATTAATTGATAATTTAGGCAAAAACCGAGTTTTTTCAAGTCTGATATTCAACAAAAAGATTGGCGACTTTGGAGAAACCCGGTTTTTGCGATCGACCTCACAAACAATCTTAAATTTCGCGATCGACTAAAACATAATTTAAATAGGTTCAGGGATTGTCTGAGGAATTGGCCCCGGCACTGTCTGAGGAATTGGCGAAGGTACAGTTTCCGGCACCGGTTCAGGAATTGGCTGGGGAATTGGTGCAGGTACCGGCTCCGGTACTGGTCCGGGAATGGGTTCGGGAACAGGGCCCGGCACGGGTGGCGATGCGGGTATAGTCGGCAGCCCCGGTTCGGTGCTGGGAATCTGCGGGCCTGGAAATGGATCTGGAGTGGGATAAATCATGTTAGTGTTTTGCTCGCGAATAGAGATGTTTCAAAAACATTTGCTCGCCACTCCTCGCTATATTTTATAACAAAGATAACTGAGTTGTGGTAGTGTTCTATCTCATAATTATAAACTAAAGATTACGGCGAAGACATCTATCTAAATAACTATAATTAACTGTTACTTCCAGAGAAAGTTATGCCTTTGGTATTAAACTAAGTATGTGGTTACAAATAAACATTAGATGGCGAGGGCGCGTGAGTACAGAAATAAACTGCGTGAGAGTAAAGACATTGGCTCAACCCGCCCCTACAACAAGATATTATGGTTTTTTCATACCGCTCTACTTAGAGATCAAATACAGCAATCAGGATTAAGCGTGTCACTAGCAAACCCTCAACAACAAACGCCTCTATTAAATGCCTTGCGCGATCGCACAAATCACCCGCACGCCCCATTTTATGCCCCCGGACACAAAGGCGGACAAGGAATCTCAGGGGCGCTAATTGACTTATTCGGTGCGGCAGTATTTCGATCGGATTTGCCGGAATTGCCGGAATTAGATAATCTCTTTAACCCAGAAGGTGCAATTGCCGAAGCTCAAGACTTAGCAGCCGCAGCATTTGGAGCAAAATCAACTCGGTTTTTGGCCAACGGTTCGACTTGCGGAATAATCGCCGCCATCTTAGCAACTTGCGGCCCAGGAGATAAAATTATCTTGCCTCGAAATATCCACTCATCGGCGATTTCAGGTTTAATTTTATCCGGTGCAATTCCAATTTTTGTCAATCCCGAGTACAACCCGGATTGGGATATTGCCAACAGCATCACCCCAGAAGCCACAGCCTCCGCATTAGAACAACATCCCGACGCCAAAGCAGTAATGATAGTTTACCCAACCTATCACGGCGTCTGCGGGAATTTGCGGGCGATCGCCCAAATTACCCATCAATACAACATACCGTTATTAGTAGACGAAGCCCACGGCGCGCACTTTAACTTTCATCCAAACTTGCCAGAACCAGCACTATCAGCCGGTGCCGATTTAACAGTACAATCCATCCACAAAACCCTGGGTGCAATGACACAAGCATCGATGCTGCACGTCAAGGGCGATCGCATAGATATCCAAAAATTAAATAAAGCATTGCAGCTTGTACAATCTACCAGTCCGAGTTACATACTATTAGCATCCCTAGACGCAGCCCGCCAACAAATCGCACTCCACGGCAAAGAGTTAATGGGGCAAACTTTACAGCTAGCAGAAAAAGCGCGATCGCGCATCAGTCAAATTCCCGGCTTATCAGTTTTAGAACCGTTAAATACACCGGGTTTTGCAGCATTAGACCGCACCAGGCTAACAGTAAAAGTATCCGATTTAGGAATTACAGGATTTGCCGCCGATGAAATTCTGCACTCTCAACTCGGCGTTACCGCAGAACTTCCCATGCCCCGACATTTAACATTTATTATCAGCTTGGGAAATACAGAATCAGATATTGACAATTTAGTTAAAGCTTGTACTCTTTTAGAAGGAAGAAGGAAGAAGGAAGAAGGAAGTTCGGCAACGGATTCTGTAACGGATGTAACGGATGTAACGGATGTCAGGAAGAAGGAAGAAGTCAGAAAGAAGAAGTCCGAGAGAAGAAGTCCGATGTCCGATGGAAGATTTGCCCACTCTCCCACTCTCCCACTCTCCCACTCTCCCCCTCTCGTCTCCCCCCGCGAGGCTTTCTTTTTCCCAGCGGAAACAGTACCCGCAGACAAAGCAGTCGATCGACTCAGCGCCGAACTCATCTGTCCCTATCCCCCAGGAATACCAGTCCTGATGCCCGGTGAAATCATTACCCCAGAAGCCGTTGACTACCTGCAACAAATCCTTGCTGCCGGCGGCAAAATCACAGGTTGTAGCGATAGAAACCTCCAAACTCTCAAGGTTGTGCGACAGTAAATATTAAGGCTTGGGGGAAATAGGGAGAATTTATATTTCTTCTGCGAGTTCCAACTGCCGTCTTGCTTCAATCAAAAATCAAAATTCAAAAATATAACTATGCTTTGGCCCTACGTCACTCCAGGCATCCCGGATGACTTATTTGAACGTTTACCGGGAATTCCCATGAGTAAGCGAGAAGTCCGACTGCTGTTAATTTCCCACCTGCGGCTGCAAGCAGATTCAGTCGTGTGGGACATCGGTGCAGGTACTGGTACGATCGCCGTAGAAACAGGTTTGCTGTGTCCCAAAGGTCGGATTATCGCCGTCGAAAGGGACGAAGAAGTAGCAAGCTTGATTCGCAGAAATTGCGATCGATTCGAGCTCAACAACGTAGAAGTCATAGAAGGCAGTGCCCCGGAATGCCTGGAAAACCTGCCCCAACCCCCCCACCGAGTCTGCATCGAAGGAGGTCGCCCCATTAAAGCCATTCTCCAAGAAGTCTGGCGGTACTTGCAACCCCACGGTAGAGTTGTCGCCACAGCCTCGAATTTAGAGAATCTTTACGCCCTTTCCGAAGGGTTCGCCGAGTTGCAAGTCCGCAACATCGAAGTAGTTCAGTCCGCGGTCAACCGCTTGGAGACTCGCGGTTTGAGTCAAACCTTTGCCGCCGTCAATCCCATATTTATTCTCAGCGGCGAAAAGCTGGATTAGAAGGAAAAAGAAGGCATGACAAGAATTTTGACAGGGATACACGAATTAATTATGTAATTCTTAATCTTTTTTAAGTTCACTTAACCTTCATACTTAAGAATAGGGGCGACCATAGCTGGATTGACCGCCTGACTTGAGATTTTGGATCGCCGATTGGGGATGGGGGTTAGCTGTGCAAGTGAGAAACTCGTGCTCTTGAAAAATCCAAAATCCAAAATCTAAAATCGAATGACCCGCCGCCGTCTGCAAGAGAAATTCATTTATGCCTTGGTCTCGTATCCTCAGTGGAATAGTTGCGATCGCCCTTGCTTTGGGAATGATTATTATGGGGGGATGGTTCTTCACCCTCGGCTTTGGAGTCATCGTCTACCTAGGTCAATTGGAATATTTTCAATTAGCCAGGGCTAAAGGCATTGCACCCGCTGCCAAAACTACCTTAGCCGTCAGTCAAGGGCTATTAATTACTGCCGCCCTAGCACCGGAACTCGTAGATGCCATGTTCCCCTTAGCGGGAACCTTAATTTGTTTCTACCTGTTATTCCAACCTAAATTATCTACGATCGCCGATATTGCCTCCTCAGTTTTAGGATTGTTCTACGGCGGTTATTTGCCCAGCTATTGGGTACGGCTGCGAGTCGGCCTCGACCCAGCCAATCTTGCTACAACTCAACTTTCGCAAGCAGTAGCAAGCAATTTGCCGGTTAACATTTACCCATCCCCGTCTTGGACAACTTCTAGCCATATATCTTTAGGATTGACTTCGCTGCTGCTGGCTTTCTTCTGCATCTGGGCCGCTGACATTGGAGCTTATTTTGTCGGCAAATTCTTCGGGCGCACTAGCCTATCCCACATCAGCCCCAAAAAAACCGTTGAAGGTGCCGTATTTGGAGTTTGCGGCAGCATCGCCGTGGCCGCCGCTGGGTCTTGGTATTTGCACTGGCCGGGGTGGCCGTATACTGGGGCTGCTTTTGGTCTGTTGATTGGCGTTGCTAGCTTGTTGGGAGATTTAACTGAGTCGATGATGAAGCGAGACGCCGGCGTTAAGGATTCGGGACAGTTGATCCCCGGTCACGGCGGCATTCTCGATCGCACCGACAGTTATGTTTTTACCGCGCCCTTAGTCTACTATTTTGTCACTTTACTGTTGCCCGCGATCGACTCTTACTTGATCGCCCGCTAATTGGGAATTGCAAATTGGGAATTGAGAATTGGGAAGGGGGAATTTGGCATTGGGAATTGGGAATTGGGTATGTATTCCCAAGCTCTGCGTGGAAGGTTAAAGTCAACAGTCAACAGTCAACACTCAACAGTCAACAGTTAACTAACTAAGGCAAAACTCTAATTCTTCCCCGACACACAATCTCCCCCGGACTCAAAATCAACTCTTCAATCTCAACTTCCGGTCCAAAATCAATTTTAAAACCATTGAAATCACTGCCCTTTAATTCTCCATCCATTTCGATTTCTGGTGCTTCAAACATCAATTCGCGACCGCTGGCCATCCGCAAACCAGTCCGCAATACCAAAGGAATTTGCCTACCGCCAGCGCGCAAAATTGTCGCCGAAAGCGTTAACAAACCCGCCTCAATAGCAATCTGCGAATTTTGCAACTTCAGCGACTGTTCCCTATCTGTCAGCGGCAGCATTGGCAGCAAAAATTCGCTCAAAGCATCAGCAAGCAAAGGCGCTTTCAGCGACGCATTCAAATCCGCTTGACTGAGCCTCAAAACGCCTGTCACGGGAACGGATTCCAGGAGGCGCAGGGGTTGGCCTTTGAGAGCTTGACCGAGGTTGATGCGAATGCCGCAGCCCTCTATCGCAACTTCTGTTAGGTGTAGTCCTTTATACACAGCACCGCGAGCGGCAGCCGTGACTTTGGGGATCGCACCGCTGAAGATTTGTCGATCGCTCCCCTCAATTTTCACCTTCAAGTCGTCCACCTGCTGAACTTGCGATCGCAGCCACAACTGCACCGCCGGAGACAGTACCGCGCTCGCGATCCGGCTGCCTTGACTCGGCGAAGGTCTCCCCGGCTCCTCGCCGAGATTAACAGTCCCACCAGAGCCAGCAGCGCCATCTCTATTGTCAAATTGATGAGAGTTTCGATCGACAGTCATAAATAATTTCAGAATATAAACCTTAATATTCAAGCACAGAAATTTAACTAGAACTTGCGCGTCAGGCCTCAAAAACCCCTTTGATTCACAGATATATCGCCGTAAACCTCATATTTTTATAAGAAACCGGGTTGATGAGCTCAACTCCTATTAACTCCAAAACCAAGCAGAAATCTCGCCTCAGCAACGCCAGAAGCAGCAAAATTATCACCCTTTCCCCCCTTGGGATCTTTCCTTAGTTCGCGAGTTGTGCGATCCCCAGGAAAAATTTGCGATCGAGCGTATAAATTTAACCAGCAGTACGGGATTTATGGTAGTGTTGGTTTAGGGTCTGGTCAGACCCACACCTCTAAAACCAGTCGCAAACCCACGGTGCAAGCCTGTTCCTGCGGCGAGTCTTTTCCTCGTAGTTTTTGCGCAACATTCAGGGTCATGCCATCAGGACAATTCTTACAGGGCGTAACGCCCCCTAAGGATTGGTCGAGGATTATAATTTATTCCCAAGCAGGAATTGAGCATTGCCAGCATCGGTTAATCAATTAACCTTGTCGTGTTTCCTCCCCCACCGCTCGCTCGTTGGGGGTTTCCACACTCCCGTCATGTCAGATGAAAGGCTGCAAAAAATCCTCGCCCAGTGGGGCATTGCCTCTCGCCGTCTTGCAGAACAGATGATTGTAGCTGGACGAGTCCGAGTTAATGGCAATATTGTTCGCTTAGGAGAAAAAGCAGATCCCGATCGGGATCTGATCGAAGTCGATGGAGTCCCGGTAAAACCAACGGATCGACCGTCACAGGTTTATCTGTTGCTCAATAAACCGGCAGGCGTCGTTTCTACTTGCAGCGACCCCAGAGCCCGATCGAAAGTTCTCGACTTGCTGCCGCCCCAACTGCGCTCGGGTCAAGGCATCCACCCCGTAGGACGCTTAGATGCAGATTCCACCGGTGCCCTCTTGCTCACCAATGATGGTAAGCTGACATTTTGTTTGACCCATCCGCGTCACTCGATCGCCAAAACTTATCATGTTTGGGTGCTCGGCGATCCCCCGGAACCCATACTGGAAGCGTGGCGTCACGGCATTATCTTGTCAGGCAGAAAGACTTTGCCCGCGAAAGTGAGAGTTCTCGATCGCGCGCGAGACAAAACTCTGTTAGAAGTCATTCTATCAGAAGGCAGGAACCGACAGATTCGGCGAACAGCCGAGCAGTTGGGATATCCCGTGGTGGGGCTGCACCGCACAGCGATCGGCCCGATTCAATTGCAGCGGCCCGAATTGCCAATATTGCCACCGGGCTGCTACCGACCCCTAGAAGATTCGGAAATTATTTATTTATGGAATCTAGTCAACCTAACATCAATAAGCGTGCCAGTAAAATCCCAGGAGCACAGCATATGACAAAGAATTTATTGTTTTTATTCTTCAAAACAACTAAGAAGAAACTGCACTCCCAAGAGCCAGAACCAGCTCAGAAGAAGCTAGCGGAAATAGGGGCTCAACTCCGCCAGTACCGCGAACAGCAGTCGATTTGTTTGGACAAAGTAGCTGTGGTAACAATGATTCGGCGGAATCTGCTGCAAGCCATCGAAGACGGTCAACTCGACCAACTTCCCGAACCCGTGTACACTCAGGGTTTGATCAAGCGCTACGCTGAAGCAATGGGTTTGGACGGAACTCAGTTTGCCGACTTTTTCCCGATCGAACCGCCAGCCCGATCGAGAACCAAGCTCTCCTGGCAAGATGGGCCTCAGTTGCGCCCGATGCACCTCTACCTCTTTTACACATTTCTAATTATCTGTTCGGTCAATGTCTTATCTCAGTTGATGGGCGGTTCTGTGACCGCTAAAAACGGTGCGGGAGCCAAAGAACTAGCGCTTGGGCAGCAAGAACAAGCACGTTTAGCTGCTGAGGGATCGAGCGCCTCACAAAATCAGAAACCGGATAGTTACGCCGCTGTGGAAGCAGCAAGAACAGGTCAAAATTTAGATAAATCTGGCAATAAACCAGTTATGGTTAGCGTCACTTTTAAAGCCGAATCGTGGATGCAGGTTGAAGTCGATGGCAAAACAGAGTTTGAGGGAATTTTGCCTTCAGGAACTGTACGCACCTGGCAGGCTCAAAAGCAATTGGTAGTTGTAGCTGGTAACGCCGGCGGGGTAATGGTTGCCGTCAATAACGGACAAGCCGAACAACTCGGAGTTCCTGGAGTCGTCAAAGAAGTAGTTTTTAAAGCAGACGACCTCAAGCCTGCAACACCGCCAAAAAATGAAGGGTAAGTGTTAATGGGTAATCGGGAATAGGTAATGGCTGGCAGTCCACGGCTTTTAATTAGAATGTCCGTCTTTATTGACTCATTACCAATTACCAATTACCCATTAACAATTACAAATTAGATCGATTCCGGTTGCATCGGAATAGTCAAATCCAGTCAACAGTCAACAATCACGGATGAATGGTGCAAACGGAATCGATCTAATTCATCTGCGTTAATCTGTGTTAATCTGCCCTCATCTGCGGTTAAAAAAAGTTAATTTCTCGGGCCGCAGATGACAATCGATTGACGCAGATTCACGCAGAGGTCGAGAAGAGAGATATGAATAATTTTGATGCTAACAGATTTGATATTACCCATTAACAATTACCAACTACCCATTCCAGACGATCAATTTTTATTTGGAGCGCGACCGGAGATGTAAGTCATGGTTTTGAGCCGATCGCCCACTTCCCCATTCAAAGCTTCGGGCCGATACCGCCATCCCCAATTTCCCTCTGCTTTCCCCGGAAAATTCATCCGCGCGTCCGTACCCAAACCCAACAAATCTTGATACGGCACAATTGCCATATTAGCAATAGAAATCCAACCCATGCGGATTAAAGACCAGTGGATTCCTTGGGGATCGATGCAGCCCAAATAACGCAAAACCTCATCTCTTTCGTAGTTTTGCAGTTGATTGAACCAGCCGACAGTCGTGTCGTTGTCGTGGGTGCCGGTGTAAACTACGCAGTTGCGATCGTAGTTGAAAGGCAAAAAAGGATCGCCAGGGCCCGCGCCGAAAGCAAACTGCAAAATCTTCATTCCCGGAAACTCGAATCGATCGCGCAAAGCTTCTACTTCTGGAGTAATTACCCCTAAATCCTCAGCGATAATCGGCAAGTTGCCAAACTTCTCGTTAATTACATCCAACAAAGCTATTCCCGGCGCTTTAATCCACTCTCCGTACATCGCAGTTTCTTGCCCGCGTTTCACCGCCCAGTAAGCCTCAAATCCTCGAAAGTGGTCGATCCGAGTCACGTCTACATAAGCGAAAATCGCTTCAAAACGCTGCACCCACCACTCAAAATTATTTGCTTGCAACTTCTCCCAATTGTAGACGGGGTTGCCCCACAATTGACCTGTACTGCTGAAGTAATCAGGGGGAACTCCGGCCATTAAAGCTGCTTCTCCTGTGGCTTCATCCAAGCAGAATATTTCTGAATGAGACCACACATCCGCGCTGTCGTGAGCTACATAAATCGGAATGTCTCCAATAATTTTAATATCCCGCAGGTTGGCATAGCGTTTCAACTCCGTCCACTGGCGAAAAAACTCAAACTGGACGTATTTGTAGTAATAAATCTCAGCACTTAGCTGCTGGCGCCACTTCTCTAGCGACTCGGGTTCTCGACGGGCAATTTCTGGTTCCCAATTGTTCCAGCTAACACCGCCAAAGTTGTCTTTTAGTGCCATAAATAAGGCGTAATCTTCCAGCCAACTCTCTTTGCTTTGGCAAAAAGCTGAGAATTCTTTTTGCTGGATCGGCGATGCTTTGGCTTGGAAGTTTTCGCAAGCTTTTTTGAGCAAAGGCACTTTCAGGGCGATCGCCCGCTCGAAGTCTACATAATCGAGCGGAAATTCTGGTAAATTAGCGAAGTCTTCATCGGCGAGCAATTGGTCGTCCCGCAGCAGTTCTGGGTTGATCAGCAGCGGATTTCCCGCCATTGCTGAATAGCACGAATAAGGAGAATTGCCGTATCCTGTCGGCCCCAGCGGCAATACCTGCCAGTATTGCTGGTCGCTCTCTACTAAAAAGTCAATAAAGCGATATGCTTCTATTCCCATGTCCCCAATGCCAAATCGACTGGGAAAGGATGTGGGGTGGAGTAGAATGCCGCTCGATCGGGGAAAAAGCATAATCTATCTAAAGATATAGGAATTAAACATTGACAATTTGACCGATATTCCCTACAAGTTAAACTTCGCAGTTTTTAGGGCGATTGTCAGGGCAAATACTTTTGTGATTGTCTCATATTTTCTGCGGGAACGTGCTTGCCAAATATTTGTTTTGGGTTCTACTCACAAGTGTAGAGGAGAGCCCAAAACATCAAAATCTGAAGTTACGCGATCGCCTCGCGAATAAACCGGGTTCTTGTACCGGGGATCGCCTGCTGCAAAGACGTCTTTTTGTCAATTGCACCCAGTTTATGGCAAGCTTTTTAATATAACTTTTCTTTTGCTTTTGCCCCATCTCTCTGGGGCCGTAAATTGCCCGCTTGCCAAAAATCAGCCATTAGTTCAGCAGAGCCAATGCACAAATCAGCCGGCTGTTTTTGTATCTCAATAAACAGTCGGCTGCGGGATTACCTGAAAAGAGGCTGAGTTTAAGCTTGCTTGTTCAACAATTTCTGCACTTGTTTGAGAGCTATAGTGCCGACGTTGTACGCAGCCCAGCCGCCCGCCAACAATACGGGCAGCAATACTATTAGTATGCGGAAGTCAAAATCCATGAGTTCTCCTCCTAAAGTTTTTTAACAAATTCTCATAATCTATTTGTATCTCATTTTGTCGCCATTCTCCTGAGTCTTTAACCAAATATTTTCGCCTTTGAAAGTTCCTCCGCCGGCAGCCGGATACGCAGGAGGACATCGCTCGGGAGGAATTGAGATCGAAACTCACTCTTGGGCGGGCGATCGACATTCGCTGCACCAATTATCCCACAATCTGTTTCGCAATCCCTTCCACCACCTTAGTTAGAGGATCTTTAGGGAAGTGCAGGGCAAACACCCCCTTGCTGGCGAGAAGCATCATCTTGTCGCTGTGGGGCAGCACCCCTGCAACTGGGATGTTGTAAATACTCTCTACTTGCTGCTTCAAATCCTCAAAATCTAGGGATTCTGGGGCTTTGTTGATCGTCATCAAAATCTTGGGAACTTCTAATTTGCGGGCCACATCTACCGTGACAGCCGTGCCCTGAAAATCTTGCTGATCCGGACGCAGAATCAACAGCAGGATGTCGGAAATGGTGATGCTGAGGAGGGTTTCTTCGTTGAGCCCCGGGTGCGTGTCGATAAATAGGTAGTCTAAGTCCAGAACCTCGATCAGTTCTTGAAAGCCGTCGGTAAGCAGCCCCACATCGTAGCCTTCGCGCAAAACTCGCGCTATCTCGCCTGCTTTAATGCTTGAAGGAATCAGGTAGAGGCTGCCGTTACTGGCTAATTTTGGCAGCAGCGAACTCACATTGTAGGCCGTATCCGCCATCGGACACCGGCCCCACAGGTAATCGTTCAGGCAGCGATCCATGTTGCTCTCGCTGAAACCGAACAGCACGTGAATCCCGGGCGATTGAATGTCTGTGTCTACAATGGCGACCCGCTTGCCACCGCGAGCGATAATAGATGCCAGGTTTGCTGTCGTGTTCGATTTGCCAGTTCCGCCCCGGTAAGAGTGGACAGAGATGATTTTGGACATGATCTGCGTATGAGGGTAAGAAACGGCGAGAACCCATTATGATGCAATTCTCGATGCAGTCGAGTTCTCTGTCATTCTTCCTTGTCCCCCAAATCCTCCTTGTCTGTTAAACTATCCATTTTTTCATCTTTTATCCTCTTTTCTGCGCCCCTGCGCTCCCGCATCTGTTTGGCTTTGGCTTGCAAATCGCTGAACTCGTCATCTGGTTTGGTTTCGGCTAAACTAGCACCGCCGCCCGCATCGATCGGGGTAACCGTTTTTGAGCCGCTTTCCGATTCAGTCACGGCGGCGCGCTGCTTCTGCTGTGTGGCTTTTTCCTGCAACTGAGCTAAGTATTCATCTGCCTGACTTTGCCCTTTGGCAAGCTCTGCGTTACTAGCAGTTATTTCTTGGGGATCGGAAGGTGCTTTTTCAGAGGTTTCTTGTTTGCTAATCCTCAGTTTATCTTTCTTTTGCTGCAATTCTTTAAAGAAATCAGATTCTGTGATTTCTGCGACTTGCTGTTCTTTTTTGGCTTGGTCTATTTCGATTTTGAAGGCTTGTTTTACTCGATCGCTAATTGCTTTTCCGTATCCGGCTTTATTAAATCTGTCTGCTGATACTATGCTACCGCCAGTTACGATTAATGCTAAGGCTGGGGCTGCCACAGGCACCCACCCTCCCAACAGAAAAATCCCAAAGCTAATCGCGCAACACCCAGACAGTATTGCTCCGAATGTCACCGCCAACCGCACTGGGTGAGCCATCCGCGATGCCAAGGTTCCTCCCACAATTGACCATGCCGCAATCCACAAGATTTCTCCCCATTCCGGCCAAAACCAAAACATCGGTCTGTTGTCTAAAACTGTACTCAAAATTTGGCTGACTACTTGTGCGTGTGCCACAATACCCGGCATGAATTGCTTACTTTGCTGTCGCCCACTGTAAGGAGTATAAAAGAAATCTTTAACGGTTTCTGTGGTATAACCGATGAGCACTATTTTACCTTTAACTAAATTCGGGTCAACTTTCCCTTCTAAAACATCCGTAATTCTGACTTGGTTTGCCACCTGCTGCCTCGAACGATAGTTAATTAATATTTGATATCCTCTGGCATCGGTATTTCTGTATCCTCCGTCATTGCTTTCTAATTTTTTTAATTGGGTTTTTCCCAGCCATAAAGATTGATCTGGTGCCAGTTTGGGAGAGATTTTTTGTCCTTGCAGGTAGCGGAGTGCTAGCTGGAGGTTGAATGAAAATAAAACTTGAGAATTGTCATTACAAAGATGTTTTTCCACCGAGGATTTGCCCTCTATTGTCGGCGGTTTCATAAATAATAAAGCTCTGCGGAGTATGCCGCCCGGATCGACTCCGAAATCTGCAAATCCTACCCGGTTTTGTGGCAGCCCCGGCGCAGGCGGAGAACCGGGATTATCCGGGCTTCCGTCGGTGACTAAACATACTCCAATAATTCGATCGCTTTTTTGTAAAATTTTGGTTAATTCCTCGCGCCCGTCTCCTAAAGGTACGTCTCGCAGTACATCTAAACCGATGACAGCAGGCTGCATTTTTTCGAGTTTTTGTAATACTTCAGCTATTTTGCGATCGGATATCGGCCACTGTTTCAATTTCTGAATGTCTGCTTCGGTAATCCCCACAACTAACAAGCGCGGGTCTGGCTTTTCGTCGGGACGCCATCTCAGCATTTGATCGTAAGCGCTTAATTCTACTGGAGCGAGTATTCCTAGCTGTCTGGCCCCCATCAAGGATAATGTTACTGCCGCGCTGGCAATTAATACAGACCTAACCAATGTTAGTGATGGTTTATACATTTGACTCAATTGAGCCGCTGCCGATCGAATTTTGTTAGATATTTTACTCATTATCCCAGCATAAAAGTTTGACTCGTTTCTGGAACAGCAGTTGTTTCGCCTTTGCCCCCTGCCGGAGACTTCCTCCATCTTAGAACACCGGGAAACTCCGACCGCTTTTTAACAAAATTTTACAGTTGACCGCGATATACTGTATGCAATTATACTGGCGACCTAGGTGGCATGATTTTTCGGACGGAGAATCCACTTGCCGATCGAATTAATTAATGTTATTGATGATATGTCAAGGTTCCAATTGTGTATCTGCGCCCTCGACTAGCCGCTCAAAAATATTTGTCGCCATCAGCGAATGCCTGTGTTTGCAATATTATAGTGAAAGGTACAACAAAATGAAACGTTTTCTACATCGGGCTACACTTGCGGTCGCCGTATCTGCGATCGCAGCTACCGTCCCCAGTTCACTTGCACCGATGCGGGCACAATCCCAGCCGCTTCTGCTGAGTCAAAATGTTAATTTCCAGCCTCCCGACGTAACAGCCCCCGGCAGCCGACAAGGAGGGACACATCGCGGCAGCAAGCTTTGTCCGGCGGGTTTATCTATTACTCCTTTAGTACCTCCAACTAATATCGGTTTAACCGTAACAGAGTCTCCCACCATTTTTGTCTATGTTCCTCAAACGTCAGCAGAAATAGAGTTTACTTTGTTGAACGACAACGAGGACAAAGTGATCTATGAAAAAACTTTTAAACTTGACAAATCCGGGATTGTGGGAGTGAGCATTCCTGCCACGGGCAACAACAAATCCCTTGAAGTTGGTAAGCGATACGTGTGGTCGTTTTCGATGGTTTGCGACCCCCAAGACCGATCTGCTGATTTAGTTGTTAAAGGGTTCGTGCAGCGAATTGAACCGCAGGCAACTCTCAAGAGTGATTTGGCAAATCCCGACCCGATGACTAGGCTCAACGTTTACGCTAAAAATGGGATTTGGTACGAAACTCTCGCTACTTTAGCCCAAATGCGACGCCAGACACCGGGGGATGCGAGGCTGACAGCTAAATGGACGCAATTATTGCAGTCCCAAGGACTGGAATCAGTTGCAACTCAACCGCTGGTTGGCCCTCTTTAAATCTCGCTATTTCTTGAAGTTTTGTCGGTCTTCCGATTGCGATGTAAAAATTGACAAATTTACCCGATCGCGCGAGGTTTAAACTCCGGCTTAACAGTAGAGATGCGATCTCTAATATCTCTACAAGTTGGTGAAAAAATGAAACGTTTTCTACATTTTACTGCACTGGCGATGGCTGTATTGGCGATCGCCGTTACTCTCCCCAGTTTGGTTTCACCGATGCAGGCTGTGCCTGCACCAATTCTGCTGAGTCAGAATGTTAATTTCCAACCCCCAGATGTCACAGCCCCCGACAACCGACAAGGGGGGACGCATCGAGGCTGTCAGTTGCGCGAAGGTTTATCAATTACTCCCTTAATACCTGAAAGCAATATTGGTTTAACGCTAACAGAGTCGCCAACATTTTTTGTATATGTTTCTCAACCGGCGGCTCAAGTAGAGTTTGTTTTGCTAAACGAAGATGAATCCGAAGTAGTCTACGAAACTACTATCAAAAATGACAAAGCCGGAATTGTTGGAGTTAGCATTTCTGAGAAAGACAAGACAAAAAATATTGAGGTTGGTAAGCGATATGTGTGGTCGTTTGCACTAGCTTGCGATCCTCTAGAGCGTTCCGGAGATTATATTGTTAAAGGATGGATTCAGCGAATTGAACCCCAGGCAACTCTCAAGAGCGATTTGGCAAATCCAGACCCGAGGGCGAGGCTGATTGCTTATGCTCAAAATGGGATTTGGTACGAGACTCTTGCTACTTTAGCCCAAATGCGGCGCATCGCACCCGATGATTCGCGGCTGACGACCGAGTGGACGCAATTGTTGCAGTCCCAAGGACTAGAATCGATTGCCGCTCAACCGCTAGTTCAGTCTTTTTAATAACCACTCTTCACCAATCATTGGTGAGTGTGTGCATACTCAATTCTTCAATTATTCAATCCAATGACCGAAAGCAGCCAGGGTACAAGCTCCCGTCTTTATCCTGGCACAACAAAAAAATAGTATCCGATAACAAGTCCCAGGATTCATCAGTGATATCGCTTTGTTCAATTCTCAAATTCTTCAATTCTTCAATCCAAAATCTAAAATCTAAAATCTAAAATCGATTGATGGCTAATAACTTTCCGACAATTCTGGCTCTTGATTTTGACGGTGTAATTTGTGACGGACTAATCGAATATTTCCAAACAGCTTGGCGTACCTACTGTCAAATCTGGAAACCAGTCGAAACAGTGCCAGATCCAGATTTAGCTTTGAGTTTTTACCGAGTGCGGCCCGCCATCGAAACTGGTTGGGAAATGCCGCTGCTGATCCGCGCACTGCTGACAGGAATTACGGAAGAGCAAATTTTGCTGGAGTGGCCGAATATAGTACCGCATTTATTGACCGAAAATAATTTGAAAGCGCAGTCTGTCGGCGCTATGTTAGACGGATTGCGCGATAATTGGATTGCTGAGGATTTAGCTGGGTGGCTGTCTTTGCACCGCTTTTATCCAGGGGTAGCCGATCGCTTGCACTCCTTGCAGGAGAGTTCGGTGAAAGTGGCGATAGTCACTACAAAGGAAGGTCGTTTTGTGTGGGAACTTTTGCAGCTAGCAGGCGTACAAATGCCGTCAGAGTTAATTTTTGGCAAGGAATACAACAAGCCAAAACACCAAATTTTGCGGGAATTTTTGGCTGCGTCTGCCAAAGATTCGACTATTTGGTTTGTGGAAGATCGGTTAAAAACTTTGCTGTCGGTGAAGCAGCAGCCGGATTTATCTCAGGTGAGGTTATTTTTGGCTGATTGGGGTTACAATACTTTGCCAGAACGGGAATCTGTAGCGCAAAATCCACCAGTTCAATTGCTTTCTCTGTCGCAGTTGGCCGGAGATTTTGCCGATTGGCTGCCGAGCGAATGTTGATCTTCAATTTATTGGCAGGTGGGATTGTTTTTGTTTTTCAGAGTCAAAAAAACTCACAAATTTTACATCTTTTTTGTTGACTTTTGCGGCGAAAACATGGTATTTTAATATAATGGGATGGTGAAAAAAAAATATTATTTTTCCCACCATCCCATTATAAAATAAATATAACAAAAATCACCCAAAAAAGCAAGGATATCGACAAAATAATGTTTTTTTGAGCGACTATTGGAGGTACTAATGACCTCAAAAACTGTTTTTTTTTGCTATTTCTGCGGGCTGGTACGAAGTATTTTAGTTTATCAGACCGCGTGTATGACAAATAACCAAGCTTCGGAACCCAAAAATTGAAAAGTGTTTTGATAATTTCTCAGCTTGAAAGCTTTCTAATATTGAAACTTAAAACCAATGCTCGATTTAACTAAAGCAGCCAAGGCAATGCAGGGAATGAGCCAACATTTGAATGTGGAAGCTCACGCGGCTCGCCAGCGTTTGGAAGTGGCTCAGAATTTGCTGGTAAAGGCTGCAGCGGAACAGGGAAAATTGGTGGAATTGCAAGAGAATTGGCGCGATCGCACTTTATTCAATGCTGCCACGCCGATCGAGCCATTGTCCGATCGCACCTACATCACCGCACCCCCCTCCGCTCACACAGTCTTTGCCACAGACGGCTCGCAAATTTCCCCCAACCATCACGAAATAGCCTACTGCTACTTGCTAAACGTCGGCACAGTTATGCTGCACTACGGGCAAAGCCGCCACCCAGTTTTAGACAGCGTACCCGAGGTTTTCTACAAACCCGAAGACTTGTACGGTTCGCGACAGTGGGGAATTAGAACCGAAGAATGGATGGGATACCGGCGAGCAGTTTCCGAAGCAATTGCTTTAGCAGAAATGGGCTGCAATTGGGCAAAAGTTAACGACAATAAATTGCCCGCGCCAGCTTTAGCAATGGTAGACGGTTCCCTGATTTATTGGTTTTTGGAACAGTTACCCACCGAAGCGCGCGATCAAATTTTGCTGCCAATCTTAGAAGCTTGGGACAAGTTGCGTTTAGCAGGAATTCCGCTGTTAGGATACTTAAGCGCTTCTCGCAGCAGTGAAAGCTTATCTTTTTTACGGTTTGAAGCTTGCACCCACGAAGTACCAGACTGCATGACAAATTGCCCGAACGTCGGATTTGCCGCCACAATTTCTTTCGCCGACAAAGCACCTTGTCAAGAATTTGAACCCTTGCGGGATGCCATCTTGTGGGCAACAATCCTGTCACCGGGACAAAGAAGCCCTTTGTGGAAATCGCAAGCTCGAATTTTAGATTTGTACGGTCTTAATTCCGTCTATTTCTGTTACGTTCACGTTGGCACAGAAATTGCTAGAATAGAAGTGCCGGAATGGGTAGCACAAGATATAGCACAGCTAGATTTAGCATTAGGAATGATGCTGGCTCAAGTACACAAAGGCGGCGGGTATCCGGTGACGCTAGCAGAAGCTCACAATCAAGCGGTAGTCACGGGGGGCGATCGAAGTCGCTTTTTCGCTTTGTTAGAGCAGCAAATGATTAAAGCAGGCTTAAAAAATGTGGGAATTTCTTATAAGGAAACACGGAAGCGCGGCAGTATTGCTTAAAGTAATAAGTAGAGTAATCTTGGACGCAGAAACCGGGTTATTACGGAAATACTGCATTTAAGCCTTTAACACAGATAAAAAACCCGGTTGCTTTGGTATTGCTGCGTAAGTTATGTAGAGTTAAAATAAAGTTAAAAATGTTATATGCCAATAGAACTAATTATCTTAATTGCTTCGTTACTTGTATCTTGGCTAGTATTTAATTGGGCTTTTAAAGTATTGAAAGCCAGCATCGGTACAGCGATTGCTTTAGCAGCAATTGTGCTGGCGATGCAGTTATTGTTTGGCATCGGGCCCAACCAGCTTTTTCAACATATAATTCACCTGCCGGAAACCCTAGGAAAAATGATTTCGGGCAAGTAATCCGATTTTTTATTTTTGATTCTTTTAAATACCCGACTTCTTCCAGAAGCCGGGTATCTGGGGATTCGGAGAATTTTCCTTCTTCCTTCTTCCCTCTTCCTTCTTCGTTCAGATATTAACTTCCCAGCATTTGCAACTTGTACAAACTGGCATACAATCCTTCTTGCTGCAACAACTCTTCGTGGCTGCCAGACTCTACTAACTGCCCGCGTTTGAGCACTAAAATACGATCGACATTTCGGATAGTCGAGAGCCTGTGGGCAATAATAATCGCCGTTCTGTCTGCCATCAAACGCTCTAGAGCTTCTTGGATTAAAGCTTCGGTTCCCACATCCAAACTAGCCGTTGCCTCGTCTAGAACTAAAATACTGGGATTGCGAATAGCGGCGCGAGCAAACGCTAATAATTGCTTTTGTCCCCCCGAAAGATTGGTTCCCCGTTCCCGCAATTGCGTGTCATAACCTTGAGGCAACTGTTCGATTAAACGGGCAACATTTGTCTTTTCTGCTGCTGCTTGAATTTCCTCAATCGAGTAATTTTCTCCCAGGCTAATATTGCTCTTCACATCGCCAGCGAATAGAAAGCCATCTTGGATAATCACTCCTATGTGCCTGCGCAACTCTGCTTGAGGCAAATCCCGAATATCCACATGATTAACCAGAATCCGCCCTTTACTAGGTTCGTAAAGGCGACAGAGAAGACGGATAATCGAACTTTTGCCCGCACCGGTAGGGCCGACTAATGCTACTTTTTCGCCGGATTTGATGGTGAAATTGAGGTTTTGCAGGACATATTCGTCTTCTTTGTAAGCAAACCAAACGTTGTCAAATTGGATTTCTCCCGATTCAGAATTCTGCGATTTGGCATTTTCTCCCCTCCGAAGGTTGGGCGGGTTGGGGGGTAATTTGGGATTGTTAGACAATAAACGATATTCTGAACTTGCTGGATTTTGATGATTATCTGCCAATTCTCCATCGAACGGAGACAAGTTGTAAGCAGTTGCCTCTGGATGTCCAGTTATCAACAACGGTGAATAACCTGCCCTTCTTCCTTCTTCCCTCTTCCCTCTTCCTTCTTCCTTCTTCCCTCTTCCTTCTTCCTTCTTCCCGCTAGTTGGATCTTTAATTTCGATCGGTTCGTTGAGAATATCGCTAATCCGTTCGACGGCGGTAAATCCTGCTTGAATTGCCGTGAATTTCTCAGCAAATTGCCGCAGCGGATCGAAGAGACGCTGAGCAAATAAAATGAATGCAGACAGAGTACCGAAGTTAAGATTACCGGCTAAAACCCTTTGACCGCCCATCCACAAAACCCCTGCGATGGCCACTAAAGCAATCCATTCTAAAGTCGCAGATACGGCTGAGTCATAAAAGATAGTTGTGTCAACGGCTTTAATGTACCGTTTATTGGTGACCCGAAACAATTCAGAGTTGAATCTTTCGCGGCGGAATAGCTGCACTACGCCAATACCAGTCAAATTTTCTTGCAGTTGTGCGTTGAGATCGGAAAGTTCTTCTCTGGTAGTGTAATTGGCGAGGCGATATTGATACTGGAAATAAACTATGACTGCGGTAATTGGTATCATCATCAGCACCAACATTAAAGCTAGTTGCCACTGCATGGTAAACATGAAAATGGCAATTACTAAAATAGAAAATAAATCGCTGACAATGCCGATCGCTCCTGAAGAGAAAACCTCTCCCAAAGCTTCTACATCGCTGGTGAGGCGAGTCATCAGTTTGCCTACAGGAGTGCGATCGAAAAATCTCACTGCTAGCGATGTGACGTGCGTGAACAAATCATTTCTAATATCTGTAGTAATTATTTGCCCTACTTTCGTGACTAAATAGCCTTGAAGTGATTGCAGTGCCAATCTAACTGTTATAGTTAGCATGAGCAAAACTGCCAGAAGATTCAATGCAGCAGATAAAGGCAATCCCCGCAATAATTCGTAGGTAGGTTCCGAGCGAATTACCGAAATTGCCTGTCCGATGAGAATCGGTTGAACTGCTCCTGAGACTGCTAGCGGTACTAATAGTGCGATCGAAATAATCAGCAAGCGTTTGCTGCGGGTTGCGTAAGATGCCAACCTCAGAAATAACCGCCAGTCTGTTTCCTGGCCGGATTTGTTTTTGGTGTCTGTTACTGGTGAGGAAATTGTCATCCGATGTTAGATTTTAGATGTTAGATTTTAGATTGCAGAAGCTAGTATTCTGCTAAACTCCGGGGCTTTTGCTGAGAAGATCGAGCTTTTTTTTCGCTGCGCGGCTTGTAGGGCGGGCGGGCGAGATCGGTTCGCTCAGCTTTTAGCAAAAAAGCTGTACAATATAGTCCAACTAATAATTGTAGCAAATAGAGTCAGTCAAATTAGGAAATCTTCTACAGATCCAGCAAATTATCCAACCATACAGCGCTCAGTCACCCATATTTATTACAATTGCGGATACCCGCTACTTGCCACTTTATACCTTTAGACATAGAGTTGGCCACTGGTTTTATTTGCTGGCTCAAATGCTGGATTTTCAAAATGCCGTTCACTGCATTGAAGAGATTGATTCTACATTTCACCGTCGTCTTAATGAAAGTGTATTAGATTTTGTACTGATAAATTATGCACGAAATAGAGACAGCCCGATTGTATCTGAGACAATTTACGCCTGAAGATTTAGATGAGCTGTACCGTATTTACAGTGATGCAGAAATAATGAAATACCTCACAGGAGTTAAAACTAAAGAAGAAACAGCAATCGCCATTCATACCATGCTCCAACGTTGGGAACAAAACAACTTCGGAATGTGGGCTTTAGTACATAAAATAGACCGTAAATTGATCGGTCGCTGCGGACTTGCTTTTCTGGACAAAACACCGGAAGTTGAGCTTGGCTATGCGATCGACAAAGTTTACTGGAATCAAGGATTGGCGACTGAAGCATCTTTTGCTAGTCTAAATTATGGATTTCAAATATTAAACTTGGATAGAATAGTTGCGATCGCACGCCCAGAAAATATCGCCTCGCAGCGGGTGATACAGAAAGTTGGCATGAAATATGAAAAAAATGCTCGTTATTACGAAACTGATGTACTTTATTACTCTATCTCCCGAGAAACCTACGAGTCAAAAGTAATTTTGTAGGGTGTGCAATGCACACCTTACTGCATTTAAATTACTCACATTGCAATTTGTCATTATTGCCTGCAGACAACTACGAAGTTCTTTGCAATTGCTTGTTCACCTTGAGAATCTTCTTATCAAAATACTCTTGTCGGTGTCCCAATCTTTTAGCCACTTCTAACCCTTTTTGATAGGCTTCCAAAGCTTTATCGTAAGCCGTCATCTCTTGATAAACTTGACCGATATTGTCGTAAGCATTCATCAATCCGTAAAAATTGTAAGCCCGCTCTTCTAACAGCAACTGCATTTGATAAATCCGCAAAGTCGGCTCCCACTGCTTTTGCGCTCGGTAAAGCAATGCTAATTTATCCAAAGCTTCGCTAGCCTGAGCATACTGTTGAATGGGGACGGCTAAATTGTATGCTTCCTGATAGTATTGAGCTGCTAAATTGATTTGACCTATGGTTTGGTAATCGCTGGCGATCGCAATTTTGAGCGGTGGTATAGCGCTGGGATTTTGTAAGTTAAGATACACTGATGCTAGTTTTTCCCTGGCTGCGATCGCTTTTAGGGGTTGTTTCGACTGCTGGTAAACGTAGGCCAATTGTCTCAGAGTATCTACCTCAGTTGGAGGAGTTACAGGCTGCGGCGGCGCGCCGTTTCCCGCAACTACAGCAGAATTTGGCACAGCAGAATTAGCAGCAAATAAAGCGCGGTTTTCCTGAATTAAAGTTGCCAATTCCTCATACACGGGAGCAGCTTTATCGTAACTCAACCAATTGATGTGAATTAGCCCGATCGCCTTCAAAATCTGACCTTGAGCCAAGATATCTTCGTTTTGGCGCGCATTTTCGAGAATTTCTTGGTAAACTTCTACAGTCGGGCCTTTAGCGCGCACCTGCTGAAAAGCCGCAACCAAGGTGGGGAGCAACTCAGTATTAAGTGGTACTTGGGATTTGACTTGTTTTTGAATTGCTTGCAACCGTTTGGTAATAAGCTGTAGTTCGAGGTTTTTACCGTTACTCCAAGCAACACTTCCCACCCTACTCAAAGCAGCAATTTCCGCCGCCGGGCCCAGATACCTCCGCAGCCGCAATTCTCGGAACCAAATTTCAAAAGCACCCGCGCCGTCTCCAGCTTGCAGTTTAGCCGCTGCTTCTAAGTTTAACTCTTCCAAAGCCCCTGTCAGTTCCTCCCGCTGAGTGCTGCTCAAAGATTCATTAGCGGGAGTTAGGGGATCGGGTGTGGTAATTTCTAGAGGATTAGGAGAAAATTGATCGAGGCCTGGTGGATTAGTTTGGGCGCTAGCAATCGAACCAGCACACAGCCACAAGAAAAGCAAGCACCCAATTGGCACAGAACTTCTCATTCTCAAAATTTGGTTGCCGCGATTCGGCATTACTTCTGGAAACATCAAGTTTTGCATATCTACAAAACGGTATAAATTATGTCACAAAGATGGCACAAAAGCAAACAGTTCAACAAGAGCAACAACAAAAAAATTACCGCACTGAGCAATTATTGGGATTTAAAGGCGCTGGGCGATCCTCTTCGAGGGCTTCGCCAACGTATTTTACGCTTATTCAGTCTAGCCCTAATTCTCTTAACTGTTTGCACAGCTTGCGCCCCCCCTCCCGCAGTTGCAAAAGACCGCTCTTTTCCAGAAATGTCTCTAGAATTTTTGGGCGAGTACCAATTGCCAAAAATCAATTTTGAAGGAGTACCGGTCGGCGGTTTGTCAGGAATTACCTACGACCCGAAAGGTATTAGCGCGGTCACTTCCAAAGCTTATCGCTTTTACGCTCTTTCCGACGACCCCAGCGAAAACGGAGAAGCGAGATTTTACAGCCTCCGACTCGACCTCACATCAAGTGACCCAGCAAATATTGGCCTAAAAAAAGTTACCGTTGAAGGTGTTACCTCCCTCAAAAAAGCAGACGGTGAAACCTTCTCTTGGGGTTCCATCAATCCCGAAGGCATCGCCCTTTCTCCCCGCAACTCAGTATTTGTCGCCAGCGAAGGCGTTACTCATGTTGGTATCCCTCCTTTTCTCGGTGAATTTGACCTCAAAACAGGGCAAATGCGGGGACAATTGCCGATACCAAAGCGCTATATTCCCGATGCCAGCGATGAAAAACAGCAGCAAGGAGTGGTGGACAATTTAGGTTTTGAATCTTTAACCATCGACCCAGAAACTTTTAGTCCGGGCGGTCTCGATCCGTTTCGTTTGTTTGCAGCTACGGAAGCGCCGTTAATGCAAGATTTAGACCCGGAACAGGCAAGCAAAATCCGTCTTTTACATTATATCATCGTCGATAAAACGCCGCAATTAGTCTCAGAAAATCTTTACAAGCTCGACCAAGTTCCCATGACTATTTTGAACGGTTTAACAGAATTAGTAACTGTCGGTGGCGGTCAGATTCTGAGTTTAGAACGTTCTTTTGGGCTGTCGGGATACAGCGCTAGGATTTATCAATTAGCGGTTGGGGCGGCTACAGATACTTCGAGAATCCAGAGTTTTAAAGGGCGAGTGGCAATGGTCGAACCTGTTAAGAAAAAGTTGCTGCTAGATTTAAGCGAACTCGGAATTCCCCTGTACAATTTAGAAGGGATGACCCTCGGCCCGCGCTTGCCAGATGGCAGCCAAAGTCTAGTTTTGGTCAGCGATGACAATTTTGATGAAGCGCAGAAAACTCAGTTTATATTGTTGAGTTTGAAGGGCAAAGGTTAAGTCAGAAGGGCGGGCTAGAAGCCCACCCCATAAACAGAAGACTTATTCTTTGTGAAATAAGCCGGAAAGCCTGTTTAAGAAAACAGTCCAATAAACTCCACTCTTTGTGGAACAGGCATCTTGCCTGTTAATAAAAATAGTATAAATGAGGTTAAATTAAGTTTATTCAACTATAAAATACCCTAATCATGCCAACTCGTAAGACTTTGCACTTACCAGAAATCGAACTTTCATACCTAGAATGGCAGCCAGAAACTGGGAAAGAAAAATCTCCCCGTTTGCTGCTGCTGCACGGTTTAGCAGATAGTGCGTGTGTCTGGAGTAGCTTGGGCCATTACTTGTCCAACCGCTATCATATTGTAGTGCCAGATATGCGCGGTCACGGAGAAAGTAGCAAACCGAAAACAGGCTATACTTTTGAAAGTGCGATCGCAGATTTAGAAGCTTTGATGGCACATCTCAACTGGCCAGACGCCCACATTTTAGGACATTCTTGGACGGGAAAACTAGCAGCGATTTGGGCGAGGCAAAATCCCGATCGCTTTTGCAGTATGATTTTAGTAGACCCAATCTTCATCACAAAACTGCCCGCCGCCATTAAACTCACTCTGCCAATTGTTTACCGAAAATTAGACTGTCTCAAATGTGTGGGCCCATTTGCGACTTTATCCCAAGCAGAAGCAGCAGCAAAACAATCGCGAGAATACGCAGATTGGAGTGACGTGCAGCAAATGGTATTCCAACACCAAATCGAACAAAAATCCGACGGAACTTGGGGCAGTAAATTTGCGATTGCAGCCCGAAATCAGATATTTGCAGAAGTGATGAAAGTTGCCGGTTTAACAGAAAATATTGATATCCAGACTTTGTTTGTACAGCCGGAAAAAGGCGTAAATCGCATGGATTGGCAAATGCAGCCATACAAAAGATACTTGAAAAATCTTACCGTTGCAAAAGTACCGGGGAATCACTGGTCTTTTTTGACTCAACCGGAAACTTTTAATCAAACTGTGGCAGATTTTTTAGAGGGCACAAGACAGTGAATTTAGAAATTATCGCACATCGGGGATTTTCGGCGATCGCCCCCGAGAATACTTTAGCAGCTTTTGAACTGGCGATCGCCCGTGGAGCTCATTCGATCGAATTTGACATCCAGCTATCCGCCGACAACGTATCAGTGATTTTTCACGACGCCACATTAGATAGAATCACTGGAGTTTCTGGCAAAGTTAGGGAAAAAACTCTGTCTGAATTGCAAACACTTAATGCGGGAAAATGGTTTAGCGATGAATTTTCACAACAAAAAATTCCTACCTTAAAAGAATCATTAGCTATCCTCAAAAATGTTGACAAATTTCTTTACTTTGATGTCAAACCTCACTGCGAGTGGTCTGATGCAGATGTCGCGGATTTTGTCAATACTTTGAAGGGGGAAAAAATCCAACACAAATGCGTTATTACTTCCTTTAACGATGGATTTCTGGAACAAGTGCGGCGGCTATCTGGCGATTTGGCGATCGGACACATTGTTGCTAATCTAGAAGCGTACAAAACTCAATTTGCTCAAGCTGTGGCGCATCGGGATAATTTGATTAGCAGCCAGTACCGCGTGTTGCTGGAAAACCCCGCACTAATTCAAGAAAGCCGGAGTCAGGGAGTTGACATTGTGGCCTGGACGGTGGACGATCGAGCGGATATGCAAAAGTTAATTGATTTGGGTATCACGCGGATAGTCACTAATTGTTTGATACGATCTTTTTAACCGCCGATGAAGGCAGATAAACGCAGATAAACGCAGATAATAGATGAATTACTTTCGCAAAAGCATCCACGAAATGTCTGGCTATGTGCCGGGAGAACAGCCACCGCTAGGCACAAAAATTATTAAACTAAATTCTAATGAAAATCCCTATCCGCCTTCTCCCAAAGCCTTAAAAGTGCTTCAGGAAATAGACGGAGAAATGCTGCGGCGCTATCCAGATCCAACTGGCAAAAGTTTCCGCATTGCTGCTAGTAAAGTTTTTGGAGTTGCTGACGATTGGATTGTTGTAGGTAACGGCAGCGACGATTTATTAAACTTGATAGTTCGCGCTGTGGGCGAATCAGGGAAACAGATTGTTTGTCCCGCGCCAACCTATGTATTGTACCGCACTTTGGCAGAAATTCAAGATGCAGAATTTGTTGAAGTTCCTTATCCCGACGACTACAAGTTACCAGTCGATTTGCTAATAGCAGCCCGAGGTGCTGTGACATTTGTAGCTTCGCCAAACAGTCCATCGGGAACAGCCATATCTGTTGCAGATTTGGAGAAACTGGCTAAAGAGTTATCGGGCATTCTTGTGATCGACGAAGCTTATGTAGATTTCGCCGAAGACAATGCTTTGAACTTGACAAAAAAGTACAGTAATGTTATTATTTTGAGGACGCTTTCAAAAGGTTATTCCCTGGCAGGATTGAGGCTGGGTTTTGGCATAGCAAATCCGGCGCTGCTGGCAGAATTAAATAAAATCAAAGACAGCTATAATGTGGATGCTTTAGCCTATGCAGTGGGGGCGGCTGCGATCGCCGATCGAGACCACAAAACAGCCAACGCCGAAAAGATTAAGGCTTCGCGAGCAAAACTAGCCGTTAGCTTCAAGGAATTAGGCTTTGACGTTTGGCCCTCGCAAACCAACTTTTTGTTAGTTAGGCCACCAAACGGCGATGCAGAAAGAATTTATCAAACACTGAAAGTACGGGGAATATTGATTCGATACTTCAATCAGCCGCGATTAGAAGACAAATTGCGGATTAGTGTAGGTACGGAGGAACAAAATCAAATATTGGTTAAAACTTTGAAAGAAATCTTATAAATAACGATCGCACTAAAAGTAGTTTCTAGTGATGACTTTAGTCCTCTAATTTTTATGAGGACTTGCATTCCTCACTATCAACAGCTTGATTACGGATAATTATTAGGATTATCTGTCG
Source organism: Microcoleus asticus IPMA8 (assembly GCF_013179805.1). GTDB lineage: Bacteria > Cyanobacteriota > Cyanobacteriia > Cyanobacteriales > Microcoleaceae > Microcoleus > Microcoleus asticus. The sequence continues at coordinate 10,651 of NZ_SRRZ01000003.1, read as the reverse complement.
TCAACCCTTCCGACTGAGCAATATCCAGCAATCTGTTGTCCGCCGAAACAAAAATTAGTTGAGTTTCTGGCATTGACATGAGCAGAGATTTAACGTACAAACCAGACGCCAACTGCACAGCATCATAAGCGCGCCAAGGGTATTGCACAACCAATTGACCGGCACTTTCAATCAACGCTTGGTCAACTTCAATGATTCGATACTTGGTATCGAATTCATTGCGAAACTTTTGCAAAATTATGTCAAGTTCACCAGCAGACATACTCCCCTCCCGCTGACGACGCGACAAGGCGCTGTGTAACTCCACCCATGTAATCTGGCTAATAGTTAAATCGTTATTTGCAGCCACATCAGTAATCGATTGAATCCAATTACTCCCTGTTTCAGGCACGTAACCTTTGACCAAAGCACTGGTATCTAGAAAATAAGTATTTACCACGGGCCGCGATCCTCTATAACTATTTCAGAGACAGGTGTCCCCGGTCTTCCCTTCAGTTCTTCAAACAATTCGCGCCATTTCTCTTCACGTCGTGCTAATTCAACAGGATCGAGCTTACCCTGTTTCTTTGGCAAACGCACCAATCCTCGTACATCCATCAACTTAATCGCCTTTTCGCGATCGCCCTTAAGTTCTTCCGGCGAAACTTCCGCTACAATTGTGATTTGCACAGTTTCCCCATCATTCAATAACAAAGGGATCAAGGGACGAAAAACCCCGTTTTCGTAGATAGCCGTAATAGTTTCTGGCATAATTACCCTCTTAATTAAATGTTTTGACTTATTGTACTTCTTTTAATTACTTCGTTGCCACCACAGCCAAATTCCAAGCCAAGCGCTTCATCAAAGGCAACTTTTTCAAAAATCCATCCAACTCTTCTAACCGAGAGTATTCCGGTTTCAATCTATCTTGTTCAATGATAATCTTTTTCCAATAACGCTCCTCATTTGGATGCACTTTTTCTATCAAATAAAAGCGCAAAAAAACCCAAAGCGATGTCAGCCAAAACGTATCATAAGCCGTCTCCGAAAACAAAGACTGGACAAAATTTACAATATTAATATCCAAAGGAGTTTCATCCTCCGTCCGCACCTCAGTAGCCATCCTGCGGTAAACATTAATCACGGGATTGTGCTTCATCGGGTCCCAAAAACAAGCTTTTCCCCCAGGCTTTAGGACGCGGTGCATTTCGCGAATTGCCTTTTCTGGTTCCGGTAAATGGTGCAACAAATTAGAAGCATAAACAATATCAAAACTATTGTCCGGGAAATCCATCGCCATTGCATTTACAGTGCAGCCCTCTATTTTGACGCCGTTTTTATGGGCCAATTTCAGAGCAACTTCTACCATGCCCTGAGAATAGTCGGCCGCCACACAGTTTGCACCTTTTTTAGCAAAATAAACGCTATTTTCTCCAGCGCCGCAGCCTAAATCTAAGAGGCGTTTGCCTGTAATATCGCCCATTTGCTGGACGATAAATCTATTTTCTGGGGCGGTACAAGCTTCAAAGTAATCATTGACTCGAATGCCGTCTATATCGATTGTGGATGCCCAAGCATCGTGGAATTGCCGCTCTTTTTTTAAAGTTTCGTCTTGCATTTTTCAAGAGTTTGTTATTGGTAAAATAAATTAATTTTAAACCGCAGATGAACGCGGATTAACGCAGATTTATTGAGATATATCTGCTGTTATGTGCGTTCGTCTGCGGTTTGTTTCAAAAAAAATGGCTGACAAGAAATTTATCAGCGCTGTGCTTTTGCAACAACTTGATTTCCGATCTGAGTTGGCTGTTCTGAGGATTTTTCAGGATTAGACTGCAATGCCTGATACAGGCGATTTAAAGCGCTGATGTATGCTTCTGCGGACGCTACGATAATGTCGGTATTTGCTGAGTGACCGGAAAATACTTTGCCTTCGTGGCGCAAGCGAATTGTTACTTCCCCGATCGCATCAATTCCCGCTGTTACCGATTGTACAGAAAACTCGATCAACTCGTTGGGTACGTTTACCACGCGGTTAATTGCCCTGTAAATCGCATCCACAGGCCCGGTGCCGATCGCAGCATCGGTCAATTCTTCGCCCGCCGGAGTCCGCACGGTTACGGTTGCTGTCGGGCGAGATTTGTCGCCGCAGGAAACCTGCACCAATTCTAACCGGAACAGTTCCGGTGCTTGGTGCACTTCGTTATTGGCGATCGCCTCTAAATCCCAATCAGTAATCTCTTTTTTCTTGTCTGCCAAATCTTTAAACTTGACAAAAGCCTTATTTAGCTCATCGTCTGCCATTTCAAAACCCAACTCTTTCAAGCGAGTGTGAAAAGCGTGGCGGCCGGATAATTTGCCCAAGACGATTTGATTTTCCGTCAAGCCGATCGACTCAGCGTCCATAATCTCGTATGTCCGCTTATTTTTCAGCACCCCGTCTTGGTGAATTCCCGACTCGTGAGCGAAAGCATTTGCCCCGACAATCGCCTTATTTGGCTGCACCAACATCCCCGTCAAATTGGAAACCAAGCGCGAAGTTTTGTAAATTTGGCGCGAGTCAATATTTGTCAGCGGTTCCTCAGAATCCGCAGCCCGGCCCAAGAACGGATTATAATATTGGCGCCGCACGTAAAGGGCCATTACCAACTCTTCCAGAGCTGCATTTCCCGCCCGTTCGCCAATTCCGTTAATCGTGCATTCTAACTGTCTGGCGCCATTTTTCACGGCTTCCAAAAAGTTAGCAACAGCCAATCCTAAATCATTGTGACCGTGAACCGAAATAATTGCGCGATCGATATTCGGCACATTTTCCTTAATTCCGCGAATCAAAGCCCCAAATTCGCTGGGAGTCGTGTAGCCTACAGTATCGGGAATATTAACAGTAGTCGCACCGGCTGCGATCGCCCGTTCCAGAACCTGATACAAAAACTCCGGTTCCGATCGGCAAGCATCTTCCGGAGAAAACTCCACATCATTCACAAAAGACTTAGCGTAAGCCACCATTTCCGGCACAATTTCCAGAATCTCAGCCCGCGTCTTTTTCAACTTATGTTCCAAGTGAATATCAGACGTAGCCAGAAACGTATGAATTCGCGCATTGGCGGCTGGTTTCAGAGCCTCTGCTGCTCTTTTAATATCCGGCTTTCTCGCCCGTGCTAAACCGCAAATTGTCGGCCCATGTTCCGTGCCAACCGATCGGGCTATTTTTTGGACTGCCTCAAAATCTCCCGTGCTGGTGAAAGGGAAACCCGCTTCAATCACATCCACGCCCAATCTCGCTAACTGGCGAGCGATCGTCAGCTTTTCATCCACATTCAGAGATGCACCCGGAGATTGTTCTCCGTCCCGCAAAGTCGTATCGAAAATAATAATCCGGTCTTGACTTGGTTGAGTTTTCATAGCTTTAAAAAAGTGTTTTCCTGATTTTTACTTGTCCGTTTTTCTGGGTTTTTAGCCCCCAGTCACCAGTTTTGTGTCTCGCGCCAATAACTAATAATTAATAACCCATAACCCATAACTAATGACTGCTGACTAATGACTAATGACTAATGACTAATGACTGCTGACTAATGACTAATGACTAATGACTAATGACTAATGACTAATAATCCATTTTCTCGATATGTTCCCTAATTTCATTTAGGTCTATATACCTATCTGTAGCATTTCGTAACTCTCTAGCAATCATTCCTTCGGTTGATACCACAGTAATATGAGTATTTTTAGATCGCAACAGCTCGATCGCCCGCTCAAAATCCCCATCCCCGCTAAACAGCACAACTTGGTCGTACTGATCCACCGTATTAAACATATCAACAACAATCTCAATGTCTAAATTAGCCTTTTGAGAATATCTGCCCGAAGCATCATCGTAATATTCCTTAAGAATCTTAGTGCGAACCGTGTAACCCAGACTGATCAAGGCATCTCGAAATCCCCTTTGATCTTGCGGGTCTTTCAGACCCGTATACCAGAAAGCATTGATCAAGATGACATTCGGCTGCGAAGTTTTGAAATATTCGAGCACCCTGCGAGGATCAAAAAACCAACCGTTCTTTTGTTGAGCGTAGAACATATTGTTCCCGTCCACAAAAATAGAAAGGCGGTTCATTAAGTTTGTCATAGAAACTTAGACCTAATAATTGTAGAAAGAAGTTAATCTAAATATCACATTTTAGCAACATGGAGCTAACTGAGGCAATAGATTAGACTTCAGAAAACTCCATCCCCCCAGTATTTCATATTTTAGGCTCTACCGCCAGAGGGCTCTTTTAACCCTGCTTGGATTCGATCGAGCGGCCCTCACAAACCAGACGCCCAGTAACTCAATACCGGCTGCCCTGTCCAGGTTAATGGGGCTTCAAACTACCGCCGTACCGCCGTACCGCCCAGCAGGCATACCGAAGCGCATAGCACTGGCTTTTGCTCCCCTGATTTGATAGCAGAGTACCTCAGCTCAAGCCTTTTTGCTTTCAAGGGCCCAGCGAGCTAACTCTGTCCGGTTGTGCAGACCTGTTTTGCCCAGCATATTGCTGACGTGGCTCTCTATAGTCCGCTGGCTGACATTCATCACGTCTGCGATCTGTCGGTTTGCCATACCCTGCGCTAGCAACTGTACCACCTTTAACTCAGTGGGAGTCAATTCGACATTGCGGCGCGCCTTAATTTTTGGGCCGCTCTCAATACCTGGATTTGAGTGACGAATCAAGCGGGAGGCTGCTTTCAGAGAAGATTCTACTTGGGCTACCAGTTCTTCTGGTTCAAAAGGCTTGACTATATAAACGTCAGCCCCAGTGCTCAAGCCTTTTACTCGGTCTGAACTTTGACCTTTGGCGGACAAGAAAAGAACCGGAATCCAGCTCGTGCGCGGGTCTTCTCTGATGTATTTGACTAAAGTGTACCCGTCCATTTCCGGCATCATCACATCGCATATGATCAAATCGGGGACTTCTTGTTCGAGCTTTTCTAGAGCGTCTCTGCCGTTTTCTGCTGTAATGACGTTGTAACCACGAAACTCCAAGTAATCCTTGACTAGCAAGATTAAGTTCGGGTCGTCGTCAACCAGCATCAGCCGTTTTTGATCTCCTGAATTATTGTCTTTTGTCATGTTTATTCCCGCTAAAGTATCCCGCTCGCTTCCTTGTTTTCACTCGTGTTTTTTCCGTCACTCCGCCAACACCCCGGCTGGGGGTGGAGGACTGCCGTCGGGTGAAACGATCGCCCTCAGGGGAAAGCAGGGCGGGTGTTACCGCTTCCCAACCAGCGATCGACGCCCGTTTGTGAATGTCTTGCGACTAGGAACGGAGCCAAAACCTATAAGGTACATCTTCACAAAAGCCTGTCAATGGCAGGCATTTTGCCTGCCCCACCAGAGTTATTGGAGATGTCTAATGGACGAATATCGCCCGTTGTCACTATCGGTCTTGATTGATTGGAGACTCTCTGGGAGAGCCCAAGTTAAATATTTAATCTCGATCGGTTTAATTGGTTGATGCCCCAGTTTTAAATGATACTTCTGATATAGAGAAATTTAAGCAGACTCCCTACTTACGTATTTAACTGTTTCTAGTGTAGTTTGGCAAATTGCTTAGTGTCGGCCACTGAGAAACTTTTGCACAAAATTTCACACTTTCTCCGATCGATTTTTTTGGGCGTACCTTTTGAGCAACACCAGCGACAAGCCAAGCCCGACTACCAAGACAACCTAAACTACAGTTTTTTTGCTCTGTAGCAGGTGCGATCGCCTGGGAGCTCAACGGTCTAAAATTCTCACCTTTAACCTAAAACTTAACATTTCAGTATAACTTTGTACTTTAACATCGCTATACTTAAATGTTTGGCTCTGCCTCAGGAGGCACAGGCAAAGGATGAGTCAAGAAAGCGTATTCTTGAACGACCTTTGAGTTTAGAAGATGTTCCTGAATAATTCTCTCAATGACGGGGGGAGTAACGTCGCGGTACCACACTCCGTCTGGATAGACTACCACGATCGGGCCAGACGCGCACACTCGCAGGCAATTGGCTTTCGTGCGAAAGACGCAAGTTGGTCGATCGGCACTTGGCTTGTCCAACCCCAATTCTTGCAAGCGTTTTTTTAAGTAATTCCACGCCTCCAGACTGGTTTGCCGATCGCAGCACTTGGGCACGGTTTGGTCGGCACAGATAAAAATATGCCGCTCGATTTTAGCGAGGCCAAGGCTTTGGACGCAAGCGCTCAAGCCTTGGCTGCAATATTCCTCGTTAGGTTCAAGCATTTTATTCATTTGTCAACAGTAATTGGTTAGCGAGCAAAAGTCATCACCACAGCCCCCACTCCCCCCTACCCCTCTCCTAGGCTCCCACTCATTCTCGGTTCGGGAACCCGTACTGACAACTAAGTTGCGATCGCCCCTTTCTAGAGCTAAATTAGCACTCAGGAGTCGAGAGTGCTAATATGTCAGTTGTAAGCAGTCGGCTGTTGCTTTTATAGCGACCCTGACGGCTGACTGACTAGGATCTGTAATCTGGAGATTTATTTATGGCAGCAGTATCACTGAGTGTTTCTACCGTTAAACCGTTAGGCGAGCGCGTGTTCGTGAAAGTAAGCGCTAGCGAAGAAAAAACCGCCGGCGGCATTCTTCTGCCCGACACAGCGAAAGAAAAGCCCCAAGTAGGCGAAGTCGCGGCCGTGGGCCCCGGCAAGCGCAACGACGACGGCAGCCGCACTGAAATGGAAGTAAAAGTCGGCGACAAAGTTCTCTACTCGAAATACGCCGGCACCGACATCAAACTCGGCACCGACGAATACGTCTTACTAGCCGAAAAAGACATTCTGGCGATCGTTAACTAATTAATCATTAGTCATCAGTCCTTAGTCATCAGTCATTAGTTTAAAGCGAACGCCGCCAAACAACTAATGACACGGGACAAATGACTAAAATCCATCATCCCCAATCCAAAATCTCAAACCTTCTCATCCCCAAAAACTATGGCTAAGCGTATCATCTACAACGAAAATGCACGTCGCGCCCTCGAACGCGGTATGGACATTTTGGCCGAAGCAGTGGCCGTAACCCTCGGCCCCAAAGGCCGTAACGTGGTTCTCGAAAAGAAATTCGGAGCTCCTCAGATCGTCAATGACGGCGTTACCATCGCCAAAGAAATCGAACTAGAAGACCACGTAGAAAATACAGGCGTTGCTCTAATTCGTCAAGCTGCTTCCAAAACCAACGACGCAGCAGGCGACGGTACCACCACTGCTACCGTGCTCGCCCACGCAATGGTCAAAGAAGGCCTGCGTAACGTAGCAGCCGGCGCAAATGCGATCGCCCTCAAGCGCGGTGTTGACAAAGCAACCACGTTTTTGGTAGAAAAAATTGCCGAACACGCCAAACAAGTAGAAGATTCCAAAGCCATCGCTCAAGTCGGCTCCATCTCTGCTGGTAACGACGATGAAGTCGGTCAAATGATTGCTAACGCAATGGACAAGGTGGGCAAAGAAGGCGTGATTTCCCTGGAAGAAGGGAAGTCTATGACCACCGAATTGGAAATCACCGAAGGGATGCGCTTTGACAAAGGCTACATTTCTCCCTACTTCGTCACCGACACCGAACGGATGGAAGCGATTCTAGAAGAACCCTTCATCTTGCTGACAGACAAGAAAATCGCTCTGGTACAAGATTTAGTACCTGTGCTCGAACAAGTAGCCCGTTCCGGCCGCCCGCTGTTGATCATTGCAGAAGACATTGAGAAAGAAGCTTTAGCTACCCTCGTTGTCAACAAACTGCGCGGTGTGTTGAACGTGACTGCTGTTAAAGCACCCGGTTTTGGCGATCGACGCAAAGCCATGTTAGAAGATATCGCCGTATTGACCGGCGGTCAACTAATCACCGAAGACGCCGGTTTGAAACTGGAAAATACCAAGCTCGACATGATCGGCAAAGCCCGCCGCATCACCATCACTAAAGACAGCACCACAATTGTTGCTGAAGGTAACGAAGTCGCCGTCAAGTCCCGCTGCGAACAAATTCGCCGTCAAATGGACGAAACCGAGTCTTCCTACGACAAAGAAAAGCTGCAAGAACGTTTGGCCAAATTGGCTGGTGGCGTCGCAGTGATCAAAGTCGGCGCGGCTACCGAAACAGAAATGAAGGATCGCAAACTGCGTCTTGAAGATGCGATCAACGCTACCAAAGCTGCTGTAGAAGAAGGAATTGTTCCTGGCGGCGGTACAACTTTGGCTCACCTGACTCCTCAATTGGAAGAGTGGGCTAACAGCAGCCTGAAGGGCGAAGAATTGACCGGTGCTTTGATTGTGGCACGGGCTCTGGCTGCTCCTCTGAAGCGGATTGCTGAAAATGCAGGTTTGAACGGCGCTGTGATTGCTGAGCGCGTCAAAGAAAAGCCGTTTAACGTCGGTTTCAACGCAGCGACAAATGAGTTTGTCGATATGTTTGAAGCTGGTATCGTTGACCCCGCGAAGGTGACTCGTTCTGCTCTGCAAAATGCCGCATCTATTGCTGGTATGGTGCTGACAACCGAGTGCATCGTCGTTGACAAGCCCGAACCGAAGGACGGCGCTGCTGCTGCTGGCGCTGGCGGCGGCATGGGCGGCGGCGACTTCGATTACTAATTTATCGATCGTTTGATGGGGCGGGCTTTAGGGCCCGCCCTGTTATATTGATAACGGTTTTTAGTGTTATGTATAAATTTAACTCTGAAAAACAATTAATTGAAATTATTTTTAGATAAATTAAATTAATTATGTTTTTACTCAAAACGCAAGGTCACAACCTAATGGCCAAACCCTGCGTTTATATAAAAACTAGGAATTTTAAAATGGCTAAAACAAATGTGGAGATAATTCCCAACGAAGCCTTAGTAGTTCGTGGTGGTCGTAATCATCCAGAAGATATTCAACGTGCCATAGGAACCCACCCGAGCGGCATCACGGGAATTTCTGTAGAATGTGCAGTAGAATTGTCTGTAACAGAATTAGCATTAGCAATCCCTCACAGACAAGTGGGTGTTACCACAGTGGCTAAAGTTCGCTCGGAAGGTGGAGATGTCATCCGTACTTCTGGCAGAAGTTTAAATCATGCAACTCTCACTGGCTTAACACCAGAAAAAGCAAGTCTTCTGCTGATACCAACGATTCCTAACCCATCTGGGATTTAGGCAACTGGCACATAGATTAGGGTGCGTCAGACCCTCAAACCCTGGTTAGATTAATCCATCACTTCGTCTGACGCACCCTACAAGCTCATCTAAGTGAGTCAGTTGCGTAAATCTCCCCATCAAATAATTCATCTTAAGTGTAGTAATAAATATGAGTTCTCCTAGAATCTTTGCAGACTTTCATAATGCTGATAAACAGAGTCGCCTTCGTCTGAATTGTGTTGGTACAATTGAAGATTTGAGCCACCAAAATATTAAATTGCAAAATGGTCAACTGCTCACCCTCTATAGCGAAGAATTAGAAGTGGATGGCGTAGTGCAATATTCTGAGGAGGAAAGTCTTTGGGTTGCAGCAATTGATTGGGAGCAAATTAGACAAGTAGAGGATATCCTTCTTCAAGCAACCGTGTAGTTAAGTATTGCTAAATATTCGTTCTTGGGAAGGCAACTATCATAAATTTATCATTTAAAGATTTAAGGTTTATTATAGAAGCCCTTGAACATCAAATTAATGCTTATCAAGAACATTTGCAAGTAATTAAAGATATAGAATAGGATGAGGATGAGGCTGCGGATCTAGGGAATGATATTAAATTTTTAGAGCTTCTCCACGCAGACATGACGATAACTTTAAAGCAGAATACTTCAGTCAAACCTTTAAGTTCGGATGATAGTTCTTCGCCTGGTCAAAAAGATAAGTCTTCAGAAGCTTCCAAAGACTTATCTTTTGAATAATTACTGAAAGTAACGCTTAAGTTGTCACTTAGCGAACGATTATTCCTAGTATAGGCGATTACCGCATCTGTGCATCAGGAAGTCACAATAAGCAAATAATCAGCCAATTACAGGAGCTTCAGAACTGGAGTTTAGACTAAAAGCGATATGAGAGAACGCAAATCAAATGGAATTAGAGATTAAAAATATTATCTTTTCAGCCTCAAAGCATCCGCGACCTTTAACAATTTTGTAGTATATCTGCTTCTAGTATAATACAATAATGATAATCATGAAAAGGGTGGGAGAGAAACGAGTGTCGCTCGTTTCTCTCCCACCCCCATATTCGATTATCATTATCAGATGGGGAACGATCAAGAAAAAAAGGGGTGTCTGATTGAATACAGCCCCCTTGTGGCAGAAAGTGAGAAAAGAACTACAATTACTCACCTGCCAACATGAAAAATGCCAGACTTGAAGAGTTTCGTCAAGTAGCTTACAAATATTTAGGTAGAGCTAAAGATGCGACGTTTGAATTAACAGATGCCATATTGCTGACTCGCAATGTTTATTCCTTAGCAGATTTATCCTTATCACCAGTATTTAGACGCAAGTGGTCAAGTATTTATGAAGCGCTACAAGATAGTAGACCGCAGCGGCAGAAATTGATGCAGCTATATATCAAACAGATACCAGCAGAGGGACGACCCTTGTTAGCAGGAGATCACACAAACTGGTCACGCCCGGATGCAGTAACGCTACAAGAGAGGACTTATGAACATAGTGGCACGTCTATAGC